>NC_019695.1:4210528-4511280 GCF_000317125.1 Chroococcidiopsis thermalis PCC 7203
AAATTGCATAATTTTTTGGAGAGCGATCGCACCTGCAATTTCGACTTAACACAACCATGCCCAATGCGGCTGAATTTAATTCGCTGTAACGATGATTCTTATTACTTGGTTTGGAGTAAACATCATCTTATTTTAGATGGTTGGTCAACAGCTTTAGTTTTAAAAGAAGTAGTAGAAATTTACCAATCGCTTTGCCAAGGTAAAAATTTACCTTTATTATTAGAGAGTTCCTTTGGTGATTATATTGGTTGGTTACAACAACAAGATTTAAACAAAGCAAAGGAATTTTGGCAACAGTCATTACAGGGCTTTACAGCACCCACGCCCTTAATTAATTTAAATAATAAAAACTTATCCAACCAACCAGAGAAATACAATCGGCAAGTAATCAAGCTTTCACAAACAACCACCACAGCACTACAATCTTTAGCAAAACAGAATCAACTCACACTCAACACCCTTGTCCAAGGAGCTTACGCTCTACTTTTAAGCCGCTACAGTAGAGAAACAGATGTAGTTTATGGTGTAACAATCTCCGGTCGTCCAGCAGATTTAGCCAAAGCCGAGTCTATAGTGGGGATGTTTATCAATACTCTACCTGTACGAGTCACAATTGATACTAAAGAATCTTTGTTATCTTGGTTGAGAAAATTACAATCACAACTAGCAGAAATAAGGCAATATGAATATAGCCCACTGGTAGAAGTGCAAGGTTGGAGTGAAGTACCAAGAGGGATGCCTTTATTTGAAAGCATATTAGTATTTGAAAATTACCCAGTAGACAGGATTTTAAAAGAATGGCAAGGGAATTTAGTAGTTCAAAGCATTAGTACTGTCGATCGCACTAACTATCCCTTAACAGTTAGTGTTCTTCCTGGTGAAGAGTTAGAAATTGTTATAGATTATCAGAGCGATCGCTTTGATTTTGCCACCATCCACAGAATGTTAGGACATCTCCAAACATTGTTGCAAGGCATGGTGAGTCATCCTTACAGTGAAATAAAAGATTTATCACTGTTAACAGATACAGAGAAACACCAGCTATTAGTATGGAATAGCAACAAAGTTGATTATCCCCAAAATATTTGCCTTCATCAGCTATTTGAAAACATTGTTAAGCAAACACCTCAGGCGATCGCAGTAGAGTTTGCAGGTAGAAGTCTTACTTATCAACAACTAAATCAGCAAGCTAATAAAGTCGCTCATTATTTACAGAAATTAGGAGTAATACCCGACCAATTAATTGGTATTTGTGTAGAACGCTCATTAGAAATGGCGATCGCACTTTTAGGTATTTTAAAAGCAGGTGGTGCTTATGTACCATTAGACCCAGATCAACCACAGCAACGTTTAGAATTCATGTTGCAGGATGCGGGTTGTAATATCCTACTCACTCAAAAGCGACTGGTTGAAACTATTTCCACCTATGCAGAGAAAGTCATATATTTAGATGCAGATTGGGAATTAATTGCTAACGAAGAAGAATCTAACCCAACCAGCAACGTACAACCAGAAAATTTAGCCTACCTGATTTACACCTCTGGTTCTACGGGTAAATCGAAAGGGGTAATGATTCAACATAACAACCTTGTTAATGCTTACTATGCTTGGGAAAAAGCTTATCAACTAAGTTCTCAAGTTCGCTGTCATTTACAAATGGCTAGCTTTTCCTTTGATGTTTTTTCTGGAGATTTAATTCGGGCTTTGTGTTCTGGTGGAAAGTTAGTGCTGTGTCCAAGGGAAATACTTCTAGAACCCCAACAACTCTATGAATTGATGCGTCAACACAAAATTGACTGCGCGGAATTTGTACCAGTTGTATTAAGAAACCTTGTGCAGTACCTAGAAAAAAGCCAACAAAAACTCGATTTTATGCGGTTGGTTATCTGTGGTTCTGATAGTTGGTATGGAGCCGAGTATAGTAAATTCCGTGATGTTCTTGGTAAAGAAACACGGTTAATTAACTCTTTTGGTGTAACCGAAGCCACAATCGACAGTTCATATTTTGAACACGCCACAGTAGAGTTACCAGCTCAACAGTTAGTACCAATTGGCACACCTTATACTAACAGCCAACTTTATATATTAGATGACTATTTACAACCAGTACCAGTAGGCGTTACTGGAGAACTTTACATTGGTGGTGAAGGTTTAGCCAGAGGGTATCACAACCATCCAGAATTAACCACCGAAAGGTTTATTACTAATATTTTCAGCCAAAAACCACAAGAACGGCTTTATAAAACTGGTGACTTAGTTCGCTATCTTCCAGATGGAAACATCGAGTTTTTAGGACGCATTGACAACCAAGTCAAACTTCGCGGTTTTCGGATTGAACTGGGAGAAATTGAGGCAGTCCTGAGTAAATATCCACCCCTCCGAGAAGCTGTGGTTATAGTTAGAGAAGATAACCCTGGTGACAAACGTTTAGTAGCATATATCGTTCCTACTACTGGGAATTTTGACTCAGCAAATAATAGTGAACTGATACCACAGTTACGAAAATACTTGAAAGCAAGTCTACCACAGTATATGGTGCCTTCTGCTTTTGTACTCTTGGAAAAATTACCACTGACACCAAATGGTAAAATAGACCGCAAAGCCCTGCCTATACCAGATGCCGCTAGACCCGAATTACAAACGGTTTTCATCACACCCCGCACTCCAATTGAGGAAACGCTGGTGCAGATATGGACTGAAACCCTACGACTCAAGAAAGTTGGTATTAATGACAATTTTTTTGAGTTAGGTGGAGATTCGATACTGAGTCTGCAAATTATTGCTAAAGCTAAACAAGCTGGGTTGCAGCTAACCCCCAGACAGATATTTGAATATCAGACAATTGCCGATTTAGCTGCTGTAGCAGGTACAATTACAAAAATTGAAACCGAACAAGGTCTTGTTACGGGTTCTTTACCTCTAACTCCTATTCAAAGTTGGTTTTTTGAACAGGTACTTGTTGATTCCCATCACTGGAATCAAGCGGTATTGCTAGAAGTAGATCGAAGTTGTAACCCAATTTTATTAGAGCAGGTTATCTGCCAATTACTGACTCACCACGATGCACTGCGTTTGCGCTTTATGCAAACTGAATCTGGTTGGGAGTCAATTATTGCAGCTCCCGATCGAATATCACCTTTTTCGATTATTGATTTATCAAGCCTATCCCAAAGCGAGCAGAAGCAGGCTATGGAGGCTAAAGCTACTGCTCTACAAGCCAGCTTAAATTTATCAAAAGGTCCATTAGTTCAAGTTGCTTTATTTGTAATGGGGGCAAAACAACCCAACAGATTATTATTTACCGTTCACCATCTCGCCATTGATGGAGTTTCCTGGCGGATTTTGCTAGAAGACCTACAAACTGCTTACCAACAACTCAGCCGAGAGCAAGAGATACAACTACCAGCGAAAACTACTTCGGTAAAACAGTGGGCTGAAAAACTTCAAGAATACGCTAACTCGGAAACTGTAAAAGCAGAAATAAATTATTGGTTGAGTCAGTCTTACCAAAATATTTCTTCTTTGCCTATTGACGATTTAAATGGAGAAAATACTGTAGCTTCAGCTTGTACCATTTCAGTTAGTCTTACCCAGGAAGAAACCGAAGCTTTATTACATGAAGTACCAGCAGCCTATCAAACTCAAATTAATGATATTTTGCTAACTGCTCTTGTGCAGACATTTTATCAATGGACTGGTCATAGTTCACTTTTGATTAATTTGGAAGGTCACGGACGAGAAGACATTTTAGAAAACGTGGATTTATCCCGTACTGTTGGCTGGTTTACTAGTATCTTTCCGGTGGTGTTAGATATCACAGCCACTTTTAGTAATGGAGAAGCATTAAAGACGGTAAAAGAACAATTGCGTAATATTCCTTGTAAAGGTATTAACTATGGTGTATTGCGTTATCTCAGTGAAAAGTCAATTGCTGATGTGCAAACTTTACCCCAAGCAGAGATAACATTTAACTTCTTAGGTCAGTTTGACCAAGTAATTTCTGAAACCTCTATGTTTCGACCTGCTGCTGAATCTGCTGGAGAAACACAAAGTCCTAGAGGAAGCCGCGACTGTTTGCTGGAGGTAGGTGCATTAATTGTTTGTAGTCAACTGCATATAAATTGGACTTATAGCAAAGCATTACATAAACAAACCACGGTTGAAAAGCTGGCTCAAGTATTTATTGAAGCGTTGCGATCGCTCATTGTTCACTGTCAGTCCCCCGAAGCTGAGGGTTACACTCCTTCTGATTTTCCCCAGATGCAGTTTAGTCAACAAGAACTGGATCGATTAATGGCAGAACTCGGTTAGCCTTAAGGTAATTAATAATGAATAAGAAAAATATTGAAAATATCTATCCACTTTCACCTATCCAGCAGGGTATGCTCTTTCATACCCTTTCCACACCAGAATCAGGGGTTTATTTTGTTCAAAGTTGTTATACGTTTACTAAAACTATTGACATTCCAGCTTTTAAACAAGCTTGGCAACAAATCATAAATCAGCATCCAATTTTACGCACGTCTTTTTACTGGAAGCAGCACAAAGAGCCGTTTCAGGTAGTGCATAGATTTGTGGAGTTACCTTGGCAAGAATATGACTGGCAATCCTTGTCAGTTGTTGAGCAGCAAGAAAGCCTAGAAGTCTTCTTGCAAGCAGACCGCCAGAAAGGGTTTGATATTTCTCAGCCACCCCTGATGCGCTTGATTTTAATTCAGCTAGCCCAAGAGACTTACCATTTTATTTGGAGTAGCCACCATTTGCTTTTAGATGGGTGGTCTACAGCTTTAGTGCTTCAGCAAGTTTTTCAGACTTACGAATCACTTTGTCAAGGGCAAGTTTTACCATTACCACGTTCTCGTCCTTATGCAGATTACATTGCTTGGCTGCAACAGCAGAATTTAGATCGAGCTGAAGCATTTTGGCGTAAGGTTCTGAAGGGTTTTACTGCACCCACTCAGTTGAGAATCGGTAGTTTGTCAAATTCAGCTACAGGATCTGGGGAAGAATCAATCAAGCTATCACCAGTAACAACAGTCGCCCTGCAAACATTAGCGCGACAGCACAAGTTGACCTTAAATACTGTTTTACAGGGAGCTTGGGCTATCCTCCTGAGCCGCTATAGCGGTGAAGAAGATGTTGTTTTTGGAGCAACTTCTGCTGGTCGTCCACCTGCATTAGTCGGTTCGGAATCAATGGTGGGGCTGTTTATTAACACTTTACCAGTGCGGGTACAGGTTTCTGGGAATGAGTTGCTGATTCCTTGGCTGCAAAAACTCCAGGCGCAACAATTAGAGGCGCAACAATATGAATATAGCCCTTTAGTACAAGTACAGGGATGGAGTGAAGTTCGTAGAGATTTGCCCCTGTTTGAGAGTATTTTTGTATTTGAAAACTATCCTGTAGACGCTTCGTTAAAAGAATGGGCTACAGAAATGCAGATCCATAATATTCGGTCTGTAGAATCGACAAACTATCCCATCACGTTTTCAGTTGGGGTAAGTACAGAGTTATCGTTAAAGATTTTATATGATTGCAGCAGGTTTGATGTAGCCACCATCAGAGCGATATTAGTCCATCTAAAAACTTTACTGGAGGGTATAGTTGTAAATCCTAGTCGATCGCTCTTTTCACTACCTTTGTTAACAAAAACTGAGCAAAATCAACTTTTAGAATGGAATACCATCACAACTGAGTACCCGCAGGATAAGTGCATTCATCAATTATTTGAGGAACAGGTAGAAAAAACACCAGATGCTGTAGCTGTAGTTTTTGAAGAGCAACATCTCACCTATCGAGAACTAAATCAGCGAGCCAATCAACTAGCACATTACTTGCAAAAATTGGGTATTGAGTCAGAGGCATTAGTGGGAATTTGTGTCGAGCGTTCTTTAGAAATGGTAATTGGCATTTTAGGGATTCTTAAAGCTGGTGGTGCTTATATCCCTCTCGACCCAAGCTACCCCCAACAGCGTTTAGCTTTCATGCTAGAAAACTCCCAAATTCAGGTTTTATTATCCCAGCAGAACTTAGTCGCACAACTAGGGGATTATGCAGCCAAAGTCATCTGTTTAGATACCGATTGGGAAAAAATTGCTCAAGCAAGCCAAGAAAACCCATTAACTGATGTCAGCAGCCATAACTTAGCTTATGTAATTTACACCTCTGGTTCCACTGGTATACCCAAAGGTGTGTTAATTCAGCATTCCAATGTAGTAAGACTGTTAGCAGCTACTCAAGCTTGGTTTGAATTTAATAGTAATGATGTGTGGACTTTATTCCATTCCTACGCATTTGATTTCTCAGTTTGGGAAATTTGGGGTGCGCTGCTTTATGGCGGACGGTTAGTGGTTGTGCCTTATTGGGTCAGTCGCTCTCCAGAAGAGTTTTATAAATTACTCTCCACTCAAGGGATAACGGTTCTCAACCAAACGCCTTCCGCCTTTTACCAACTGATTCAAGCCGATGCTGTTTTGCAGCAGCACTCATTGAATCTACGGTTTGTTATTTTTGGTGGCGAAGCCTTAGTACTGCAAAGCCTAAAACCCTGGTTTGAGCGACATGGCGATCGCTCACCGCAGCTCGTTAATATGTACGGCATTACCGAAACCACCGTTCACGTCACTTATCGTCGGTTAACCCAAGAAGATGTGATGCAGTCTTTAGGTAGCGTAATTGGTCGTCCGATCCCAGATTTACAGGTGTACCTACTCGACCAAAACCAGCAACTTTTACCTATTGGCGTAGCCGGTGAAATGTATGTTGGTGGTGCTGGAATAGCGCGGGGTTATCTGAACCAACCAGAACTAACTACACAAAGATTTATCTCCAACCCCTTTAGCCGCAAACCAGATGCACGTCTTTACAAAACAGGTGATTTAGCTCGTTATTTACCAAGTGGGGAACTAGAGTACATTGGTCGGATTGATAACCAAGTTAAAATTCGGGGCTTCCGCATTGAACTAGGAGAAATTGAAGCTGCTATCAACCAACACCCATCTGTATCTACGAGTGTGGTTGTCATGCGCCAAGATGAATCCGCAAATCAAATAGTAGCTTATATAACTCTATATCCAGAGCAAATAGTAACAATTGCTCAACTGCGCCGCTTCTTAGAGTCAAAGCTGCCAAACTATATGGTGCCAACAGCTATTGTAGTGTTAGAAGCGTTACCTTTGACACCCAATGGTAAAATAGACAGACGAGCATTGCCAGCACCTAACCTAACACAGCTAATATCTGAATCTAATTTTGTAGCTCCTGCCACACCAGTAGAAGAAATGCTCGCTGGAGTTTGGGCGAAGGTACTGGGTTTAGAAAAGGTAGGTGTAAACGATAACTTCTTTGATTTGGGCGGACATTCCCTTCTAGCAACTCGTGTTATATCCCAGATCCGGCAAGTATTTGAGGTAGAGATACCAATACGTCGCTTGTTTGAATTGCCAACACTAAGCGAGTTAGCTAAAGAAATTCAAACAGCAATTAACGCCGACAAAAGATTAGAGTTACCACCGATCGAGCGCATTGAGCGATCGCCAGAATTACCCTTATCCTTTGCCCAACAGCGATTATGGTTTCTTAGCCAGTTAGAGCCGGATAGCCCTTTTTACAATATTCCTGCTGCTGTGCGCCTAGAAGGACAGTTAAATCTCGCAGCACTAGAACAGAGTTTTAATGAAATTCTCCGCCGTCACGAAGTTTTGCGAACCAATTTTCGGACAGTCGAAGGGCAAGCCATAGCAGTCGTTTCACCGACAACACCAGGGTTATTATCAGTAATTGACCTGAGCGAATTACCGCCAGATCGACGAGAAACCAAGGTCAGACAACTAGCCCTAGCAGAGGCGCAGCAGCCGTTTAACCTAGAGGCTGACACTCTGCTACGAGTGAAATTACTCCGCTTGAGCGAACAGGAATACGTCACACTATTGACCATGCATCACATTGTCTCTGATGGTTGGTCAATAGATGTGCTAGTGCGTGAGGCAGCAATACTTTATCAAGCTTTTTGTGAGGGGCAACCTTCGCCTTTACCCGAACTCGAAATTCAGTATGCAGACTTCACAGCTTGGCAGAAACAATGGCTTGAGGGAGAAGTACTAGAATCCCAGCTTGCTTACTGGCTAAAACAGCTAGATGGTGCGCCAGCCGTACTAGAGTTAGCAACTGACTATCCGCGACCGACTATTCAATCCTCCCGTGGTGCAAAATATTCTTTCTGTTTGTCTCCTGAGCAATCTCTGGCGTTAAAATCTTTGAGCCAGCAACAGGGAAGCACTTTGTTCATGACCTTACTGACAGCTTTTAAGACACTGCTACACCGCTACACCGGAAGCAATGATATTGTCATAGGTTCTCCCATCGCTAATCGTAACCACAGCCAGATAGAAGGTTTAATTGGTTTCTTTGCCAATACCCTGGTGTTGCGGACTAATCTTGAAGGCAATCCCAGTTTTCAAGAGTTGCTGCATCGGGTTAAAGAAGTAGCTTTAGGAGCTTATACCCACCAAGATACGCCTTTTGAACTGCTAGTGGAAAAAATACAGCCACAGCGAGACTTAAGCCATACACCCCTATTCCAGGTGATGTTTGTGCTTCAAAATGCACAAAACTCAGAGGTAGAGTTACCTGGTTTGACTTTAAGTACTCTCGAAAGTGACAGCGGTACTGCGAAGTTCGATTTGACACTAAACATGAGAGAGACAGAGGAGGGACTAGTAGGAACTATAGAGTACAGTATCGATTTATTTGAGCCGCAAACTATACAAAGGATGGCAGGGCATTTACAGATGTTACTAGGTGGTATCATTGCTAATCCAGAACAACAGCTTTCTGAATTACCCCTGTTAACAGCAGATGAGCAACACCAATTATTAGTAGGCTGGAATCAAACTCAGGTTGAATATCCCCAAGACAAGTGCATCCATCAACTATTTGAAGCACAGGTAGAACGCACGCCAGATGCAGTTGCAGTAGTATTTGAAAATGAGCAACTTACCTATCACCAACTAAATCAGCGAGCTAACCAAGTAGCACATTACTTGCAAAAACTGGGAGTTGGGACAGAGGTACTGGTGGGGATTTGTGTAGAGCGTTCCATAGAAACGATCGTCGGGCTATTGGGAATTCTCAAGGCAGGCGGGGCATATCTACCACTAGATCCAAATTACCCTCAAGAGCGTTTAGCTTTCATGCTCCAAGATGCTCAAGTAAAAATACTACTGACTCAAGCACATCTATTAGAGACATTACCTCCTCATCAAGCCAAAACAATTTGTATTGATAGAGACTGGCAAATTATCAAGAATGAAAGCAGAGAAAATATTAATACTCTAGTTTCATCAATTAATAATGCCTACATTCTTTATACATCTGGCTCAACTGGTCAACCAAAAGCAGTGGTCATCGATCGTCAAAACGTTATTGGCTTAATATATTGGGCGAAAGAAATATTTAGCTACCAAGACCTATCTGGTGTTTTAGCATCAACCTCTATCTGTTTTGATTTATCAGTATTTGAAATATTTGTGCCTCTAAGTTGGGGTGGGAAAGTAATTGTTACAGAAAATCTGTTGCATTTGCACTCTTCAGTTGCTGCTCAAGAAGTAACTTTAATTAATACTGTTCCATCCGCGATCGCTGAATTACTTAGAATTGATGGTATACTCGCTTGTGTACGTACCATTAATTTAGCAGGTGAAGCTTTGCCTCAAAAAGTGGTGCAACAGTTGTATCAAAAAACTTCTGTACAAAACGTCTTTAATCTTTATGGTCCTACGGAAGATACGACCTATTCTACATTTTCTCTTGTTAACGCAGAAGATGATTTAATTACTATTGGTCGCCCAATTGCTAACACCCAAATTTATATATTGGATAGTCAGTTAAAACTATCACCAATTGGTATACCTGGTGAAGTATACATTTTTAGTACTGGTCTTGCACGAGGCTATCTTAACCGCCCAACGCTAACAGCAGAAAAATTCATTCCCAACCCATTTAGTCATAAACCAGGTGCGCGTCTGTACAAAACTGGCGACTTAGCCCGTTACCTACCTAACGGTAATATAGAGTTCCTTGGACGTATTGACCACCAAGTTAAAATTCGCGGATTCCGAATTGAACTAGGAGAAATTGAAGCGGTACTTAGCCAACATCCAGCAGTACAAGCATCTGTGGTTATTGCTGAAGAACAGCGAATAGTTGCTTATTGGGTGGCGAAACAACAACCTGCACCTGCAATTAGTGAATTGCGCCACTTTCTCGGTCAGAATTTGCCCCAGTATATGATTCCGGCTACATTTGTGCAGTTACCAGCTTTACCACTGACACCAAATGGCAAAGTAGATAGAAAAGCATTGCCAGCACCAGATGACGTTAGACCAGAATTAGATAAACAGTTTATAGCTCCGCGTACCCCGATAGAAGCTAAACTAGCTCAAATCTGGGCAGAAGTTCTGCGTGTAGAACAAGTGGGGATTGAAGACAACTTCTTTGAACTAGGTGGAGATTCAATTTTAACTATTCAGATAGTTGCTAAAGCTAACCAAGCAGGTTTAAGGCTGACTGCAAAACAGTTATTTCAGTACCAAAATATTGCTGAATTAGCTACCGTCTGTCTGACTACTGACGAGACTACTCAAGCCGAGCAAGGGATTGTTACAGGTTTAGTACCTCTGACACCCATCCAGCAATGGTTTTTCCGTCGAAATTTACCAGAGTTACACCATTACAACCAAGCTGTTTTATTAGAAATTCAACCAGCGATCGCTCCAGATGTGTTAAGGCAGAGTATACAGCATTTATACATCCACCACGATGCTCTGCGGCTACGGTTTGAGCAACCTAATTCTGGCTGGGAGCAGGTAATAGCACCACCTGAAAAAGAAGTAACGTTGGCACGATTCGATTTTTCTACACTATCAGCAGCAGAACAACAGCCAGCTATCGAAGCAGCGGCTACCAAATTACAGGCAAGTTTCGATTTGTCCAGTGGAGTTTTAATTCAAGTAGCGTTGTTTGATTTGGGTAGTCATCAGCCAAGCCGTTTATTGATTATCATCCATCACTTAGCTGTAGATGGGGTTTCTTGGCGAATTTTGCTGGAGGACTTACAAACAGTTTATGAGCAGCTAAGTCAAGGCAAAACTGTTAAGTTACCAGCGAAAACTACTTCCTTTAAACAGTGGTCATACGATCTACAGGAGTATGCAAAATCAGAAGCCTTAGCGCAAGAACAGCATTACTGGTTAGCTTTGTCTCAAAAAGAAATTTTCGCTCTGCCAGTAGATGATCTCAATGGAGAAAACACAGAAGCTTCTAAAGATATCGTATCAATAGAGCTAAATGCCGAAGAAACTCAAGCACTCTTAAAAGAAGTGCCACAAGCTTATAACACTCAAATTAATGATGTGTTGCTCACGGCACTGGGGCAAACTTTTGCTAGTTGGACTGGGAATCAATCTCTATTAGTAGAGTTAGAAGGTCACGGACGGGAAGAAATTTTCGACAATGTAGATTTATCTCGTACCGTCGGCTGGTTTACAAGTATTTTTCCAGTCCACATCAATTTAGAAGCAGCTTTAGATCCAGGGACAGCTTTAAAGATAGTTAAAGAAGAACTGCGGAGTATTCCCAATCGAGGTATTGGTTATGGTGTATTACGCTATTTAAGTCGCGATCGACAAATAACAGAATCGCTCAATAGTACCTCCAAAGCTGAAGTGCTTTTTAATTACTTGGGTCAGTTTGACCAGACTTTTTCTCAGTCTTCTTCGTTTAAGTTTGCTCGAGAATCTAGCGGATTAGCTCTGAGCCAGCACGGTCAAAGGAGCCATCTATTAGAAATCAACGCTTTAATAACTAACAGCAAGCTAAGAGTGAATTGGGCTTATAGCAAAAATATTCATCGTCAAACTACAGTCAAGTTTATAGCCGAAAAGTTTAAAGAAGTGCTGTGTGAACTCATTGCTCATTGTCTATCTCCAGAGGCTGGGGGTTATACTCCTTCAGATTTTCCTGATGTAATGCTTGATGAAAATCAATTAGAAAAAGTTCTTGCACAAATGGGTTTGGATTAGGAGGAAAATGCAATGAATAAGAAAAATATTGAAGCTATTTATCCATTGTCTCCAACTCAGCAAGGGATGTTGTTTGAGACATTATTTGCTCCCAATTCAGGTATTCATCTTGAGCAATCTACTTTCACCTTACAGGGAGAGGTAAATGTGTCGGCTTGTGAGCAAGCTTGGCAGAGGATTATTGCACGGCACTCAGTTTTAAGAACAGGCTTTGTCTGGAAAGAGCAAGAGCAGCCACTTCAGGTAGTTTTGCGACAAGTAGCAGTCCCATTGGAGCAGCAAGACTGGCGAGAATATTCTTTGCTAGAACAACAAGCACAATTGCAAGCTTATCTTCAGAGCAATCGCGATCGCGGTTTCAATTTATCTCAACCACCTCTGATGCATTTGGCACTTTTCCAAACTGGCGATCGTACTTATCAATTAGTTTGGACTTCTCATCATATTCTCATGGATGGCTGGTGTAACCCTTTATTATTTCAGGAATTCTTATCTTTTTACCAAGCTTTAAGCCAAGGTCAAGATTTACACCTTAAACCAGTTCGCCCTTACAAAGATTATATTGCCTGGCTCAAGCAACAAGATGAATTACAAGTTCAAGAATTTTGGCAAAAAAACTTAAAAAATTTTACAAAAACCACTCCATTAGGAATAACAGCAGAACCCTTAACTAATAGTGCTAATAAAGCAAAATATGATGAGCAAAAAATATATTTAGATGCCACAAGTACAACAGTTATCAAATCTTTAGTAAAATCTCATCGCCTAACATTGAACACTCTAGTTCAAGGAATTTGGGCATTACTTCTTTGCCGCTATAGTAATAAAGATGATGTAGTTTTTGGGATTACAGTCTCCGGTCGTCCAGCAAATTTACCAGGAATCGAATCAGCCATCGGGCTTTTTATTAATACTTTGCCTTTAAGAGTAAAAATCGATCCGCAAGAAAAGTTATGGTACTGGTTCAACAATATCCAAAATTTTAATCTTGAGTTACGACAATACGAACACAGCAATGCAGGGCAAGTTCATCAATGCAGTGAATTACCGGGACATTTACCTCTTTATGAAAGTCTCTTAGTTTTCGAGAACTATCCTGTAGATGTAAATGCATTACAGTCTGCTGAGCTAAAAATTAACATATCTGATTCGCGTTCCATTGGCGCACAAACTAAATATGCTCTCACCCTCATAGCATCTGTTGAATCAGAACTCCATTTGAAATGCGTTTACGATCGACGTCGTTTTGATAGTGCTGATGTAGGGCAGATTTTAGAACATTTTTTAACTCTATTAAACAGGATTGTTTCTAATCCAGAAGCAACACTGCAAACACTTTTAGCGCAAATTCCTCTGGCGCAAATTCCAAGAGTTAGACCTTTACAAAAATCTGCACCAGTTACAGAAAACCAAGTTGTACAAACTCAACGCACTCCTGTAGAAGAGGTACTAGCAGGAATATGGACAGAAATTCTTGGAAGAGAATGTATAGGCAATCATGATAATTTTTTTGATTTAGGCGGACATTCACTGTTAGCAACTCAGGTAATATCTCGCCTTCGGGACGCTTTTGGGGTAGAGATACCGCTAAGTTATTTGTTTGAGTCGCCAACCATAGCAGAATGCGCCCAGAGAATAGAAACGAAAATCAGAACTGGGGAAAAGTTGGAGACTTTGCCAATAAAACCTGTTAGCAGGAGTAAAAACTTACCCTTATCTTTTGCTCAACAACGACTCTGGTTGCTCGATCAATTAGACCCAGGAAATCATACTTATAATATTCCTACGGCTGTGCGCTTAACTGGGTCACTCAACATCACAGCTTTAGAGCAAAGTCTGAAAGCAGTCGTCAGCCGTCACGAAACCTTACGCACAGTTTTTACTACAGTTGAAGGGCAACCAGTTCAGAAAATTCAACCGATTACAGAGATTACTATAGCGAGAGTAGACCTAAGAGGAAATGAGCGATCGCCTCAACAACGAGAAACGGAAGCAACGCACATTGCACTTGCAGAAGCACAAAGTCCTTTCAACCTAGCCCAAGGACCACTACTACGAGCCACATTACTACAGCTAGACGAAGCAGAGTATGTTTTACTGCTGACAATGCACCACATTATCTCCGACCTGTGGTCAATGGCGATACTCATTCGGGAACTAGCAGACTTTTACGCAGCTTTTAGCCAAGGGAAATCGCTGACACTCCCTGACTTGCCAATTCAGTATGCAGATTTTTCTGTATGGCAGAGAGAATGGTTGCGCTTAAAGGTACTAGAAACCCAACTAAACTACTGGAAACAGCAACTCAAAGACGCACCTATAAAGCTAGAGTTACCCACAGACAGACCTCGACCTTTGCAGCCAACTTATACTGGCACAACCCAATCATTCCAACTATCCAAAGACCTCAGCGATGCACTGAAATTACTTAGCAGGCGGGAGAATGTTACTCTCTCTATGACCATGCTAGCTGCATATAACACCTTGCTCTACTACTACACTAAGCAAGAAGATATCCTTGTAGGTTCAGCTATTGCCAATCGCAACCGCAGCGAAATTGAAGGATTAATAGGCTTTTTTGTCAATAGTTTAGTTCTGCGAACAGACCTTTCAGTAAACCCTAGTTTTAGCCAATTGCTCCATCGGACACGTGAAGTAACTTTAGGAGCTTATGCGCATCAGGATTTGCCTTTTGAAAAGTTAGTTGGAGAATTGCAGCTAGAGCGCGACCTAAATTATAATCCCCTATTTCAAGTGTGGTTTGCTTTCCAGAATGTAGCCACAGCAGATATTCAAAAACTCACTTTGTCTTTACCAGATCTCACCCTTAGCCCATTCGATACCAACAAGCAGAGAGTTCCTTTTGATTTAGGGTTATTACTTTCTGAGCAAGCAGAAGGTATTAATGGTTGCTTTGAATATAAAACTGATTTATTTGAATCCAGCACTATAGTCCGCATGGCAGAACAGTTAGAAACACTTCTACAATGTGCGATCGCACAACCAGATATTCAACTATCCCAGTTAGTAGAAAAACTTAAAGAATCTGACTATCAAAAACAACTCAATCAAGAAAAAGAGTATAAAAACACAGTTCGTCAGAAGTTAATGAATATTAAACAAAAATCTAACATTAGCAGTAACTCATAACCCTATTTCCTTGGCATAAATATAATTTTTGGTTTTAAATTATGATGCAACCCCAAATTCTTGAAGGTGTCCGAATTTCCCCACTCCAGAAACATCTGTGGTTGTTACAGCACGCAGATAAGCAAACACCATTTCGCGCCCAAGTAGCAGTTTTAATTGAAGGCAAGCTAGACAGAGATAATCTAAATTTAGCCTTAAAAAATGTTGTTAATAAACATGAGATACTTAGGACTAAATTTAAATGCTTGCCGGGGATGAAAATTCCAGTTCAAGTAATCAATGATAGTGACATTAATTGGGAAGATGAATACGATCTAACTGGCTGGGAAACTCAGCAACAAGAAGCTAAAGTTGATGAAATTTTTCAGGATATGCTTCAGTTGCCTTTTGATTATGAAAAAGGGCAAAATTTGCGGATCGCCTTCATAACTTTATCGGCGCTAAAATATATATTGCTTTTAAGTTTACCCGCTTTGTGCGCGGATTCTGGAACTCTGAACAACCTGGTGCGAGAAATCAGCATTTCCTACGCAGCTTGTTTTCACCAGGAATTATCTGACGAAATTTTACAGTATGCTGATATTGCTGAATGGCAAAATGAATTACTTGAATCAGAAGATACAGAAACAGGTAGAGAATATTGGCGTAAACAGGATATTGCTCATCTTCTGAATTTAAGTTTGCCATTAGAGAATCAATCGCAAGCCAATCGAGGGTTTAAACCTCAAGTTGTCGGCTTGCAGATAAATCATGATTTAAATCAAAAAATTAAAATTTTAGCCGAGAAATATAATGCTTCTGTTTCCGTATTCTTATTAGCTTGTTGGCAAGTGTTGCTCATGCGCTTGACTGGACAATCGGAAATAGTTATCGGTACGGCTACTAATGGTCGTAATTACGAAGAATTAGGAACAGCGTTAGGATTATTTGCTAAATATTTACCGTTACATACTCATTTAACATCAATTAATTCTTTTAGTGAAGTTCTACAGCAAACTCAAGAATGCTTCCAAGAAATTTCTGAATGGCAGGATAGTTTTAATTGGGAGCAAATTAAACAAAATAATAAAGATATAACAGAATCATGTTTACCATTTTGTTTTGATTTTGAATCACAAAATGAGAAATATATTGCTTCTCCTGCCAATATTTGCTTTTCAATTTACAAGCAGTATACCTGTATTGACAGATTTAAAATTAAAT
The DNA here is from genome assembly GCF_000317125.1 of Chroococcidiopsis thermalis PCC 7203. Taxonomy (GTDB): domain Bacteria; phylum Cyanobacteriota; class Cyanobacteriia; order Cyanobacteriales; family Chroococcidiopsidaceae; genus Chroococcidiopsis; species Chroococcidiopsis thermalis. Next base: position 4,226,962 of record NC_019695.1, read on the forward strand.
GTTCCTGTCTAGAAAGCGACAATTATTTAAATTTAGAATTTCATTACGATGCTAACTTATTTAGCGCCGAAAATATCAATCGCTTGGCAGGCGAATTTGAGACTTTATTGCACAGTGTCTTAAAAAATCCGTTATCTGCAATTAGTGCGTTAGAGATATTACCGCCAAACGAGCTACATCAACTGCTAGTTGATTTTAATACTACTCAAGCTGAGTATCCCAAAAATAAGTGCATTCACCAATTATTTGAGGAGCAGGTAGAAAAAACACCAGATGCAGTAGCGGTAGTGTTTGAAAATAAACAACTCACTTATAGTGAACTCAACATTCGTGCTAACCAACTAGCTCATTACTTACAGCAATTAGGAGTTAAGCTAGAAGTACCTGTGGGGATTTGTGTAGAACGATCCTTAGAAATGGTCATTGGCTTATTAGGTATCCTCAAAGCAGGTGGAGCATATCTACCGATTGAGCCAACCTATCCCCTAGAACGTCAAGCATTTATCTTAAAAGATGCTCAAACACCTGTACTACTAACTCAACAACATTTAGCAGCAAACCTACCAACTTCTGCAACTCAAGTAATTTACTTAGATACTGATTGGCAAATCATTAACCAACAGTCAACAAATAACCCAGTCAGTGATATTACAACTCTGAATCTAGCTTACATCATCTACACTTCCGGTTCGACTGGTAAACCCAAAGGGACATTAATTCACCATCAAGGATTAGTTAATTACCTCAGTTGGTGTAGCCAAGCTTATGGTGTGGAGCAAGGTACAGGAACAATAATTCACTCTCCTTTAGGATTTGACCTAACGATTACCAGCCTTTTCTCTCCTTTACTGGTGGGGAATCAGGTAGAAATTCTTTCACCAGACGAAGGTATTGAAACTCTAGCTAATGCTTTACGCGATCGCTCTAACTTAAGCTTAGTGAAAATTACACCGGCTCACTTGAAGTTACTATGTCAGATTTTATCACCGCAATCAGCCGCAGGTCGCACTAGAGCCTTCATCATTGGTGGTGAGAATTTGTTGGCTGAAGATATTGCTTTTTGGCGCGAGTTTGCACCAGAGACAATGTTGGTAAATGAATACGGTCCGACAGAAACAGTTGTCGGTTGCTGCATTTACAAAGTACCACCAGGAGAAAATCTTTCAACTTCAGTCGCTATTGGTGAGCCTATTGCTAACACCCAGTTATATGTTCTTGACCAACACTGTCAACCTGTACCGATTGGTGTAGTGGGTGACTTACACATTGGTGGCTTAGGATTAGCTAGAGGTTATCTCAATCAGCCGCAGTTGACAGCACAAAAGTTCATTCCCAACCCATTTTCTCAAACACCAGGAGAGAGGCTGTATAAAACAGGTGATTTGGCGCGTTACCGAGCAGATGGGGTTCTGGAATATCTGGGACGCATTGATGACCAGGTAAAAATTCGCGGTTTCCGCATTGAATTAGCAGAGATTCAGTCTGTAATTTTAGAGTATTCAGGGGTAAAGGAAGCCGTAGTCATAGCACGGGAGGATGTTCCAGGTAACAAACGTTTAGCTGCATACATTGTTTGGAATGCAGAATCACCCAGTTCTATCGACGTTATGCAAAGCTTTTTGCAAGAAAAGCTGCCTGATTATATGGTTCCCTCAGTTTTTGTGCCATTGAAGGAATTGCCTTTGACAAATAACGGCAAAGTAAATACAAAAGCATTGCCAGCACCAGAACAAGTTAGAGCCGCGTCAGGTACTTTTGTACCACCTACTACACCGACTGAAAAATTATTAGCAGACATTTGGACTCAAGTTTTGCGTGTGGAACGCTTAGGTATCCACGATAACTTCTTTGAGTTGGGCGGAGATTCCATCTTGAGTATCCAAATTATTGCTAAAGCTAATCAAGCTGGTTTGCAACTGATTCCTAAGCAGATGTTCGACCATCAAACAATTGCAAAATTAGCAGCAGTGGCGGGTACGGTTCGCACTATCCAAGCAGAGCAGGGATTAGTCAAAGGGGATGTATTTCTCACCCCGATTCAACATTGGTTTTTTGAGCAAAATCAGCCTGAGCCACATCACTACAATCAGGCAATTTTGCTGGAAATGCGACAAAATCTCGACAGGGAGATTTTACAGCAGGTCATGCAGCAGTTAATATTGCATCATGATTCACTTCGCCTACGTTTTGTCAAGGAATCTGGATGGAAGCAAGCGATCGCTACTCCCACAGATATTGTGCCAGCGATCCGCTATGATTTTTCTACATTGTCACAGCAAGAACAACAAAAGGCGATCGCCTCCACAGCTACAAAATTACAAGCTAGTTTTAATCTCTCTGTGAGTCCCTTAGTACAAGAGGCTATTTTTGACCGTGGTACAAATCAGCCCAGCTACTTACTACTAATCATTCACCATTTAGCTGTTGACGGTGTTTCTTGGCGCATTCTCCTAGAGGATTTCCAAACTGTTTACGCCCAAATACAAGCGGGTGAGGCAATTAAATTACCAGCTAAAACAACTTCGTTCCAGCAGTGGGCGCAAAAGCTGAAAAACTACGTACAATCAGTCGAACTTCAAAAAGAACTAGACTACTGGTGTTCAGAATCCCGCCGTCAAATTGCTCCCATCCCAGTAGATTTCCCCAGAGGCGAGAACACACAGGCTTCGGCTCGTACTATATCTGTTTCCCTGAGTGTGGCAGATACGCAAGCTTTGTTGCAAAAAGTACCAGCTGCTTATCAAACCCAAATTAACGATGTATTACTAACAGCATTGGTACAAACTTTTGCTGAGTGGATGGGAGAGCCAACACTGCTATTAGATTTAGAAGGACATGGGCGGGAAGAAATATTTGATGATGTGGATTTGTCAAGGACTGTGGGCTGGTTTACGACCATTTTTCCAGTACTATTAAAATTGCCAGCAACTTCTGACCTAGCCACGACGGTTAAAACTATCAAGGAGCAGTTACGCGAGATTCCCAATCGCGGTATCGGTTATGGTGTACTGCGTTATCTGAGTAGCGACGCAATAGCAGAAAAACTGCAAACTCTACCGCAAGCTGAGGTGCTGTTCAACTATTTGGGACAATCCGACCAAGTTCTTTTTGAATCATCGCCCTTTAGTCTAGCAGACGCAGATATTGGCGCTGCACGCAGTCCCAGGGGAAGCCGTTGTCATTTATTAGATATCAACGCGATTGTAGTTGCAGAGCAATTACAAATCAGTTGGACTTACAGCAATACGATTCATCGCCAAAGGACGGTTGAAAATCTAGCCCAGAATTTTATCAAAGCATTGCGTTCAGCTACGCTGGGCGGAACGCCATCGCTAATTCACCAAGAATCTGAAAATAACTCGCTTCGTGCAGATTTATCAGACTTTCAGTGGAGCGAAACTGACCTCGAAAACATCATTGCAGCAATTGGAGACGTTTGAAATGGGTATGCAAAATGTAGAGGATTTCTATCCTCTTTCACCAATGCAGCAGGGATTACTTTTTCATACCCTATCTGCACCAGATACAGGAGTTTATTTTAATCAATTAGTATGTACCCTTTCTGGTCAACTGAATATTCCTGTCTTTGAAAGAGTTTGGCAGCAGGTAATTGAGCGTCATCCAATTTTGCGGACTTGTTTTTGCTGGAAAGGTATAAAAGAACCTGTACAAGTAGTGCTGCGTCAGGTGCAACTGCCTTTAAAGTATTACAACTGGCAAGACCTTTCATCTACTGAGCAGCAAGAAAAGTTAGCAGCTTTTTTAGAGAGCGATCGCACTTTAGGGATCGATCTCACCCAAGCGCCATTAATCCGTTTGGCGTTAATTCAACTGAGCGAAAACACTTACCAATTCGTCTGGAACACCCATCATCTAATTACCGATGGTTGGTCTACATCATTGTTGCTGGAGGAAGTTTTTAAATTTTATACTGCCTTTTGTCAAGGTAAAGAATTACAGTTAGAGCCTCCCCGTCCTTACCGAGATTACATCAAATGGCTACATAAACAGGATTTAACAAAGGCTGAGACTTTTTGGCGACAGACGTTGAGTGGTTTTTCTGCTCCTACTAACCTACGTATTGAAAAATCACACAGTAGCACTCATAGCCAAATAAAAAATCATGCAGCCCAACAAATCAAACTGTCAGCCAGCCAAACCGCAGCGATGCGATCGCTCGTTCGTCAGCAGCAAATTACCCTCAATACTTTAGTACAAGGTGCTTGGACTTGGCTTTTGAGCTATTACAGTGGTGAGACAGACGTAGTTTTTGGTGTCACCGTCTCTGGTCGTCCGGTAACGCTGGTGGGTGCAGAATCTATGGTGGGATTGTTCATTAACAGCTTACCTCTGAGGGTGCAGGTAGCAGCAAATTCTTCTGTTGTAGCTTTCCTCAAGCATATCCAGGCTCAACAAGCAGAAATTTCTCAGTATGAATACAGCCCCTTAGTACAGGTGCAGGGGTGGAGTGAAGTACCACGGGGAATGACTTTATTTGATAGCATTTTGGTATTTGAAAATTACCCGGTGGACACTTCAAAACGGCAAATTGATAATCTAGAAATTTTGAATGTTGTTACCGATGAACGGACAAACTATCCTTTAACGGTGACAGTCGTACCTAGCCAAGAGTTGTCATTAGAAATTGCTTACAATCGCGATCGCTTTGATGATGATGCGATTACTCGAATGTTAGGGCATTTGGACAACTTGCTAGCAGGTATAGTTGCAAATCCCCAGCAGCGCCTGTCAGACTTGCCTTTGTTGGCAGAAGCAGAAAAGCAAACTTTATTAGTTGAGTGGAATAATACTCAAATAGAGTATCCGCAAGACTTGTGCATTCATCAATTATTTGAAGCACAGGTAGAAAAAACACCTAATGCAGTAGCAGTAGTACACGAGAATCAACATTTAACTTACCAACAGCTCAATCAAAAAGCTAATCAACTCGCTCATTACCTACGAAAACATGGAGTAGCGCCAGAGGTATTAGTGGGGATTTGTGTAGAGCGTTCCCTAGAAATGATAGTAGGATTATTGGCAATTCTCAAAGCAGGCGGGGCATATCTCCCACTAGATCCAGCATATCCGCAAGAAAGGTTAGCGTATATGTTAGCTGATGCTCAAGTGTCAGTGTTGCTTACCCAGGAATCTTTGTCAGCAAATCTAGATACCTCAGCCAAAGTTATATGTATAGATAACGCAGAGTTAATCATACAACAACCGCAAACTAATCTTATCAATCAAAGCCAACTTGACAATTTAGCATATGTAATCTATACATCTGGTTCAACAGGCAAACCCAAAGGGGTGATGATTGAACAAGGGTCTTTAGTTAACTACACCCAAGCAGCAATCACGGAATATGAAATAAATTCTAGCGATCGCATTCTTCAATTTGCTTCCATTAGCTTTGATGCAGCCGCCGAAGAAATTTTTCCTTGTTTAGTACAGGGAGCAACCTTGGTACTGCAAACTGATGAAATGTTAACTTCAATTCCTTACTTTTTAGAAAAATGCCAACACCAATCGCTGACTATATTAGATTTACCCACCGCTTTTTGGCAGCAATTAACTTCTGAGTTATATGCGTTCAAATTAACTTTACCGTTATCTGTAAGATTAGTGATTATCGGTGGTGAAAAAGCATTAACTGATAAAGTATTAATTTGGCAAAAATGTGTAGATAAAAGAATTAGACTAGTCAATAGCTACGGTCCTACTGAAACCACAGTAGTAGCTACAACTTGTGATTTATCAGAGCAAACTTTTACCCAAGAAATACCTATTGGCAAAGCTATTTCTAATATTCAAACTTATATTTTAGATTGCTATCTGCAACCAGTTCCTATTGGTATTCCCGGAGAATTGTATATTGGTGGTCAAGGTGTAGCACGAGGTTATCTCAATCAACCTGAATTAACGGCTGAGAAATTCATTCCCAACCCTTTTAACAAAGCAGGAGACAAAAAGTTATACAAAACAGGAGACTTAGTACGCTATCGCAGTGATGGTAATATCGAAATCATTGGTCGCGTAGACCATCAAGTAAAAATTCGTGGTTTCCGTATCGAACTAGGAGAAATAGAAGCCAAATTAATTCAGCATTTGATGGTGCAAGATAGTGTAGTTGTAGTTAGGGAAGATAACCCTGGTGATAAACGCCTAGTAGCATATATTGTTCCTAGCACTCAAAATTATGACTTAAAAAATCATAGCGAACTGATACCAGAATTACGACAATTACTCAAAGCAAGTCTACCAAATTATATGCTTCCTTCTGCTTTTGTACTATTGGAAAAACTACCACTTACACCCAATGGCAAAATAGACCGCAAAGCCCTACCTATAGCTGACCAGACTGATTCCAATATTGGAACAACCTATATAGCACCACGTACACCAGTTGAAGAACAACTAGCGAAAATTTGGGCTGATTTGCTCAAGGTTAAACAAGTTGGAATTGAAGATAACTTTTTTGACTTGGGAGGACATTCTTTACTACTAACACAGCTTGTTTTCCGAGTACGTCAAATATGGCAAATAGAATTACCTTTAAGCAGTTTGTGGGAAATGCCGACAATTGCTAGTTTAGCCCAAAGTATTGAAACGGCTGAAAACAGGGGTTATTCTACTGTCGCTATTACTTCCAAAAATCAAATTAATTGGCAAGCCGAAGCTGTCCTTAATTCTGCAATACGTCCTGAAGCACCAATTAAGTATCCAACTGAGCCTGCTAAAATTTTCTTAACTGGTGCCACAGGTTTTGTAGGATCGTTTTTACTTTATGAACTCTTACAACAAACTCATGCAGATATTTATTGCTTAGTACGTGCTGCTAACTTGGAAGAGGGCAAAAACAGAATTAAAAATAGCCTCGAATCATATTTACTTTGGGATAATTCTTTCAGTTCTAGGATTATTGCAACTGTAGGTAATTTATCTGAGCCACTCTTGGGACTTTCTCAGCAGAAATTTCAAGAATTGGCAGAGTTAATTGATGTAATCTATCATAATGGGGCTTTGGTTCATCATGCTTCCCCATACGCCACACTCAAGGCAGCAAATGTATTAGGAACCCAGGAAGTTTTGAGACTAGCATCTCAAGGTAAAGTCAAACCTGTGCATTTTATGTCAACTGATGGGGTTTTTTCTGCTAAAGGTTATTCGGGTGTAAAAGTAGTACGAGAACAAGACAGCCTTGACGATTATCAAGTACCATCTGGTGGGTACACTCAGAGTAAATGGGTTGCCGAAAAGTTAGTCACCATTGCCCGCGATCGCGGTCTTCCTGTATGTATATATAGAATAGGACGTGTTTCTGGACACAGCCAAACCGGAGTATTCAATCAAAATGACTTTTTATATAGGTTAATCATCGGCTGTATCAAACTTGAGAAAGTGCCAGATGTCAATATGATTGAAGACATAGCACCTGTAGATTATGTAAGCAAAGCTATAGTCTATTTATCCAAACAAGAGCAATCTATTGGTAAAGCTTTTCATTTTGTAAATCCGCAACCTTTTCATTCCAATACACTCATCAAATTACTCCGTAGCGTTGGCTATTCACTGCAACAAGTTTCTGAGCAACAATGGCAAGCAGCTTTAATTAACATTGCGGAACACCATCCAGAACATCCATTATTTCCACTTGTACTATTGTTGAATGCGCCGAAAAATCATAACTCAATATTATTAAATTTCGATTGTCAAAATACAACCAAGGGGCTGGCTAATACTGGCATTACTTGCCCGCCAGTGGATGAAAAGTTACTCAATACTTACTTGTCATATCTGCTGAAAACAGGTTTTTTAGAAAATCCTAAGCAGAAATTATTAAACATTTAAATTTCCAATAATTCACCACATATTACTGCCATGCAATTAACCAATTCAGCATCTACAAGCAACTTAAATTTTCAACAACAGCTACTAGAAAATTTCATTGACCGTTACATCAATAAAACACAAACATCAAAGCAGTTAACCCAAGTCTATCGTTCTGTACTTGCCGATAGAAGAAATTCTATGGAATTTCACAAGGTATTCAAAGAAATGGTCTATCCCATTATTGGCAAACGTGCTTCTGGTTCTAAAATGTGGGATATTGATGGTAACGAATATCTAGACCTTGTGATGGGCTTTGGAGTCAATCTTTTTGGTCATAATCCATCTTTTATTAAAGAAGCCATACAAGAGCGATTAGAGCAAGGCATACATATTGGACCACAATCAGATTTAGCTGGTGAAGTTGCACAGTTATTCTGTGAACTCACAGGGATGGAACGTGTGACCTTTAGTAATACTGGCACAGAAGCTGTGATGACAGCAATACGCCTAGCACGCGCTACAACAGTCCGGCAAAAAATTGCCATGTTTGCAGGTTCTTATCATGGGCATTTTGATGGCACTTTAGTTAAAAGACAGAAAATAGACGACCAATTCATTGTAGTTCCACGTTTTCCTGGTGTCTTGCCGAACGTAGCTCAAGATATTTTAGTTTTGGATTATGGTGATTTCAAATCATTAGAAATAATTAAAGCTTATCAACATGAATTAGCTGCTGTTTTAGTCGAACCTATTCAAGATGAACGACCAGATATACAACCGCAAGATTTTCTTGTTCAATTGAGAGAAATCACTCAAAAATCTGGCATCGCTTTAATCTTTGATGAAATGCTTACCGGCTTCCGGATTCATCTAGGTGGAGCGCAAGCATGGTTTGGCATTGAAGCAGACATAGCAACTTATGGAAAAATTGTCGGTGGTGGCTTACCCATTGGAATTATCGCTGGCAAAGCAGCTTACATGGATAAAATAGACGGTGGGATGTGGAACTATGGAGACGCATCTTTTCCTCAAGTAGAAACAACATTTTTTGCTGGAACTTACTGTAAACATCCCCTGGCTATGGCTGCTGCACGAGCAGTACTTAAATATTTACAAAGCCAAGGTAATGCCCTTCAACAACAATTAAATGAACGTACTTCTCAGTTTGTAAAAAAACTGAATACTTATTTTCAAGAAGATGAAGTACCGATTCGCTTGGCAAACTGTGGTTCCATATTTACTTCTGTTCCCTTAGGAAATGCTGTTGATTCTGGAGATTCTGCTTCAGGAAATTTGGATTTGATTTTTTATCATCTTATCTCTCGTGGAGTTTTTATGATTCCCAATGGCGGTTTATTATCAACAGCCCATACTGACGAAGATTTAGAATACATTATTCAAGCTGTGAAAGATAGTATCAAGGAACTTCGAGAAAGTGGCTTTTTACCTTAAAAGTTACATTGATAAATCAATTCAATAATCAATAGAAAAATAAGGACATGGTTACAATTCAACCTAATGCTACATACGACCCTTGGGCTAAAATCTATAATGATTATTGGGGTCAAAGATACTGCCAAACAATTTTGCCAGCTTTTGAAAAGCTACTACAACAATATAATGTTCATCAAGGGGCAAACCTTCTTGATTTATGTTGTGGTACTGGACACGTAGCACAAAGTTTAAGCGAGCAAGGATATCAAGTAACAGGTCTTGATATTTCGGCAGGAATGTTGCAATATGCGCGTGAGAATGCCCCCAGTGCAAAATTTATCCTTGATGATGCTAGATTTTTTAATTTGCCGTCTACTTTTCATGCAGTGATTTGCGCTAATGCAGGTCTTAATGAAATATTACTTCTTGAAGATTTGCAAGCAGTATTCAAAAAAGTATATGATTCACTTCTGGATAATGGAATTTTTCTGTTTGGATTAAATTTAGAAGATTTTTATAAATCTTGGCATGGTACAATTTCAGATGGTGATGTAAAAGACGATTTCGCCTGGGCTTGTTGTGATAGCTATAACCCAGAAGCAAAAATAGGTCAATTTAAAATTACTATCTTTCAAAAAGTAGAGGAATTTTGGCAACGTTTAGATATTAATAATTCAGTAAGAGGCTATTCTCGAATAGAAGTTATTACAGCTCTCAAAAATGTAGGATTTACAGATATTTATATCTATGGTAAAGAGGGTGATGTAGTAAAATCTGAACATAATTTTCATGTCATCTTTTTAGGAAGTAAGCAATCTAAATAGACAAATTTGGAGTCGATAAACAATGAATAACGCCGATACAGAAAACCAAACTATTTATAAAGTTGTGGTTAATCATGAAGAACAGTATTCTATTTGGCCTGCTGATAGAGAAAATGCTCTTGGTTGGAGAGATGCAGGTAAAAGTGGGCTGAAATCAGAATGTCTAGAATACATTAAAGAAGTATGGACTGATATGAGACCTCTAAGTTTGCGAAAGAAAATGGAGGAGCTATCTAGCCAAAATTAATACTTCTATAACTTTGCTATTGCTATTTGTAGAGGGGTTTAACTTCTCTACAATACTTGTATTATTGAAACTTAAAATACAAGGAAAAATTTAATTTTAGTGCGAATTCAAATTGTCATGAAAACAAACAAATTAAATCTTAACTCTTGGATAGTTTGCCCTCAACTTTACCCTATTTACTTGAATAATTTTATTTCTTTGTTGTGTGGTTCATTTTTAGTTACCGGCTTGACTGTTAGCGGTATTATTCAAGTACATCCTTAGTGGCAAAATGATTATGCCACTGCTGGGCTTGAGTGTTGTGACGATCGCTTGAATTATTGAGCAGGAATGCTGCTAGCCTACCGCGATCGCTTACTGCTGTTTTGCTGATATCTGCTGGGCGATCGCAGTCTTTAATCTTTTACTTCAAATCAAATGTTTTTTACGGATAAAACTAAGCTTGATAGTCCTTTGGGCTGGCAGAAACAATTTAGAAGGCTGTTACCTTTTTTACTGAGCATCATATTTACGTTGGCAGTGAGTAGCCAGAGTATAAGCTCTGCACCCAAAAGTACAGAAATTCTTTGGGACACCTACGGTATACCCCATATTTACGGTAGTAATGCCCAAGGAGCTTTTAAAGCCTTTGGGTGGGCGCAAACGCAAAGTCATGCTAACTTGCTGTTGCGCCTTTACGGACAAGCAAGGGGAAAGGCTGCCGAATATTGGGGAGAGGAATATATAGATTCAGACAAATGGGTACTAACGATGGGTGTACCCAAAAGAGCGATCGCTTGGTATAAAGCCCAAAACCCGGCGTTTCGGAGTTACATAGATGCCTTTGCAGATGGGATTAATGCCTATGCCAAAGAACATCGCAATTTAATTGACGATGAAGTAGAAGTAGTGTTACCAGTCAAGCCAGAAGATGTACTCAGCCACCTGCAACGGTTACTGCTGTTTACTTTTGTGGTCAATCAGGGGAGTGTTGCACAGGTGAGTCAGCATCAGTCTCCAGCAGCCTCTAATGGTTGGGCGATCGCACCAAAAAGGTCTGCTAGTGGCAAGGCGATGCTGTTAGCTAACCCTCACTTGCCTTGGGGAGACTTATTATGGTACGAAGCTCAAATTACTGCGCCTGGGATTGATGCTTACGGGTCAACATTGGTTGGTATTCCCGTATTAGCGATCGCCTTCAACGATAATTTAGGTTGGACTCACACTGTCAATACTCATGATGGTTGGGATGCCTACGAACTGAAATTGCAGAACAATGGCTATCTTTTTGATGGCAAAGTTCGCCCCTTTGAAACAGCAAGCTTTCCATTAAAGGTGAAGCAGAAAAATGGCTCGTTGCGCGAACAAATATTTACAGTCAAAAGTTCTGTTCACGGGGCTGTAGTGAGCAAGAAAGATAGCACTTTAGCACTGCGTGTTGTTGGGCAAGACAGTTCTGGTGTATTAGCCCAGTGGTGGGATATGGCTAGAGCCAAAAATCTCAACCAATTTCAGAAGGTACTACAACGGTTGCAACTTTCCATGTTTACTGTCATGTATGCCGACCGCGAAGGACATATCATGCACCTATTCAACGGTCAGGTTCCCGTGCGTCAACAAGGAGACTTTATATACTGGCAAGGTATAATCCCTGGTGATACATCCAAAACTTTGTGGACTAAAAATCATCCTTACCAAGATTTGCCCAAAGTCATCGATCCTGCTAGTGGTTGGTTGCAAAATGCCAACGATCCACCTTGGACTACAACTTCTCCACTAGCTATCAAAGCAAACGATTATCCACCTTACATGGCTCCAAGAGGACCAATGTATTTCCGGGCGCAGAGTTCTGCTAGGATGTTAGCTGAAGATGAAAGCATTTCGTTTGACGAAATGGTTGCTTACAAGCATTCTACCCGGATGGAATTAGCCGAAAGGATTCTCGATGAGTTGATTGGGGCTGCTCAACAGCAACAGGATGAATTAACACGCCGCGCCGCCCATGTCTTAGCAGCATGGGATCGCAAAGCTGATGCTGATAGTCGAGGTGCTGTACTGTTTAGTTTCTGGGTTGACGCTATAGACTTCGATACGGTGTTTAAGACTCCTTGGAACGAGAAATCTCCATTCAAAACACCTGACGGCTTGGCCGATCCTCAAAGTGCAGTGAAAGCGTTGGCAGATGCAGCAGCAAAAGTAGAAAAAGCTTACAAAAAGCTAGATATAGCTTGGGGTGATGTCTTTCGATTGCGGTCTGGCAATTTAGATTTACCAGCTAATGGTGGTGATGGAGATAGAGGTATTTTCCGTGTAGTGAATTACGCCCCAACAGGTGATGGACGCTTTCAAGCAGCCGGAGGTGATTCTTACGTTGCTGCTGTTGAGTTCTCTCAGCCAGTCAAAGCATTGGCTCTCATCGGTTATGGTAATTCCAGTCAACCTAATTCGCCCCATGTTAGCGATCAACTGCCACTTTTTGCTCGTCAACAATTGCGTCCGGTTTGGCGAACCCGAAAGGAGATTACAGCCCACTTAGAGGAGCGCAAAGCATTCTAAAAAAGGAGCAAAAAGCAGGATTTTAACCTAGTTCTGTTTTCCCAAATGAATGTTAACCAAAAATTATAGGTAATGTTTTCTGATGCGAAACAAAGAGAATAGCAAAAGCAACTACAACGTTACCTAAAGGAATAAAAAATCCACAAATATCACCTTTACTAGGTCTGGTTCTGGGAATAATTATCCTGCTAATCAGCTTGGTGTTCAGTGTCACTCTTGGTGCAGCAGAAATACCTCTAGGCAAGATTCTGGAATCCTTTAGACCTGTCCGAAATATAAATCTGGATACAAAAAAATGGTAGAACGGTAAATTGAGTGTCTACCGTTGGTCTACCATAATGAAAAATCCACTTCATTATATTCACAAATATCCACTCCGTACCAAACAAATATTGGGAATTAGCTACGAGCAATTTCTTTTATTAGTTAAAGGGCTGCGACAAGTAATGGAACAAAAAACCGGAATAAGAAACCGGACAATTTTCTTATCTCCTCAGCCATGTATATACATATATGGCTACTATGCCTTACCATGTATATACATAGACAAGAGGAGAAAAGCGGTAAAAACTTTATACGCTAAAAACTTTATACGCTTTAGCACTCAGGTTGCAGATACAGTGCTAGTTTTGTAAGACTGCCCGCAGTATGGGCAAAATCTGAACTTGATTGACACTATGAGTTCGTTACAACTAACGCAGCGATCGCGCAGTTGCGTCCCACAAGCAAAACAAAAAAGAGAGCGTGGATTTAACCACATGAGTTCGGCTTGGGTTCCTGGTGTCCAACAGTTAGGGCAAATTTTCAACTGCTGTACCGCTGCTACTGGCATTCCTCGACATACTGCCTCCAAATACTCTTCTGAAATCTGCAAAGCTCTCGACAATCCTGTTAGTGACTTGGAGTTGAGGCGAGTTGTCAATCCTTTCTCAATCTTGCCTACACTTTGTAAGTGAATACCCGCTTTGTGAGCTTATTCGGCTTGACTCATTCCAAGCGCAGTTCTAACTCGCCGGACGTACTCTGTCAGCTTTTCACCTTGAGCTGGTAGTTTATCAGTTTCAGAAATAAACATAAAAGTAAGTAACAAAGTCACTTATAAAAGTATATGATTAGCTAGCTCATCTGAGTTATCTTATTTTAGATAAGTGATAAAGTATGAATGTGTTTCTTGCTACTGTGGCTACATAATTTTTAGAGCGTTCGGGATTGAGCCAGAGTACAATTCGTTCGTTTGAGTCAAAGAAAGCTTCCCTTGGTACAGCAATACGGACGATCGCCTGTTAGTTCGCTCAATCGTCAACAACTAGAGCAATACCTTAATAACTTGACTCATTTGTCCTACACGACTCACAATCGCCACTCCTCTATTATTCAATCTTTGCTTAACTTTGCCTTAGAACAAGGCTATATTGAATCCAACCCAATCGCCCGCCTCAAACGCCGCAAGCCAGATCGTGAAAAGGGCGAACACAATAGTGATGAAGTGATTCACTATCTAAATCCACAGCAACTTAAGATTTTTTACAGTTTGTTAGAACCCAACTCCAGGCTACACACACTGGTACTCCTACTACATCGAACTGGAGCAAGAATTGCAGAAGCCTTAGCTCTAGATCTAGAACAAATAGACTTAAAAGAATACAAATTCCAAGTAGTGGGTAAAGGAAACAAGCAAAGGTGGTGCTTCTATGGTGAGGACTTAGCTACTGTACTAGAGAAATATCTTAGACTCTATCGGCATCAAGATTCACCTGCCCTATTCACTGCTCAAAATCCCTTCACAAAAGAAGTCTCTAGGCTGTCTTACCGTACTGCTTATGAAGATTGGAGCCGAACCACGCAGCAGAGATTAGAGCTAAAAGGCTGCCGTCTACACGATTTGAGGCATACGTTTGCCACCGAACGGGTGGGGCTGATGGGGATTGAAGAATTGAGAGCGCTGATGGGGCATACTAACATCCAGACGACATTACGCTATCAAAAAGTTACATCAAGTCGTGCAGAAGAAGTAGCCAAGAAAGCGTTAAAGGCTTTACTAAAAAGCTAAATTTTATCAAATAGTTTTATTTAAAATAAATTTTATAAAATAAACTTATCTACAAATATTTTTGCGTTTGCAGAGTATTGACCGTACTCTGTCTATACAAATTGAGACTACCTACTAGGATCGGAAGTCTATCCCCAACAGAAAAGTTTTGTAACAATTTGTAACAATGCGTGTAAAAGTAGCGCTGGTATCTCAGAGATAGGGATAAGTAATTTACTTTGGCGATATTCGCAGCTTGAAATGACCAACGATTCGCGACAAGCGCTGGATGCACAACTCAAAGAACTAATACTGCTTGCCCAGCAACACTCACACGCGACTAAGGGGCGGCGGACAGCCTTAAGTCAGCTCGTCAACGCTATCTGGCAATCGGGTAAACTTTGTCGTCCCTACAAAGGTCGATTTCAACTAGCTTACGAAGATATTTATGAAGAAGCAGTACAAAATCTCTTCTTTTATCTTTGTCGGGATGACAATATTCATAACTATAATCCAGAGCGTGGCGAAGTTATGGCTTGGGTAAATATGCTACTAACCAAACGTTTTTTTCCCGAAGCTATTCCGAAAAATATTGGCAAACCGAACGAAATCAATCTCGAAAGCTCTCATCTGGAGAATTTATCGTCATCTGAGTCTGTATCACTATTCGAGCAAGTCAGACAATACATAGAATCCGATCCAGACAGAATTTTTACCAGAAAACATATAAAAGAGCGCCCTGAAGCAAATTTTCAAGCAATAGCTAGAAGAAGGTATTCAGGAGTTTCTTGGCAAGATATATCGACAGAGTGGGGAATTGGAATTACAAGATTACATAACTTTTACCGCCGCTGCCTGAAAAAATTTGCTCCTCAAATCCGAGAGAATATACAAACTACAAATTGCTAATCAAGTAGACAAAAAATTATGAATGCCATGAGAGTTCTTTCCACCTTCACAGCACCTATATCTCCAAAAGAGCGAGAGCGAGCCGAACAGTTCTCCAGACAGCAAGCTACACCCGAGAAAGGCGAACAAGTTCGTCTCAACACCTTGGCTGTATCTTTTGTAAATTTCTATCTAGAATGCATGGGATTTGAAACTCTCTTGGAGAACAGCGACAGTTGGAATCCCGTGCAACAGACGCTGACGGATACAGCCGCTCTGCGCTTGAAAAATTTGGGAGATTTAGAATGCCGTCCGGTATTAGCAAATACGCAATTTATTTACATACCACCTGAAGTCCAGTCAAGCCGAATTGGTTATGTCATCGTGCAAATTCATGAATCATTTCGAGAAGCAACAATATTAGGGTTTGTTAAGCAGGTATCGACCGAATCACTATCAATCGTTCAACTGCAACCTCTAGAGAAATTGCTAGAGTACTTAGAAGACCTTTCTCAAGCTCGACAAGCTAAACTATCTAGTCGATCGCCTGCTGTCAGTAAAAATCGCATTAATTTGAAACAATGGTTGGACAATATTTTTGAGGCGGGTTGGCAGGAAATTTCAACTGTTTTAGAGCTTCAAATAGCCGAGCCAGCTTGGAGGAATGCCAGAAATGCAAGTGCGAGTAGGGGCAAGAAGATCGACTTAGGCAAACAGACGATCTCTCAATCGGTGGTTCTAGTCGTTGCCGTCAATCCAGAAAACTCGCGAGAGATGGACATTTTTGTAGAAGTGCATCCGACAAGCGGACAGACTTATCTACCGTCAAATCTTCAGGTGTCGGTGCTGGATTTTGCAGGAGTGGCTGTGATGGAAGCCTCTTCTAGGAATACAAATAAGAATATTCAATTGCAGTTTGGTGCTGAATCGGGAGAATATTTTAGCGTTAAGCTAGCTTTGGGAGAGGCGATCGCGATCGAGGATTTTATCATTTAAACATGAGAAGCATAGCAAGCTGACAAAGGCACGTAGGCAGTGAGCAAGTTAGTTATTTTAAAGCTAGATGGCAGTTTAGAACAAGGCGTTAGCGTGACGCTGGAAATTGGCGAACAGAACGCTCGTCCCTTTATAGAAGTTACAGGACAGTTGCCTCCAGCGACCAATTTACTCGTGACATACGATCGCTGGCATTCAGCTTATCGCAGCTTGGGTCAGTCGGCTCGCATTAAAGCAAAACAAATCGTCTACGACGGCTCAATAAGCCAGCGACGCGAAGATTGTCGGCAATTAGAAGATCTACTGCGAGCGCAACTGAACTCTTGGCTGCGATCGGAGTCCTTTGATTCTATCCGAGATAATTTACTGCCACATCTCAAGTTTCCCAAAGACGAGGTGCGATTACTCATCAGTACTCGTTCGATTCAATTGCGAAAGATTCCCTGGTTGCTGTGGGATTTAGTCGAGCAGTCGCCCAAAGTGGAAGTCGCCTTGAGTTTCCCAAACTATGAATCACCGCCTACATCAAAAAAGTTTTTGACGCGAAAATCCGTCAGAATTCTAGCGATTTTGGGTAAGAGTACGGGGATCGATATCCAAGCAGATCGGCAGTTATTGGAAAGTTTACCATATACTAAAACAACATTTCTCGAAAACCCGGACTCTCAGGAAATTAAAGACCATTTGTGGGGGTGCTCTTGGGATATTCTCTTTTTTGCCGGTCATAGCAGCACCGAGGGAGACAGCGGACGAATTTACATTAACGAGACAGAAAGCTTAACAATTGAGGAGTTTAGCAGGGCTTTGAGCAATGCCGTTGCGGGTGGACTACATTTAGCAATTTTCAACTCCTGCGACGGATTGGGATTGGCATCTGGGCTACAAAAAGCCCAAATTCCGCAAGTCATTGTCATGCGAGAACCCGTACCGGACTTGGTAGCGCAAAGGTTTTTAAAGTACCTGCTGGAAGCTTTAGCGGGTAGAAAATCGCTTTATCTAGCAATGCGGCAAGCGCGATCGCGATTAAAAGAGGATCTAGAGGTTCAGTTTCCTTGTGCTAGCTGGTTGCCAGTCATTTGCCAAAATCCCGCTGTCACGCCAGCAATCTGGCCACCTCCCATTTTGTCCAACAGCCGTCACCTAACAACGGTGCTACTTCTGAGCGTGGCGATAACAGCTAGCGTATTGGGGGTGCGGCTGCTGGGAGAATTGCAAACGTGGGAATTGCAAGCTTACGACAGCTTGATGCGATTGCGATCGGATACAGGGCAAGATTCGCGGCTGTTGATCGTCACCGTCACCGAGGATGATTTTCAACTGCCCGAGCAAAAGCAAAGAACTGGGTCGATATCGGATTTAGCACTAGTACAACTGTTGCAGAAACTCCAACAATTTCAAGCGCGAACTGTTGGGTTGGATATTTATCGCGATTTCCCAGTTAAATCCGATCGGGATTCTTTAGCCACTCGCCTGCGCGATCGTAACTTCTTTGCAATCTGCAAAGCCAGCGATCGCGCTAAAAATCATCCTGGAACTGCACCCCCTCCCGAAGTTGGGCCAGCGCGTCTGGGGTTTAGCGATGTCATTCAAGACTCAGATGGCGTTTTACGCCGACATTTATTAGCAATGAAACCAGCTCCGACATCGCCTTGTACTACACCCTATGCCCTAAGCGCCCAACTAGCGTTTCACTACTTAGAGCGATCGGGCATTTCTGCCAAGTATAACGCCAGAGGAGATTTGGTATTAGGTGATGTCGTTTTCCAACGTTTGCGATCGCGTATGGGTGGCTACCAACAAGTAGATGCATGGGGCTATCAAGTCTTGCTCAACTACCGCTCTTACCGCCATTCTCCTTTAGAAATTGCGCCAACAGTGACGCTGAGCGATCTTCTTCGTGGTGCGGTGAAGCCGGAGGAAGTGAAAGATCGAATCGTCCTCATCGGTGTCACTGCTCAAAGCGCCCACGATTATATACCTACGCCTTATAGCGCCCAGCCAGGATTTTATCAGGAAATGCCAGGGGTTATCGTACAAGCGCAAATGGTCAGTCAAATCGTCAGTGCAGTTAAAGATGGGCGACCTTTAATTTCAGTTTGGTATATTTGGGGCGAAGTCTTATGGATTTGGGGTTGGTCTGCGGTTGGAGCTGCGATCGCCTTTGCCTGTAGGTCTGGGCTATACCTTATACTAGCGGGTGGAAGTGCACTGGGTGTTTTATGGGGTCTTTGCTTAGTTTTCTTCAGCCACGGCTATTGGGTTCCCTTTGTGCCATCAGCCTTAGTTTTAGTAGGTACTGGTAGCACTGTGACAGTCTACCTTGCTTTACAAGAGGGACGACTGTTTTCTTCAACGGCAGAAGCATGACTTTGATTGACTGACAAAACTACTAACATCCTTATGTGAAAAATTTCTTCGTTAAATTGTTGCATTCACCTTAAAATTATGGGGTGTATAAATCTCTATACAAAGTAAAGTTGTGTCGATGGGTACGGCTAATAGTTATGTTGCCCGTGCAAAAGATTAAACTTACCCTCGCGATTAGCTGTGCAATCCTTAGCTGTACGCAAGTGCAAGCACAACCTTTAAACTCTCTATCTGGACAAAACCAGAGTCCAGACCCTAGCAGGAAATCACACGGCTCGTTGACTTTTGCTGCACCACCTCCACCAGAGGACATCGGGGAACCAGGTCAGCGATCGGAAGCTGGAAGCCGTGGCTGCTTTAATCTAGAGCGACAGCTTCCAAGCAATACCCAAAAGCAGCAGCTCGCAGCACTAGTACCAGTTTATTCCGATTCAGCATTGGTCTTAGGCACGACAATCAGCGCCGCACCCACTTTTTGGTTTTATACTTCTTATGTAGCACCTGTTCCAGCTAAGTTTGTGTTGCGGAACAAGGATGGTGGGTTGGTTTATCAAACTGATGTCGCGTTGCCCCAAACCCGAGGAATTATCAGCCTGTCTCTTCCGAAAACAGCACCACCGCTTTCAGTTGGTCGGCAATATCGTTGGTTTTTGAAGATTTATTGTCGGGAGCAAGAGCCGCCTGCTTTTGTGGATGGGTGGATTCAAATAAACCCGCTCGACCCTACCCTCAAGGAGCAGTTAGAGAAAGCTACACCGCGCGATCGCGTAGCTCTTTATGCCGTCAACGGTCTATGGTTTGATGCGCTAACTGTCGCAGCCCAACTGCGTCGTCGCAATCCGAATAATCCTTCTTGGGCAGAGCTTTTGCAGGTCATTGGTTTGAACGAGCTGGCGATCGAACCAATTGTAGAGTGCTGTTCAACTACTAAAGCCAATTCCCCAATAAAACGTAGGGTGCCCAGAACAGGGGACGTTGATATTTAGGATTTTGTAAAAGGGACAATTGGGCGCGACGAAGTGCTTCGGCTTTAGTTAGCGATCGATCTGCTAACTCTCGGTAGAATTCACTCATGAGCGCTGCGGTGGACTCGTCGTTTAAACTCCATAAGGAAGCAACTGTACTACGCGCCCCCGCCCGTACAGCTACACCAGCAATTCCCAAGGCAGCCCGCTTGTCTCCAGCAGCCGTTTCACAGGCACTCAAGACGAGCAATTCAACGGCATCAGGTCTGTTTTGCTCTCGATTTCGGACTAAGTTATCCAACTCATTGACGTATATGCGCTTATCCCAGGCGACGATAAATGTCTCCTCAGCTTTAGAGCTGAACTGTCCGTGAGTTGCCAAATGAACGACAGGGAAAGGCAGAGAATTAATTTGGTTTTGCAGAGCCGTGCTGGTAAATTCGTTGTTCAGCAGGACGTTACTCGGTATTTCGGCGCGAATTTCTGCTAATTCCAGCTTGACGTTGGGTAAGGCAGAAAACCCTTGACGTGGTTGGGACAGTCCGGCAGCTATTGCCTCTAATGTTTTCTCTTGCAATGGTTGGGGATTAATCAGTTGCAGCCCAGGAGTGAGTGCAATGCCATATTTTTCAATTAGATACTGTTTGCCATCGTACAGAGCTGCCATCGGGATATTCCGCAAAGCACCATCTAGTACGAATACCAGTGTTTTGACTTGACTTTTGGCTAAGTCAGTGACGGCTGGTTGAATTAACCAGTTATAAACCTGTTGAGATAAGGCTTTAGCTTCGACCAGCGTATCGGGTTCTATGAGGTTTTGCCTGAGCGCATCCAAGGTTTTTTCAACTTGGGTTTGAGCCACAGCAGCCGTGTAGTGCAGCACGGGCTTTTGAGGCAACTTGAGGATAACCTCTAGTCTGTCTGGTAGGATAATTGGATAGATCGCTGCGGCTGTTTGGTCTTTCTGGTCGATAACTTGGTCGATCTGAGACACAGTATCCAAACAGGCTTCTCGAAAGAAGTTATCCAATTCTGCTAATTGCAATGATTCAATTGTTTCGCGGGCTTTTTGAAGATTTGCTTGACTGGTTTGGTTTCCCTGCGGCTGCAACAGCAATTCGACGAGCTGCCGATAAACTGGTTCGACTCGATCGCGAAAGTCAAACTGCACGTCAGGATTGATGGCGACTAAATCGTAGCGCAGAGACTGGAGCGACTTGACTGCTCGATCGTATGCCGCGATCGCTTCTTGAATATTTCCCCTAGCTTTGAGCAAACGCCCTAGCTGCCATTCCCAGCGATAGGCAATATCTCTGGCATCTATAGTTTGAGCGAGAAATAGGGCTTGTTGAGTCAGGTTTTGGGCATCAGTCAACTGCCCCTTTTGTTCGTATAGATTCCCCAAGACACCAAGAGCGTAAGACTGAGTACGCCGATCTTGCAAGTCTTGCGCCTGCTGTACGGCAGTTGACAAGATTTGAGCAATATCCAGCCATGAGGGGCTATCTGTGGCGCTCTTTTGTTTGAATTGCGTTAAGCTTTCAGCCAGGTTGATTCTGGCATAGATTGCCGTTCGGCTAGAGGGTAAGTTACCGATCTGAGTTTGAATTTGGGGTAATAATGTTTTAACATCTGCCAATCGCTTAGTTTCCAGCAGTAGTCTCAGTTGATTGGTTTGGGCGTTGATGCGGGTGATTGGCGATTTGGTAGCATTAGCAGCTTGTTGGTAGAAGTCTATTGCTGCTTGAGAATCTTGCTGAGCGCGGGCTGTATTGCCTAAACTCAGCAAAACATCGGCGATCGCTTGTTTATCTGGCAACTTGGAAGCTACTGCTAAACTTTGCTCTAATACTTGTCGCGATTGTTCTAAGTCACCTATGGCAAGCAAAACATTGCCCAAACTCCGCACTCCTGTAACCTTAAGCGCTGAGTTGGGCTGATTTTGTAAAAGCTGGGTAGTTTCAGTTAAAGTTTTTTGCGCTTGACGGAAAAGCCCTAAAGCTTGCAGAGCTTGGGCAGAATTGATGCGGTTGCGAATAATTGAATTGCGATCGCCTAATTGGGTATAAATGTCAGCTGCTTCTCGCCAAGTATTTAAGGCATTTTCAGCCTTGCTTTGAGCCAGTTGCAGACGACCTTGGATATCTAGAACTTGAGCAAGAATCTCTAAATTTTGAATTGGAATTTCTCCTCTGCCCCTCTGCCCCTCTGCCCCTCTGCCCTGCTTCACGGGATATCCCTGTAAATTTAAACTAGAGGCGATCGCGCTTTGAGCCTGCGTCCACTGTTCCAGTTGCTGATAAGCTAGCGATATATTGCCCAGTGTCATAGCTTGTCGGGGTTCGTCGCCACTAGCTTTGAATGCAGCTACTGCCTGTTGCCATATCGTAATTGCTTGAGCAAATTGTTCGGCTTCATAGAGTTTTCTGCCTTGTTCTACTAAATTTTCGGCGTTGGGCAAGCTTTGTGTAGTAGGGGTTTGTGCAGTTATATAGGCGAAGGTGGGAGGTAATAACCCCGCGCCCAAGAACATAGCCAAAAGCAGCAGCACGCTTAAGAGACGTTTGATTTTCCGAAATCTAGATTTTTTTCTTATCATGTTTTTGCCCCGATCCGCGCCACATTTTTCTGCTATCTTCTAATTCAGCTTCTGCAATTAGCTGTGTTCTGCCAGGAATTGTGGGGCGTGACAGTATTTGCATTTGCGGTGAGAATAACTTCGCCATTAGCAGCGATCGCCCAACCTTGAGCTTCTACGATAGGAGTTGGTGTGGGGCTAGTGGGGCTTGTGGAAACTGCTGTAGTAGTGGATTGATTGACTTCTGGAGCGAGAGTCACCAAATCTACCTGTATGGCATCAGTGTTAAGGGCTTCACCTGGATTTTGGGGTAAGCCGCCGCGACCAGTGACCACAAATTCACTTTGTTGTTGACTCCCACCAGGAGTACAAGCTTGCGATACTTGGGTATCGACTGGTACGACTGGCAAGGAAACTAAGCCGCTGTTGGGTTCAATATTAGGTGTATTTAAATCTACAGTGCCACTTAAAGACGGGTTTTGCTGCGAAATTGCTATGATTTCGTTTGTTGGCAGATGACGTGGATCTAAATCGTTAGGACGTAACCTCTCCAGGTCTTTTCGACTAATTGGCGCTATCCCAAAAACGCCAGTAGCATTAATCCTAACTTTCCCACCACTGCCACTAAACGCATTGGCTGTAATGTCACTATTTTCTTCTGGAACAGCTATGATAAATTCGGAATCGAGATCGATATTACCGCCATTTCCACCCTTCTGTGCTGTTCCGGCAGTAGTGGATATCTCACTACCATGACGCATCAGCAATAAGTCTGCAATATCCAGCTTAAGGCTGCCGCCATTTCCAGAGCGGGCTTGTGCTATGACTTTACCTTTGTCAAGCCGTACAGACCTAGCGGTGATGCCGAAGTTGCCTGCCACACCTTCTCCAAAGCTACTAACTGTGGCTTCTGCGCCATCCTGAATCAGCAATTCATCAGTGTTAATCGTCAAAGACCCCGCATTTCCGGTTGCAACTTGGCGAGTAGTAGCAGTTAAGCTGCTGCCAAACTGACCGTCGGTAGATTCACCAATCAATTGCACAAAGTCAGTGGCATTGACAGTTAAATCCCCCCCTTTGCCTGCACCAAAAGTGGTAGAACTGCCCTCTGCCCCATCCCGAACGAGCAACTGACGAGTGTTAATCGTCAAGTTTCCTGCATCTCCGGTTGAGTTTCGGCGAGCTTGAGTATTCAGACCGCTGGGAAGCTGACCATTGGTAGATTCACCAATCAGTTGCACAGAGTCAGTGGCATTGACAGTCAAATCTCCCCCTTTGCCTGCACCAAAAGTGGTAGAACTGCCCTCTGCCCCATCCCGAACGAGCAACTGACGAGTGTTAATCGTCAAGTTTCCTGCATCTCCGGTTGAGTTTCGGCGAGCTTGAGTATTCAGACCGCTGGGAAGCTGACCATTGGTAGATTCACCAATCAGTTGCACAGAGTCAGTGGCATTGACAGTCAAATCTCCCCCTTTGCCTGCACCAAAAGTGGTAGAACTGACATTTGCCCCATCCCGAACGAGCAACTGACGAGTGTTAATCGTCAAGTCTCCTGCATCTCCAGTTGAGTTTAAGTCAGCTTGAGCAGTCAGGCTGCTGGAAAACGGTCCATAGATAGAGGTACCAATCAGTTGCACGGAGTCAGTGGCATTGACAGTTAAATCCGCTGCCTTGCCTGTACCAAAAGTGGCAGAACTGACCACTGCCCCATCCCGAACGAGCAACTGACGAGTGTTAATCGTCAAGTTTCCTGCATCTTTGCTTAAATTTTGAACAGCTTCAGTAAACAAGCCACTGGGAATGGGAATCCGATCTCCAGCGAAGCTACCAATCAGTTGCACAGAGTCAGTGGCATTGACAGTTAAATCCCCTGCCTTACCTGTACCAAAAGTACCAGTACTGATCTGTGCCCCATCCCGAACAAGTAACTGACGAGTATTAATCGTTAAGTTTCCTGCATCTCCAGTTGAGTTTAGGTCAGCTTGAGCAGACAACACGCTGCCAACTCGATCGTTAGCGCGACCAGCCAGTTGCACTGTGTCAGCGATGACCTTTAAATTCCCTGCTTTACCACCACCAAGTGTGGTAGCACCAATCTGTGCCCCACCCTCTACTTTTAACGTACTAGCACTGATACTGACATCGCCTCCCTGTCCATTTGCTTCAGCTAGCACTTGATTAGCAATGGAACTCCTATTGTTAAGATTAATCGCTCCAGTTGCATTAACCGAAATATTTCCCGCCTTACTATTATCAGAACCCAGTCCACTCTCTATGCCTGCATACAGAGAACTCCTTTCTGTCATCTCTAAATTCTGGGCATTAATCGCGATACTACCACCATTACCAGCCCTCACATTTGCCCTAGCACCATTGCTAAGGGAAACGTCACTTTTTTCTACATTATCGGGAAAACTTAAACTCAGATTATTACCATCTCCATTTAATCCAACTGTACCTGTACCTGCTAAACCTCCTAACTCGACTCGCCCACCAAAAGCATATAAACCTCCACCATTCAGATTTAGATCGCTGCCTACAAACAACAAACTCTTGCCATCTGGTACGCGCAAACCCGTTGCTGTAAACTCAGAAGATGGATTTAAGCCGGAGTCAGCAACTGAGTTATTTTTGATAGATGCGGCACGAATTTGATTAAAGAGTAAAGCTGAAGGATTAACCGTTAGCAGGGAAGGATTACTCGGATTCGTTGCACTAAAAAAACCTTGATTGCCAAATCCAATTGCATTAGCTGTTGTCCCAACAAACGATCCCCCGACATCTAAACGGGCATTCGCCCCAAAAATAATTCCATTGGGGTTAATCAGAAACAGGTTGGCATTACCGCCCACTACACCCAGCGTTCCAAAAATATTAGAGGGATTAGCCCCTGTTATCCGACTCAAGATATTCTCTATCCCAGCCGGATTATTGAAATAAGCTGCCCGTCCTTCCTCAACGTTGAATTCCCCAAAACTATGAAAGAGATTAGTGCCTCTGGTTGCGCCACCATTAATAGAATCAACCGCACCTGTTGATGTCACTGTAGAATTTTCACTACCTAGTGTGGTGTCGGGTGTAAGCTGAGCTAAAGTGTTATTTCCACTAAAGGCGATCGCTCCACTAATTACCAACCAACTCGCTAACCCTAATCGACAGCACCAATGTTGACAATATCGAGTCATTCTGAATGTGAGACTCCCTCTAAAAGTAGTAGCTGAGTATGCTACTACTAGTTATCGCTAAATAGTAAACGAGCAGCCAACCATGAAATAGCAAGAGGTTGTGACATAGATATTTCACTGCTCTATTTGCTAGAAAGAACCAATTGATTTAATTGAACAATTGAGTTGCCAGTCATTTTAGTTCTCGCTTTATTTGCTGTCATTATTGAGCAATCATTGAATTTTTAAGCTTGATTCGTGATATAAACGTTTATTTTTTCTATACCTAGAATAATCGATTTACTCTGATTGTATTTACATATGTTAAAAAAATTAATAGTCAACTTTCTAGCTAAATTCATGGACGTGCATTAGCACATTTCAATCATGTAGACTTAATATTTTTTAATAGAAAATTTTCAGTAATTTAGTATACTCGCTGAATTCATTAAATTTACTTACGCAAAGGTATACTATATTTCAGATTAATTTTTTGAAAGATTTTTGCTTAATAAACTCAGTTGATTACGAATCCAATCTAAAATTTAAAAAATAGATGCAGATTTCGTAAATACCTTGACTCATCTAATGTAGCTGGGATACCCAGCTTAAAAGAATGCTGACTCAGCTTTGAACCAATATTAATATTTAGGCTGTTGATGAAGTACCGATCGTATTCTTTAACAACCTGAATTTCGATCTCGGCTCTACTTTTTTCAAATACTACTTCAGTTGTATAGTTTGCAATAATCTTCCAGTACTTAGTTTGGTCTTGTTCGTGATATAAAATTTTCCATAAATTTTTTGGATGTAAGTCTGTTAGCACCCAAAGCCCAACACCGTTTTTCAAGCACCTGCTACTTGCTCGATAGTAAGTCAGTCTTCCAAAAATTTGAGAATGGGAATAAAAGATTTTTTGCAGCTCGTCTTTTCCTAAAGTTTTTAGCAGGTTGAATGAAGCTTTTCGAGTAAATTCGCAAAAATCCCAATCAGAAAAAATTTTAGGAATAACAGTATTTAAATATTCATCTAATTCCCGTTTGGTTTCCTCGAAAATCGTAAGATACTTCGGCAACTTCAGAAAAAGTGCTATAGAGAAGATAGCTACATAAGGAAGAGCTAATCCGTAAAACAATAGTTGAAAAACAAATTTATTTATTGCAGATACTTTTTTGATAAATCGCTGATAGTGACCTTTCCAAAAATAGGAAAAATCTTCGTTACTACTCCTGTAAATAGGGTTATTTTTATAAGAAATTCGAGTGTTGCTGTTTCTACTAAGCTGACCGGAACGGTAAAGAGTTTTTTTGATATTAAATACATTGATAATTAAGAACAAACAACCAGTTAATACTAACAAAATCAAAACAATAAGTTTCATTGCTAGACCTTTTGTAGAATTCTAACTAAACTTTCTTAGCTGTCGAGTCGGATTTTGTAAAGCTCTACTTGCTCGAACTCCCATTTCTATTCAAAAAAAGTATATATAGTTTAAGATGAAGATTTGGTTATGTTACACTCAGGTAGTTTTTGCCAAGAACTATAGGCTGTATGAGTGGAAGAAGAGGCTATAAGTACAACATTGCCTTTTTTGTCAATCGCCCAACTTTGAGCTTCTACGATGGGAGCTGAGGTTAAGCTGGTAGAATTTGTCGAAACAGATGGAGTAGAGGGGCGATCGCCTTGGGGGTTAAGAGTCACCAAGTCTACCTGCACCGCATCAGTGTTGAGAACATCTCCTGGATTTTGAGGCAAGCCACCGCGACCAGTGACAATAAATTCGCTTTGTGCTTGGCTGCTACCTGGAGTACAAGCTTGGGATACTTGGGTATCAACTGGCACGACTGGTAATTCTGATAATCCTTGATTGGGTTCGCCTTCGGGCGTGTCGATTTCTACAGCACCGTCTACGCCAAACTCCGATCTAGCGTTGATGTCACTCGTTGTTGGGGTTGGGCGATCGCGGTACTGAAGCCTAAAAATGCCTTGAGCCGTAATGTTAATATTACCCCCACTGCCCTCAAAGGCATTAGCAATGATGTCGCTATTCTCAGAGGGGATGGCAAGAATAAATGTAGAGTCAATATTGATATTGCCACCATTGGCAGCATTAAGAGCCTCGGCAGATATAAGGCTGTTGTCGCGCATTCGCAGTAAGTCTAACTCTTGCAATGTGATATTCCCACCTTCACCTAGTCCAGTTACCGCTGTGAGTTTTCCTCGGTTTAGGAGAATGGAATTAGCTGTGACATCTAAATTGCCTGCTTGCCCTGATTCACCGCTTACCGTAACTTCCGCTCCATCTAGAACTTGCAACTGCCCAGTATTAATTGTCAAGCTTCCAGCACTTCCGGTAGCCCTAGTTCGAGCAAATAAGCCACTAGCTGGATCATCGGGATCGACTATTTCCGGTCCAAATTCAGTTAGTCGATTGAAGAACGTGGGATCGCTACCAGATAGAGTGATACTGTTTGTAGCATCGACAAAGATGTCACCAGCACTTCCGCTGCTAAAGGCAGTAGTAAGAATTTGTCCGCCATCAATCGCTTTAAGGGTGTTGGCGTTGATGAAGATATTACCGCCATCAGCCGCATTTCTGGTGCGTGCGCTCAAAACCGCTCCATCCACTACACGCAGGGCACTCGTAGTAACTCTAATCTCTCCACCCTGACCGCTGGCTGTTGCCTCGGTACTACTAATTAAACCACTAGAGTATCCACGTTCTAAAATATTTCCAGACAGAGAAGATCCACTTAGCCCCACCCCAGAAAGGGTGACAGAATCTATGGCATTAACCGAGATATTTCCTGCATTTCCTGTACCAAAGGTTTGAGATTGTAATTTAGCCCCATCAATCGCTTTCATCGATCGCGTTTGGACGTTAATATCGCCCCCATTCCCTACACCTCTCTGTCCCACAGCGCTAATTATAAAGCTATTGTCGAGAGAGACGGAATCACTAGCCTGCACAGAAATGCTTCCGGCATCCCCTTGTCCAAGAGTGCTGGAGTTCAGCGTTGCATTATTAATTAAGGAGAGAGATCGCGCTTGAATGTTGATGTTACCTCCTTGGCGATCGCTGCCTGCTGATAGTGCTACAACAGTGTTGATTCCGCTGGGAATACCAGTCCCCTGTCCGTCAAAGGAAACTGCATCGCCAGCATTAATCATTACATCTCCTGCATTCCCTAGCCCAGCGCTTGTAGCCAGTATTGTAGAGCTACCGCTGAAAGAGACAGAATCAGTGGCATTAACTTGAATATTCCCAGCATCCCCTTGTCCAAAAGTGCTGGAGTTCAGCGTTGCATTATTAGTCAGGGAAAGCGATCGCGCCTGAATGTTGATGTTACCACCCTTGCCTTTGCCTTGCGCCCTAAAACCGAGATTAATAAAGACATTACTGAGTGCGCTAGAGCTATCGAAGGAGACTGTATCATCAGCCTTTATGGTGACATTTCCCGCATTTCCTCCTCCAAACGTCAGAGCTTGCAGTCTAGAGCCGCTGCTGAAAGAAACAGAATCGGTAGCATTAACTTGAATGTTTCCAGAATCTCCTTGTCCAAAAGTGCTAGTCGCCAATTGAGCGCCATCAGACAAGGAAAGCGATCGCGTTTGAATGTTAACATCAGCTCCATTCCCCATGCCTGAAGATGCTACGCTGCTCAGTACTCCGCTGTTGACTCCAGAAAAGGAAACTTTATCACTAGCTTGAATCGATACACTTCCGGCGTTTCCTCGTCCATCAGTAGCAGAACCTACCAAAGCATTACCGATAATACTGAGGGAACCCGTTTTAATCTCTATATTTCCTGCACTTCCAGTTGCCCCAGCACTTACTACATTGCTGATTCCGCTAGAGGAATCGGTGGAGCTTGTGCCTGAAATTGCCACTGTATCTGTGGCATCAATTTTAATATTGCCTGCTTGAGTATCAACTGACCCTAAACCTGTCCCGACCCCAGCCACCAGGCTACTTCCTGCCGAAATATCTAGATTCTGAGCAAAGATGGCGATACTACCGCCACCAGTAGCGCTGACATTAACTCTAGCCCTATTGCTAAGAGATACATCTGCTCGCTGTAATTCTGTGGGAAAACTCAATCCTAAGTCACTGCCATTATTGCTTAACCCAACCGCTCCTGTATTTGCCACACCTGCTAATTCAACCTCACCCCCTGGAGCCGAGAGCCGTCCACCTTCTAAGTTGACATCACCACCTACCAATAACAAACTCTTGCCTTGAGGTACTTCTAGTCCCCTTGAGTCTGCTGTAGAGCGATTGACGATCGCCCCAGCGTTAATTTGATTGAAGAAAAACGCATTAGGATTCACATTCAATAACTGGTTTGGCAGAGGTTCTCCTGGGTTGGCACTAAAAGTATCTCCATTAGCTAACCCAATTCCACTAGCTGTTGTCCCGACAAACGATCCGCTGACATCTAAACGGGCATTCGCTCCAAAAATAATTCCATTTGGGTTAATCAAAAACAAGTTAGCATTGCCCCCCGCTACACCAAGCGTCCCTAGAATATTGGAGGGATTACCTCCTGTCACCCTAGTTAGAATATTTTCAATTCCAGCCGGATTATTGAAATAGGCTGCTCGTCCTGACTCTACATTAAATTCTTCAAAACTGTGAAATAAGTTAGCGCCTCTAGTTGCACCGCCATTAATAGAGTCAACCGTTCCTGTTGATGTCACTGTAGAATTTTCATTACCTAGAGTGGTATCGGGCGTAATCTGGGCATAAGCGCAATTTTCCCAAAAAGCTATCGCCCCACTCAGCCCTAGAATAATCGTTCGCCCTAACTTCCAATTCCATCTGCGATCGCTTGTATCCATGCTGGAAACTTGCCTTTTTAAAAAAAGCTATAATAATAAATCTTTTGCAAAAGCCCCTCATAATCTGCGCTTATCTGCGTTTATCTACGTTCTTATCTGCGTTTGAATTTACAAAACACTTACTTTTGCAAGAAGTCTAATCCTTCGGTTTCTGAGAGAGCGATCGCATCCTCAATGCAGTTAAAGTTGTAATCTTGTCATACAAGGGCAACAACTGGTCCAAAAAAATCATTAGGAAGCCCACTTACCTGCCCGAGCGCTTCACTTGAAGCTGCCACTGGAGTCAAAGACGCGACCCCTTCCACAATCCCGATTAAGTCTCCAGAGGCAGTAGAAATGTTTAAATTTCCGTTGACCGTTTGAAAATTATAATCTTGTGTTGAGCCTGGTAAAATAATCGCATCGTCCGGCTTTCCGAAGTTCTGAATTAGAGCATAATCAGTATTGCCCCCACCAACGTAAAATTGTCGAGGTGGAGAGTTTAATACACTTAAGCTGGGCAAGCCAAGGGCGAATCCATCTCGCCCTTCTCCGCCGATTAGGGTATCAACTTCGCCAACTCCAGCAACTGCTGCCGTACCCAGTAAAGTGTCGACGATATCAACTCCTGCGATGGCTCGAATACCTTGACCAAAGCCAGCGATCGTGTCATTCCCACTGGTTCCGGTAAAAGCACTATTGCGGTTCGCCTCAAATTGTCCAAACTGGATATAGTGTTGCAAACCAGAGCTATAGGTTCCAGCATCAACAGCCGCCGCTACATCTGGGTATAGGGCAAGGTAGTTAGTCTCGTTGAAAGCACCAGCCGAACGACGTTCAGCTTCTCCATACTGGATGTAGTGTTGTAACCCCGATTTAAAAGTTCCATTGCTAACAGATGTTGCTACATCAGGGTTAGCGCGTAGATAGAATTGTTCGTCGTAGTAAGGCGAGACTAGCACCCTGCCTTCAGCTAAACCTGTTTGTTGGAAGTGCTGTAATCCTGATGAAAAAGCTCCAGCATCAATAGCAGCTTTTACGTCGGGGTTATTTGCAAGATAATAATTTTCGTCAAAAATGGCAAAACTCATGTTTTTCTCCGAAGAGTTGAGTGATTTTATTTCTCGCGAGAGTATTATAGGGATGAGAGCGAATGAAGTCAAACAACTAAGCATCCCGATCGCCTACTGCTACAACTACTCGGATAAAATTGCTTGGCTCTCTTACGGCTTAAACCAAATTTGAAAAAGAAACCTAAAACATTTCTTCTCATAGGTTTACTAGCTCATTGTTCAAATTACAGCTCTGCCATCAGCCTGGCTTTTCTCAGCAAGAATTTAAGCACAGTCTCTTCTCTAGAAATAATATCGACTGTACCCTCCATTCCCAGTTGAAGCGCACACTGGTGCTTATCCTTACCTAAAGTTAAGCTTTCTGGCTCAATCGATACCTGATAAAAAGAACTCGCAGCAGACGGTTTCCGATCTGCATCTATAGCAGAAGTCGTATTATCGCTATTCCTGTACGGGACAATTGCATCTGGAGAAATTGCTTTAACTTTGCCTTTGAGAGTACCATAATCTGGATAAGGACAAGCAGAAATTCTCATTTGTACGTTTTGTCCTTGTTTCACCTTGTTTTTATCCTGAAGTCCCACCATTGCTTTCACCTCCATAGGAGCATTGCTAGGGGCAATTTGGGCAATCTCCCCTCCAGCAGGCACAGTTTGACCAGGGTTCCGCAAGTTTAGCTTAGAGATAATACCGTCTGCCGTGGCAGTAATTATCGTCTGAGCCAGATCGATATTTACTTGTTGAAATTCACGGGAATCGCGCTCTAGTTGTTTTTGGAGTTCAATTCGTTGTCCGATCAGGGCTTGGCGTTCTTTATCTAACGTAGCAATGGTGGCTTCTCCCGTAGCTTTTTCTTGAGCAATACGTTGGGAGGCGATCGCGGCTTCTGCATTACTAGGATTGAGCGCAGCTCGAACGCGCTGCAATTTGGCTTTAGCTGCTGCAACTGCTGACGAGTGCTGGCGCACAGCTAACTGTGCCTCTTCAAACTGATCTTGAGACAAGGCTCCTTGTTTGGCTACACCTTTGTAGCGGTTGCGCTTTGTTTGGGCTGCTCTTAAACTGGCGATCGCTGCATTGACGTTCGCCTCGGCTTCTTTGACATCAGCAGTGGTAGTCAGAAGTTTGTCTCGATAGTCTCGGCTGCGATACGAGAGTTCAAATTCAGCAGCAGCAACAACGCGATCGATTCGGTCAGTTTCGGCTCCAATCTGGCGAGCGATCGCGCTAATTTGGGCATCAATCTGAATCAGTTGCAATCGGTTCTGTCCTATGTTACTTTGCAGTTGGCTCTTTTTGGTTTGCAACTTCGAGTTATCAATAGTAGCAATAACATCCCCTTGTTTCACAACTTGATTTTCTGCAACAAAAACGCGCATCACCTGACCTTCTGTTGCAGCTTGAACCAGTCGCAATTCACCAGTCGGACGGACGGTAGCCTGTCCTTTGACTGTCACCTTATATTTAGTCACAGAGGCAAGCGGGAGAGCTAACCCCACAGCAGTAACGGCGATCGTTGCGCCTATAGTAGTCCAACGACCGAGTGGTGGAAGGAAATCGTTGTCTTGAATTTGGGGCAGATAGTCCCCGTTGGAGTGGCTGAGCATGATAGTTTTATTTGCCGATCTCAGAGAATTTGCCGTTAGAGTGAGAATTGGAGGATTGCAGCACTAAACTATTTGTTAATGGTTCAATGGTGTCTAGAAAATCTAAGTGGTCGCCAGCAATGGAGCGCAGAGTATCTGGAGTTCCTTGGATTTTCAAACGTCCTGATTCTAGCAGTACAATCCAATCGGCTCGCTGGATAACTTTGGGGCGATGGCTAATTAAAATTGTGGTTTTACCTCGGCGGTGGGAAAGCAGTCTTTCTAGCACTTGGGCTTCACTTACTGGGTCGAGAGCACCAGTAGATTCATCTAAAATCAGTACGGGTGGATCGGTGATAATGGCTCTGGCGATCGCCAATCTCTGCTTTTGACCGCCAGAGAGATTTGCCCCAAATTCTCCTAAAATCGTTTGATATTTATCCGGTAGTTTACTAATAAACTCGTCTGCACCAGCAATTTCACAAGCCTGCACAATTTGTTCAAACTCAATTTGAGGATAGCCGAAACGGAAGTTATCAACAATTGAACGACTCCAAAAGTGGGGTTCTTGAGGTACTAACACCACCTGTTGCCGCAGACATTCTAGCGAAAGGTCTTGCTGATTATAAATGCCATAGCGGATATTGCCAGACTGGAGGAAATATAAACCAGCAATCAGCTTGGCTAAGGTACTTTTACCACAACCGGATTTACCAATTAAGGCAATGGTTTGACCGCCAGGGATAGTTAGGGAAAAATCTTGCAGCAGGTCAACTCTACCTGCATGGTGGAAATTAAGGTTGGTGCAAGTAATGTCTGCATTGCCCTTAATTTCTGCCCAAGGCTTTTTGAAATCTTTTTCGTCTTCTGGAGTAGCATCAATCACTTCTGTTAGCCGTTGGATGACAATCTGAGCGGTGATGAATTCATCAACTAAACCAATTGCTGAACCCAAAAAACCGAGAAAGTTGCCACTCATGCCGCTAAAGGCAAGTAACTGACCGATACTTAAGGTGCGATTAATCACTAGATATGAGCCTAACCACAGCAAGGCAATACTAGTGAAAGTGGAAATAATACTGGTAATTGTGCCGCTATACAGCCCCAACTTCATCGTACTCCAGCCTAAGTTAGCAAGGCGACCATAATTCGTCTGATACTCTTGCCAAGCTTGGGGTGTGGCTTGCGTGGTTTTTAGCACCTGAACGCCGCGAAAAGTTTCGACGAGAAAGCCTTGGTTTTCTGTACCTAAGACGATTTGATTGCGGGTTTTCTGTCGCAAGGCGGGCAGAAACAGCAGGTTGATGAGGGTGACAATAATAAAAGCGGCGATAGAAGCTAGAGTTAGTCCCCAACTGTAAAACAGCATAAAGCCCAAGGAAACCAAGGCAATAAAAAATTGGCTGGGTAAACCCAGGACAACTTCGGAAACTAGCTCATTGATGCGATCCACATCGGCAATGCGGCTGACAACTTCTCCACTACGTCGTCCTTCAAAGTAACTGAGGGGCAAGCGTAACAGTTGTCGTCCGTATTCTAGGATCAATCCTAATTGCAACCTTTGTCCGAAGTGACCGATCAAATGAGACTGTACCAAACCGATCGCGCTGCTAAATAAACTCATGGCGATCGCCCCAATTGCCACGACGGTTAGCAGTTGGGTATCTCCCCGTACTAATACGTCATCGGTGAGTAGTTGCATCATCAAGGGAGAGACAAGCGAGAGCAGTCCGATCGCAATATTGATCGCGATCGCCTGAGCGATAATAGCGCGATAAGGTAAAACTCGCTTGAGATAACCTCCAAAGCCCCC
The DNA here is from genome assembly GCF_000317125.1 of Chroococcidiopsis thermalis PCC 7203. Classification (GTDB taxonomy): domain Bacteria; phylum Cyanobacteriota; class Cyanobacteriia; order Cyanobacteriales; family Chroococcidiopsidaceae; genus Chroococcidiopsis; species Chroococcidiopsis thermalis. The sequence continues at coordinate 4,262,115 of NC_019695.1, forward strand.
AACTTTGTCTTCGGGTTGCTGATAAAACCGACTTTCATCTGGCTCTAGCAGCAGCATCACACCACTACCCCAACCTTCGAGCAATTCCTTACGGGTGAGGTAGCGGATACCGACTCCAGGATCGGCAATGACATATTTTTTCCCTTTTTGCCCGTACAGAACTACCCAGTGGTAGCCTTTCCAATGAATGATGGCGGGTAGAGGGGCTTTATGCAAAGAGTCGAGTATTTGAGGAGACGCTTTAACTTTTCGTGTATTAAATCCAAGAACTTCGGCTCCTCGATAAAGTCCTAGTAAGGTTGTTCCTCGCGACCCTGTGCCAACCGCTTCCCGAATGCGACCGATCGCAAAGGTACGCCCGTAGTGTTTGGCGATCGTCGCTAGACAAGCTGCGCCACAGTCTTCTTCGCTATGTTGGAGTATACTTTGATATCGCATCTTCAAGACCTACACCAACTAATAATTCGCTATTTGGACAGAGTATGAATCGTTCTATTGCTAGCTAAAAAATAGGGGCAAAAGCAAAATATGTCTCGCCCCTACCAGCTAAGAGCAGAACCCAAAGCTCATTCAGTGTATATACTTAGCTCAGAGTTAACCTACTTTCTGGAAAGATGAGATTTGGTTATTGAGAGCATTCCCTCGAAGATGCCATGTTCCCTTTCCAAGGGTAAGTTCATAACCAGGCTTACCCTGATTAAAGTTAGGATGTTCGTAGAATCTCCACTGACCACCTTTGATTTTTATCGAGCTAATCTTATTGTCTGCAATCAGATTGGCTTTGCCGCCCTTATTGAACGAGCCTAGCAAACCAGTCTTTGCATCATAGTCATCAAACAGTTGCAAGTTGTATCCACCTTGAATAGCAGCAGAAGTCTCGTTGTCAAGTTCCTGAACGGCAAGAGTTGTATCAAGTTGATTGAAGTATTCTTTGGTGTTTAACATTGTCGTTTCTCTCCTTAGAAAAGGTGATTTTTTTGTTGTTTTGAATTGCTACTTCTTACTCAGAGAGTTATGTCTGTGTTTTCCACAGGATGTTGGCTCTTGTAATACTTCTTCACAATTCTGATAGCAGAGGTGCGTCCCTGGTACTTAGCAACTTTAGCGATGCAGACAGCACCTCTTGAGATTTACCTATTAGGCTGTGCGATAGAGATTGATATCCCCTGTATAAGGAGTTCTGGTGTCTGGTCGAAATGTATACTGACGATTATTGGACAAATTGTATCTGCGTAATTGAACTCCTGGGCGACGAACATCAAAGTCAAATTCAATTATTCCTCCTCGTGTAGTAGTCCATCTTACTTCCGAATTAGGGTTCTGGTTGGGTGTTCTTAGTCCATCAACTGCGTAAGGTATCCGAGCATTCGTCCGGTTAAAAACAGTAAATCTCTCTACTGCGCCTCCACTAACTGTTTCAGCATCTTTTTCGTTGAAATCGACAAATAGGTCTTGATTAGCAGAAGTGCTTCCGAGCATTTTGTCAATAGTCAACATGGTTTTTCTCCTAATGTTAAAGTGAATCAAAGTGCCTAAAACTGATTGATAGTTTCAGGTTGGGCATTGCCAAGTTAGAGAATCATCGAGTTTGCTTTCAAGAAATTTTGCTGCTGTCGATCGCCAAATTAATTGTTACCGACAACAAATAATTTCTCAGTTAAACAATCTAGTCTTTTCCTGAGATTAACTGTGTAGTTGCTAACCTCAATAATTTAATATTCTGAGATTTAATCTATAAAATCAATAGGTTTAAAGGACTTTTCTACGCATAAATAAAGGACTTATGTTTTTATTATTCTATATTCCATAAATTAAACTAAAATCTACTTATATCTTGTAATTCAAACAGTTTTGAAGCTCTAAAATATTCTGATTCATGCACCTTGACATGAAAGCTGTAATTCCAATTTCACAGTTATGCTTCCTCACTGCTTCTAACTTGCTGCAATGGCAATGCCTAAAGAGAGCTACTTCTATACCATTTACAGAATTGATGTAAAAGTTTGTAACGAACTGTATAATTCCAGGACTTTTGAGCCTGAGAAGCAACTGGAAGTTCGCAAGTTTTAGCAATCAAACTCAAATTCTCAGTCTCATCAAGAGGTACTAAAAGCCATGCAGGAAAAGACTCCAGAGCAATACAAATCCTACAGAGCTACTGAAGTATCACAAGAAGGAATCGCAGTGGAAAAGCAAGGTCGGTGCTTAACACCTTTTCAGCGCAGGCATCTACTCAAGAGCCTACAATCCGATTTACGCCCAGAATACCGTCGCCGCATTGAAATTATGTTGCTTGCAGATGCTGGTCAATCTCAAGCACAAATCTGTAAAGCCTTGGGGTGTTCTCAGGAAATGGCACGCCATTGGATTGTAATGGCACAGACAGGAAATGCCCACCATTGGAGCGATCGCCCGATGGGACGACCTAAAACTGTGAACGAGCAATATCTCAATCGCTTAAAAGAACTGGTAAGCTATAGCCCGCGTGAATATGGCTATTCATTTCAACGCTGGACAGCGCAGTGGTTAAGTAAGCATCTAGCAAAAGAACTGGGGATTGAAGTTAGCCCTCAGCACATCAACCGTCTGCTTAAGGAAATGGGACTTTCGACTCGGCAGAAATGCGATCGTGCAATAACAACAACTGACAGTCCTAACGATTCCAGCATTACTATTAACGATCTGCAATCTGCCAGTGAGTTTAGTTTTATATTGCCATTCAGTCTGCTCATTACCAGTAAATAGTTTTCGACTTGTAGAAATGCCTGTATTGTCCAAAGCAGGGTAGAAACTTTTGAGAAGGTAAAAACTTTTGAGCTGGAAATTGCGTTACAGCAGACTTATATTCCAATTCAAAACAAACGAGTTGTCCTCACACCAGGTCAAACAGCAACTGCCGAGGTTATTGTCCGGCAGCGCCGCTTGATTGATTTCATTCTCGCTCCGTTTAAGAATTTGCAACAAGGCAGTATAGAACTTTAAGCGATCGCTATCACCTTAATTACTAGGAGTTGTACTATGTCAAAAGTTGTGACTATTTGCCGAGAAGAAATTATTCAGCAAATCAAGCTTTCCTGTCAAGTCCCTTCTGTTGTCGAAGGTATTCTGACTCGTAAAATTATTGCGCGTGCAGTAGAAGAACAAGGCATAAAAGTAGAGCCGGAAGAACTACAGCAAGCAGCAGACAACTTACGAATGCTAAGCAATCTTCGCAGTACTGACGCTACTTGGTTATGGCTACAAAAGCATAACCTTTCTTTAGATGAATTTGAAGAGTTGGTTGAAGTAAGCGTCGCTTCCTCAAAGTTAGCTCAACATCTTTTTGCCGATAAAGTCGAACCCTTTTTTGTCGAGCATCAACTTGAGTATAACCAGGTAGTCATGTATGAAGTAGTCTTAGATGAGGAAGATCTAGCTTTGGAACTCTTCTATGCCCTACAAGAGGGAGAAATTAACTTTCATGAAGTTGCTCGTCAATATATTCAAGATCCAGAACTACGTCGAAGAGGAGGGTATTTAGGAGCTTTGCCTCGCACAAAGCTAAAACCAGAAATTTCTGCTGCTGTTTTTGCAGTCGAGCCGCCTCAAATTATTAAACCAGTTCTGACATCTTCAGGAGCGCACCTAATTTTAGTTGAAGAACTGATTCAACCAGAATTGGACAATACGCTGCGCCGAGAAATCATCTCGAACTTGTTTTCTGAATGGCTAAAGCAACAAGTAGAAACATTTGAAGTCGAGATTGACTTGAGAGCGAATAGCGTGCAAGCTCTGAATTCAGAATCTCGCTTGTTAGTAGCATCTAGTTAAAGTTGAATCCACTCATTCTGACAAAGTAGATTTTGTCAGTGTTGGCTTGTACGAGTGCAGAGTATCGCCACTACTCTGCACTCCCGCAAAGAATCGGCAGCCCTAACTCTACTTTGGTTGCTGGAAAGTATTGCTCTCACGTCGCCCTTGTCTTACCATGTATATACTAGGTTATGGCGGAGAATATGGATCGGTATTCTGGAACTAAACAAAAGTCACCGCGACGGCTGCACACAGCGGCAGGAAAGTTTGCACCTGACTACCAGGAAGAACCAAAACGTTTGCGGACGATGAGACTAACTGATACAGCTTGGGCAAAGCTAGCTCAAATAGCGGATAGAAACCAGATCACTCGCTCTGAAGTCATCGAGATTTTTGCTCGTGACGGCGAGTTGTATTAAGCGACTTGAGGTTATTTTTTGAAACTTTTCTTGCGTGCCAGTTGAATTTCTCACAGCCCAGCATCGAGCTAGTTATGGGCGTTATACCCAAGACCCAACTTCAGCTCAATTAGCCCGCTATTTCCATTTGGACGATACCGACAAAGCCTTCATCTACAAACGGCGTGGCAACCACAATCGCTTGGGTTTTGCCTTACAGCTATCCACAGTGCGGTTTTTAGGAACATTCTTGAGCGATCCGACGGATGTACCTGCCTCTGTTATGAGTTATGTTGCCTCTCAACTAAGTATTAGCGATTTTCAGGTGTTAGCACGCTATCGCACTGGAGAGAGTCGGTGGGATCATACATCCGAAATCCGTGCTGCTTACGGATACCGCGATTTCAACAGCCAACCAGAACATTGGCGGTTGGTGCGCTGGCTTTACAGTCGTGCTTGGTTAAGTGACGAGCGCCCGAGTATTTTGTTTGACTTGGCAACAGCGCGTTTGGTAAAACGAAAAATCCTCTTGCCAGGAGTGACGGTACTCGAACGATTAGTCGCCAGCGTGCGCAAGCGGGTGCAAGAAAGATTGTGGAGAGTCTTGGCTCGACTACCCAGTACTGCTTGCCAAAGGCGGTTAGAAGATTTGCTGGTTTGTGTGGCACAAGGTCGTGTATCTGCTCTAGAACGGCTACGTCAACCTCCTACTCGTACTAGCGCTCCTGCTTTAGTGGCTACTTTAGAGCGGCTGGTGGAGATTCATTCTTTGGGGGTGAATCAGATAAATTTGTCTTTTGTCCCACCCAATCGACTCTCAGCCTTGGCACGTTATGCCAATACTGCTTGGGCACAAACTTTGCTGCGGATGCCTAAAACTCGCCGCCTAGCAACGTTGCTTGCCTTCGTTCATGTTTTAGAATTTACTGTCACTGACGATGCGCTATCCTTGCTAGAGTTACTGGTCGGCGAGCTGCTAAGCACTACCGGTCGTCAAGCAGAGAAGCATCGCTTGCGGACGATTAAAGACTTAGATGCCGCTGCATTGCAACTGTGTAAAGCTTGTGCTGTGTTGTTAGATCCTGCGACTGAAGATGTAGCAGTTCGAGCCACTGTCTTTACCCAAGTTTCCCCAACCCAATTGACTACCGCGCTTAACTCTGTCATCGCCATCGCCCGACCGCCAGACGACAATTATTATGACTTAATGCTATCCCGATGGCGACACGTCCGGTTATTCTTCCCCAAGTTATTGCAGACGATTGATTTTGAAGCAACTGCACTAGGAGTAGAAATCCTCCAAGCACTGCAATTTCTCAAATCTCAACACGAACAAAGAAAACCTGACATGAGTGCCGCTCCTTTGGGAACGATCGGCAAGAGTTGGGCAAAGCTAGTATTTGCTAAGGATGGGACTTGCGATCGCAAAGCTTACACTTTCTGTATGTTAGAAAACCTGCGCGCTGCTTTGCGCCGTCGCGATCTATTCGTCAGTCGCTCTTGGCGCTGGGGCGACCCTCGGCTCAAACTGCTGCAAGGAGATGCTTGGGCTGCGGCTCGTGCCAATGTCTGCCGCACTCTTAACCTGCAACCGACTCCAGAAGAAGAACTCAAAGCTTTGACACAGCAGTTAGATGAAGCCTACCGTCGTACTGCTAGTTCGTTTCCTACTAATGTGGCTGTACGGATCGAAATCGAACAGGGCCGTCCCACTCTTTCTCCTTGAGGGGTTGCTCGATCGGACAACCAGCTTGCAGCCCAAAGAAGTTATGACTGACACGGCGGGTTACAGCGATCTTGTCTTCGGGCTATTTTGGCTATTAGGTTATCAGTTCAGCCCTAGATTAGCAGATTTGGGCGAAGCTCGCTTCTGGCGGATCGATCCCCAAGCGGATTATGGGGTACTGAATGGATTGGCGCGACAGCGGGTAAATACTGCTTTAATCGCTCGTAGCTGGGACGATCTATTACGGGTAGCAGGGTCTTTAAAGTTGGGAACGGTTAGCGCTTCTGAGTTGATGCGGACTTTGATTAGGCGGTAAAAATCCTACCACTTTATCTAAAGCAATTACCGAGCTAGGGAGAATAGTCAAAACTTTATACCTGCTAGCTTACATCGACGATGAAACATATCGCCGCCGCATCTTATAGCACTCGAAGTATAAGTTAGGACATAATAGAGTCGGAGTGAATCGGAGCAAAAAATGCCAGCCCCCTACAGCTATGACTTGAGAAGAAAAGTCATTGAGGCAATAGATAGTGGCATAGGAAAAACCCAAGCTAGTAAAATCTTTAAAATTAGTCGTAATACCATCAATTTGTGGCTGCACAAAAGAGAAGAAACAGGAGATGATCGAGCGCCTGTGGGATACCAGCGAGGCTATGGGGCGAAAATTACCAATCTAGAAGACTTTAAAGAGTTTGCTCGAAAACATGGAAGTCAGACTCACGCATGAAATGGCTCAGGCGTGGCACTTAGAAATCAGTGACAGAACTATTGGTAAAGCTCTAAAGAAAATTGGATTTACTAGAAAAAAAACTTACGGGTATCGAGAAAGAGATGAAGAAAAAAGACAAGAATTTATCGAAAAAATTGAGCGAAAGAAACCAGAGGAGCGAGTATATATAGATGAGTCAGGGATAGATAATCGAGATGACTACAGCTACGGCTGGAATGAAAAAGGACAAAGACTTTATGACTTAAAATCGGGAAAAAGAAGCATTAGAGTCAGTATTATTAGTGGTTTATGTCAAGGAAAACTGTTAGCTCCGTTCACCTTTGAAGGAGCTTGTAATCGGTTAGTTTTTGAGCAGTGGTTATCCGAAAAACTACTGCCACACTTAAAACCAGGACAGACTGTAATTTTAGACAATGCAACTTTTCATAAATCCGAGAAAATTCGAGAATTAATCAAATCGGCACAATGTGAAATCCAATACTTACCACCATTATCTCCAGGTTTAAATGAGATTGAGCATTACTTGTTTCCGATTAAAAATCGAGTCAGAAAGTCTCAAGGAACTATTGAAGACTTTCGCGAACGAGTAGATACATCTGTCAGTTTAGCGTCCTAATCTATACTTTGAATGCTATAATTATCCTTTGCATAATCAAATTTCTTGTAAATATTTTCAACAATTACGGGAGCAATTAATATTTGCAATTAATTCTTTCGATTGAAAAAACTAGCTTTATTGGAGTGATTTTCTGAACTTTGCTACTGGAACAAAAGTAGGCGATCGCATCTCTCAAATGCCTATTTTACGATTCAATTGTTATCTGCTCAATTTGATGCATTTTTTCCTTAAACGCACTTCGGTAAGCGATGAGGAGACGCTCTGGTAAACAGATGCTAACTAATTTGGCTCGCAAAACATCCCGATACCAATCAATCCCCAGTTCCAAACCAATACCTGCTTTATGAGCTGGTTCGTAGCCATTGCTATTTTCAGTCCATGTTTTAGCCCAATACTCTACTACTTCTTGAGCTTTATCCAATTCATTGCACTCGAAATGTCCTGGCTGGTCTGCGCTGAAGAGAGCTTCCCCACTGCTATAGTCAAGCATATGTTCAAAGGGGTCGTACCACAAGCCTAGTAGATGCCCTGCAAATGCTTTGGCTTCCCACCCTAATTCACTCATTAACTCCAAGTAACTTGGAGTGAAATGAATTTGGTCATTTTCGTCTAATTCTGCAATCTGCACCCATTTTTCATTACGACTAACTGGCATGGCTTTATTCTTGGATTATAGGGAACCCGCCTCTGCATTAACCGATCGTTGTCTATCCGCGCTGCTAATTTAACTGTTGCAGAGCGTTTTCACTCATGGCTTTGGGGTGTTTACGTTCAAGAGCGCTAGTGAATCCCCAATCAACCTCGATCGCACCGTTTAATAACTTCACCACGCTACCAGAATCTAGTTCGCTTGTGTAGTATAAATGTAACATAATTACTGCTGTCGATCGTCGTCATCCTCCATTGAATTGAGCAGATGTAACGCGATTCGGGCAGGAGTTTTCGCCTACGCCAGCACTCATACCTAATCCCACCAATAAATCACAACGGGGGGCGGATCGTCGCAACCACCATATCCAATAAACTTAGAGGCGCGATCGCGATCCATCACTTGAACGTCATCCGCTAGCCACGTATTCCCCAAGTCAACCAGGGGATACACGCAATCGTCGTCTTGGCTCCACACGTAAAGCGTATCTGCGTGCCACCGAGAGCCTAAATCTCTCAGTGCAAAGCCCAAATTGCTGTAAAGCCGACCGCTTGCTTCACTCTCGCCAATCAGTGGCAGCATCATAAAATTTAGCCAGAGGTGTTGATTCTGGTACAGGTCTTCTAAAATTGGTTCTGGGTTGAAATTGTTCCAGCGTCCGCCAGTCAGCATCAACGCTTCCATCAATTGCTGTGGCGTGCATTGACCGACCTCAAGCGATAGATCGAGTCTCTTCTTAGGTTCATCTTGACGAGGCGATCGCCCCCAAACCGCTCTTCGCTCTTTTAACGTCTGGCGGCGCTGGTCGCGGGGTTGCGCTTCAAAGATCCACGCACCTCGCGAGTAAGTTGTAGGAGTGCCAACGGTAGGTAATGGTGCTGGAATTTCCCTAAATCCTGTTAATAGTCTTTGATATCCGTCTACTTCATCGAATGCCGTCCAGTCCGAGCGCCACACGCACTCTAAAACAAAGCCTGCCGTCACGCAAGGATGGCGATCGCCATCCATTAAGATAATTGCCCAGCGATCGCTATCGTTAAAATGCGATAGCCATTGTGAGGCTGCTTCCCACTTGCCAAGCGGAGCGCCATCTTTAAGTTGCATTCTTTCCCAAGAGCTGAACATGGTGGGTTAGCGGTCAACTTGTTTAGTAAATTTGTACCATACAAGCGAGAAAGTTAAAAGGCGCAGATGCGTATCTGCCGCTGTTAGCTAGCAACACCATTTACTGAGATTACTAACAAGGCGATCGCTTTCCAGCAGAAATAGACTTGTCTAAAGATTTTGCCTTGACTGAATTTGAAATTGCAACAGAAATCGTCAGCTTGGTTGCGCTCCAAATGCACGATGAAATTTTTCGGTAACAAACCTTATACTGCACTGCCAATGCTACTGCTATACTTCGTTGCAATCTACCTGCGAAAATCCTCTCATCACCAATGCATTTCAGGGTATATGTCGAGTGCTGCATTCAGGATGTAGCTGCGTTTGTACTCCATACTAATAGCGATCGGTACGACACACCAATTCATCAAAAGCAGGCAGTACTAAAATCGCGACAAAAATAATGACATATTTATTGACAATAAAACTGACAATAAATTAGGCTATAAGAAGAGTAAAAGTGTATTTATCTATGAATGCTCTGCCATTGTTAGCTAAAGAACCTGCCCTACCAATTTTTACTGGTGGTAGTATCAGCTTAAAAAAATTGGCTGAGTTTATGGGAGTCGATCGCTCAGTCCTTGCCAAGATTATTCAAAGAGACGTGCGAACTGTTGAGCGAGATATCGCTTCCCAAAGCGTAGGCAAGCGCCTCCAACCGCTTGTCTACGCTCTCAAAATGTTATTTGAGCTAACCAACGGCGATCGAGATGAAATCCAACGATGGTTGCGCGAACCTTTAATTGAATGGCGTGGATTGTCTCCTTTGGATTGTTTGACGGCTGACAAGATTGATGCTGTAGTCAACTTAGTTGAGCGGATCTACCATGCTGATTCGGCAGGATACTAGGTGTAGCTTTGATTCAAATGATTCAACTACTCTCACTTGGGCTGTATCGCAGTGATGTTTCATGCGCTGTTAAAGCCGATCCGTTGTTCGCGACAAGTCCGTTGGTAAGTGGCATCTAGATCGACAGGCAGGCAAAGCTCTCCAGGCAACCATAGCGGCAAGATTGGTAATTGGGTTCCCAAGCTCAGTGTTTCTTGCCACATATCTAAATTGAACTGCTTAGTTCGCTCGACAACGCGATAGGCAACTGCATAAAGGTCTGCATCGAATTGATTCAGGTTTGCCACACCAAGCTGCTGCATCAAAGCAGCGTGCAAATTAGCATTGCGACTGGTAACAACATCCACGACTACTAACCCAATTCCTAGATTTAAGTATGTTTGGCATTTAGCAACAAAAGCATCTCGATGATTGGTACGATCCTTATTGGCAGGACTGACTAACTCGATGGCTCCAGCTAAGGTAGGTCCCGCTTCACTGCTGAAAATGCTAATTTCGACTGTCTCGCGGGTGGGTTGAAAGGGAATGGTTTGGGTGGGGGGTACTGGTTGCCAATCCGCAGCAGTCAAGGGCAGCGCAATTACCGTACCGCTTACATCGTCAGCTAGAGTGCTTTCTTCAAAGGCGGCAACATCAATTTCAATCCCAAACTGCACGTTTGGTTCGGCAAAGTAGCCTAGAGGCAAGCGCTGGTTGAGATCCGACGCGATGTATGTTGCCCATGCGTTGTGAAAGGCGTGCCAGTGGCGGCGCACGCTTAGAGGCGGGTGAAAGTGATCTAGTAAGACCATCGCCGTCGATCGCAGTAGGCTTGACTGTATACTCTACATTCGTATCTATATATTACTTTTATTAGATTACGGACGGCGGCAGGAAATTGGACTAACACCAGGTGGGAAACCGCTACTAGGAGGAAATAAGGGAAAGCAATCTATGCGTGATGTAGGTAAGAGATCAAACTCTCTGATTCTTTGCTGATATTTCTTTTGATTGAGATTTAGCTGCTGTTCTTGCAACTTACGCTTATTCTGCTGTTGCCCACCTGGAAGATTGAGTTGTCGATCGGAGTTTGGCAAACTCAACAAGGAAGCAGGCAGTTTAGTAGGAATGGTATTGATTTGAGCAATCAGAATTAGGTGTAGCATAACGATACTTCCGTGCGGAAAACACTTTTATATGCAATCTTGCTACCTAAGCTTTTCTTCTAGCCAACGCTCCTGCTGTTGCCGCAAAAATTGTTGTTTGTGCAAAAGCTCTCGCTCGGTACGTAAACTGGGGGGTGATGAATCGCGTATTCTGTTGCAGATATTTGATTTCAGTTTCTAATCGCTCTCGTCCTTTTTCAAGGAAACGCTGTGAGCTTCTAGGGTAAGAAAGAGCATTTACAGCTTCCCGTAAAGTTGGATGAGCATTGGCAGAAGAAATACCAATATCAAACAAAGACTCCGCGCTATATAGAGTGTCAGAAAGATGGTCCGATCATCCATTCTAGTCAAAAATTTGTATCAAAGCAGGAAATTGGTATATCTAACTCGGTACTAGAAAAATTACTGGTTGAGATGAGCGAACGTCGCGATCGCGAATATTTAATTGTTGCTGTTCGTCCTGATGGAATAGACGTTTTTAAAGAAGTTCGTCGTTTAGTCGAACAAAAAAATATTGATATTGGTTTTGAACCTATTGATGAAGGTTGGCGGCTCAAATTAAAAGATTTACCCTCAAGAATGTCAAATGAGACGCCGATATAAACTACCTGTAGCTCCAAGTCAAAACCTAGATTCATTCTTGGATATTCTGACAAATACTGTTGGGGTACTAATGTTTGTTAGCTTATTTATCAGCCTAGTTGCTGTTCAGTCAGCTACCATTGTCCGAACTCCACTAGTATCTAAGACTGAAAAACAACCTCATTTTTTTGAAATTCGAGGCAACAAAGTTACTTACATCGATACAAAAGTAGCTCAAAGTCATATTAAAGAGTTAGTGGAATCTTTAACAGTTTGTAGTAAGCCAATACCTCCTGATTCCAACTTATCAGACTATGACTTTTTTTACGAGCAGTTACAAGAATACTATAGATGGTTACAGGAATACCAAGATTGCATAACATATAAAGCTCAAGAGTTTAGAACCTTTCAAGTTAGAACTTCTCACTACAACGTCCGTCTTGAGTTAGAACCGTTTAGCGAGGTTTACGAGCCAATTGAAGCTGATGTTGGTGAATCATCAAAAGAGTTAAAGCAAGAAAATTCTGAATATAAAAGTATTCTCAAAAAACTAAGTCCTCAGACAGATTATTTAGCGTTTATTGTTAGACCTGATAGCTTTGAAACTTTTCGACAAGCGAGAGAAATAGCTTGGAAAGATAAGTTTAGTGTAGGTTGGGAGCCTATGAAAACAGATGCTCAAATAAGATTTTCTTCTGGAGGTAGAGCAGTTGGAGTACAGTAATTTCTACAAACTACTTCCAGCGATCGCCCTCACCCTACTCGCTCAGCTACCTGCTCTCGCCAGCAATTTCTATGACAACCCCTGGAAACTGAAGTCGCCAGTCACAATCAAACCAGCTTCCCATACCAAGCTCTACAAACACGTTATCTTTACGGGTTGGGTGGACGACTTAGAGGATTACGTTAAATACCACGGACTGAAAGCCAAAGTATTTACAGACTACTGGGTGATGGGCAATAGCCATATTACAGGTATGGAAACAGTAGGTACGGGTAAGCTATGGGCTGCTTGCAATCATGGTAAATCTGGTGCAGTGCATGAGTTTGTCTGCGTCGCTGTGGATAAGAAAGGTCGCCCTCTAGATCCAACAATATTTCAAGTTAAACAAGAGTAGATCGCAGTAGTTCCTTATGAGAAATGTACGCTTAAACTAAGTACTCGATGCCGTATTTCAATAACAATTTTCAATCGAAAATTTTAGAAAAATCTGAAGAGTCAATAGCAGCTAAGAATGAGAGTGAAATATGGATGAAGCTATCAAAAAAGTTGCGGCTTTGGGATTGCCTGGTGTAGTGCTGGTAATTACGATGGCAGCTACGGGTTTGACTGGCGCGGCTGCGATTACAGCAGCCTTAGCTTTTTTAGGTGGACCCGCTGGAATGCTTGGCGGAATTGCCGTCTTGGGACTGACGGGATTAATTACAGATGCCCTAGCCAAAGTAGGTTTGGAGGATTTTTTGACAGCAGTTTATTGCGAAAGGCGAAATTTAGAACCGCATGGCAAGCTCTTAAATGAAATTGACTCGATGTCGTTATTTGATGGCGATCTCAAAGATAGACTCAAGCTGGCGGTGACAGACGGCTGCGGTTGCAAGACTGTGGTGGATGTTTACTTAACTGACGTGACTAAAGAAGCGATCGCGATTTTAGAAAACGTACCTGGGATAACTCCCGCGCACCATAGAGACTTTAAAAGTTCCAACCCAATCGCGAGGCTGAGGGATGGGACAGCAGTGAGAACCTGGAAAAACCCGTTGGGGGTTGACCATGTTTTCTTGGCAGATCGCAATGACAGAATGGTTTATGGCGGTTATGTCGGCTGGATTCACAGTGAGGGATTGAGTCAAGCAATCGATCGCATCAGGAAAGACTTGACTTGAAGTCATATACTTGGGTTTTGGGTTAAAGTGCTTGGCACAGCATACATAGTCTCGTGTTGAGGGGAGCAGTACAACAAACATGGTCGTGTCATTAAATTTCGCCTTCCTAGAAGAACACGACCCGCAGCTAGTGCGGCTGGGTGGTCTAGCCGAGCAGTATTTTGCCTCCGACCCCAATTCAAGCCTCATCAAGTTGCGTCAATTTGGGGAATTGCTAGCTGGGTTAATCGCAGCGAAAGTAGGTTTGTATGTTGCTGATGGCGATCGCCAGATAGACCTATTGCGCCGTCTCAAAGATCGCGGCTTGTTAAACCCAGATGTAGAGCGCCTGTTTCACGAATTGCGACGAACGGGCAACGATGCCACCCACGCGCTGACAGGCGATGCTAGAACGGCTTTAAGTCACCTGAAGTATGCCCGACAGTTAGGAATTTGGTTTCACCGAGTCTCGACCAAAAATCCCAACTTTCATCCAGGTGCTTTCGTCCCACCCCCAGATCCAACCGTCGAAACCGAGGCGCTCAAACAAGAATTAGAATTACTGAGAGCCGAATTAGCTACCAGCGTCGAAGCAGCCGAATTAGCCCAGATCGAAGCCCAACAAGAGGTGATGCGGCGTAGAGGTGCGGAAGACTTGGCACGGGAAGCAGAAGCAAAGGCGCAAGCAGCACTAGACCATTTAGCTGCCATTCAAGCCCGTGCGGAGAGCGCCCCAGCCCAATCTATTCAACAAACGATTCAAACCGCGCAGCAGACAGAAATTGACTTAGACGAGCGGGAGACGCGCCGCCTCATTGACATCCAACTGCGAAACGCTGGCTGGTCAGCAGATTCAGAACAACTCACTTATAACAACGGCACTCGCCCCCAGAAAGGTAGAAACATGGCGATCGCCGAATGGCAAACAGCCGCAGGACGCGCCGATTATGTATTATTTGCCGGATTGCAAGCGATCGCACTCGTCGAGGCAAAGCGCCGCAGTAAAGACGTGCCTGGGATGGTTGACCAAGCCAAACGCTACAGTCGCGGCTTTTTTGTCAAGGGAGACGAAACCTTACCCAACGGTAGTCCTTGGGGAGAATTCAAAGTTCCCTTTGCCTTCGCTACCAATGGTAGGGAGTTTTTGCAACAACTGCGTACCAAAAGCGGGATTTGGTTTTGCGACCTGCGCCGAACAGACAACCTGCGCTATCCCCTACCTACCTGGTACAGTCCCCAAGGGTTGCTCGATACCCTTGCCCAAGATGTAGAGCAAGCCCACCAAAAACTAGAAGCTGAAGGCTTCAACTACAACTTAGAATTACGCCCCTATCAAGTTAGAGCAATTCAAGCAGCAGAGTCGGAGTTAGCCAAGGGACGCAGGGAATTGCTCGTAGCAATGGCGACGGGGACGGGGAAAACCAAAACCTGTATCGCCCTAGTCTACCGCCTGCTGAAAACCAAACGATTTCGACGAGTGCTGTTTTTAGTAGACCGCACGGCATTGGGAGAACAAACAGCCAATGCCTTCAAAGATTCCCGCATGGAGAATCTGCAAACCTTTGCCGACATTTTTGACATCAAAGAATTAGGCGACACCGCTCCCGATCGCGATACTAAGGTACAAATTGCCACCGTTCAAAGCTTTGTCAAACGCATCCTTTACAAAGCCGACGATGCAGCAGTACCTACAGCCGACCTCTACGACTGCATTGTAGTGGACGAGTGCCACCGAGGATATTTGTTAGACAGGGAATTGAGCGATCTAGAATTTACCTTCCGCGACGAGTCCGATTACATCTCCAAATACCGCCGCGTCTTGGAGCATTTTGATGCCGTCAAGATTGGCTTAACCGCTACTCCTGCCTTACATACGACTCAAATCTTTGGGGAACCGATCTACACCTACAGCTACAGGGAAGCGGTAATTGACGGCTGGCTCGTTGACCACGAACCGCCGATTCGTATCGTCACCGCCCTAGCTGAGGATGGAATGGTGTGGAATCCAGGCGAGGCGATGGAATTCTTCGATCCCAAAACTGGTCAACTGGATTTGGTTCACGCCCCAGATGAAGTCAGAATCGAAGTCGAGCAATTTAATCGGCGCGTCGTCACCCCAGAATTTAACCGCGTCGTCTGTGAGGAGTTAGCCAAATATATCGATCCTTCCCTGCCAGAAAAAACCTTAATTTTCTGCGCTACGGACGGTCATGCCGATATTGTAGTTGACCAACTTAAAATCGCCCTAGCCGCTCGATACGGCAGTGTAGAAGACGATGCAGTGGTGAAGATTACCGGAGCTGCCGATCGCCCCTTGCAACTGATCCGGCGGTTTCGTAACGAGTCTACCCCCCAAATCGCCGTGACTGTAGACCTGCTGACAACGGGGATCGACGTACCACCGATCTGCAACTTGGTCTTCATCCGCCGCGTCAATTCCCGCATCCTCTACGAGCAAATGCTGGGACGGGCAACCCGCCGCTGCGACGAGATCGGCAAGCAAGTCTTTCGCATTTACGACGCGGTAAACTTGTACGAGGCTCTAGCCCCCGTCTCGGCAATGAAACCCGTCGCTGTCAATCCCAACATCTCTTTCGGGCAACTGCTACAGGAGCTATCTAGTGTTACAGACAGCGCTGCCGCCAGCGAAATTATCGACCAACTTCTAGCCAAACTCCAACGCCAGCGCCAGAATTTAGCTACAGACAAGCAAGAGGCAATAGAAGATCTTGCCGGAATGTCATTAGCGGATACGATCGCCTACCTGCGCTCCTCTGACCCCATGCAACTGAAACAGTGGTTCTCCGACCGCGCCGCGATCGCCCAAATTTTAGACCTGCGGGATGGTGGCACGCAACCGCTGCTGATTTCCCGCCATGCTGACGAATTGCGCTCGGTAGAACGGGGTTACGGAAATGCTCAAAAACCTGAAGACTACTTGGATAGCTTCAAAGCCTACCTGCGGGACAACTTAAATCAAATTCCCGCCCTCATCGTCGTTACCCAGCGCCCCCGCGAACTCACCAGGGCGCAACTGAAGGAAATTCGGCTATTGCTGGATGCTGCTGGCTACTCCGAAACAACATTACAAGCAGCGTGGCGGGAAATGACGAATGAAGACATCGCCGCCAGTATCGTCGGCTTTATCCGCCAAGCGGCTCTGGGGGATGCCTTAGTATCTTACGAACAGCGAGTAGACAGGGCGATCGCCAAAATTCTAGCCAGCCGCGCTTGGACACCGCCGCAGCGCAAGTGGTTAGAGCGGATTGCCAAACAGTTGAAAGTAGAAACCATTGTCGATAGAGAAGCCCTAGACAAAGGCGAGTTTAAAACGCAAGGAGGATTTACGCGGATTAACAAAATTTTTGACGGGGAATTAGAAACAATTTTGGCGGAAATCAACGCCAATCTCTGGCAGGATGCCGTCTAGTTCTGGCATTTGCGTCCGATTTCCTAAAAGACATCGTATAATTAACGTACAGATTTGCGTACATTAACTTATGCTGTCTTATGAAACAACTTCTCCTACCGAGGCAAGAAGCAACTTCTTTAAGTTGCTAGAGCAAGTGGTGGAGAATCATCAAGTGTTTATCATCCATCGCCGCGAAGGTGAGAATGTGGCGCTGATTTCTGAGTCAGACTTACAAAGTTTGGTAGAGACAGTTTATTTGTTGCGATCGCCTGCGAATGCGCGGCGATTACTGGATGCAATTGAAGAGTCTCATTCTGGCAAAATTGCGCCGCAAACACCGGAAGAATTGAAGCGAGAATTAGGTTTTGGGCAAGAAAAAGAAACCCCCTAAACTAGATCCGCCGCCCATACAGGTAAGAGTCCCTGGCTTTAGTTCCCGCTTCAAAGAGGACTTGGGCTGGTGGTACAAAACCGATCCTGCTAAGGTAGACAAGATTTTTGACCTAGTGACAGCCGCGATCGCAGACCCATTCCAAGGTATCGGTAAGCCAGAACCTTTGAAATACTTGGGTGAAGGTCTTTGGTCGCGGCGGATTGACCTAGAGCATCGCTTAGTCTATCAAGTCAGTCACTCAAAAATTGATTTTCTCACCTGCCGCTATCACTACGAATAAGATTACGAATGACCGCTACCACCGATATCGTCCAAAAACTCTGGAATTTGTGTCACGTCCTGCGCGATGAGGGCATTTCCTATCTTCAGTACGTCACCGAGCTGACCTACCTGCTGTTCCTGAAGATGATGCAGGAAACGAGTAATGAAAACCAACTCCCAGAGGGCTACCGTTGGGCAGATTTGGTAGCAAAAGAAGGAGTCGAGCAGATTACCTTCTATCGCGCTTTGCTACTGGAGTTGGGGACGCAAACAGCACAGCCAAGAGTGCAAGCAATCTTCGCCAATGCTCAAACAGCACTGAAACAGCCCCGCATCCTCAACAAGCTGGTGACGAGTATTGATGCCCTAGACTGGTACTCTGCCAAAGAGGAGGGGCTGGGGGATATGTATGAAGGGCTGCTCCAGAAAAACGCCGAGGAGAAAAAATCGGGAGCAGGGCAGTATTTTACTCCCCGTCCGCTGATTGATTGCATGGTTGAGCTAATCCAACCCCAGCCAGGGGAAGGAGTGCAAGACCCCGCCGCTGGAACGGGAGGCTTTTTAATCGCCGCAGATCGCTACATCAAGCAGCGCACCGATGACTTATTCGACCTTTCCGAAGCCGAGCAGTCTTTTCAACGCTATCAGGCATTTTACGGCATTGAGTTAGTGCAGGATGCTCATCGCCTGTTGCTAATGAATATGATGCTACACGGGATCGAGGGGGCAGTAGGATTAGGCGATACTCTCTCCCCTGACGGACAGCGGTTGGCTAAAGCCGATGTAATTCTCACTAATCCGCCTTTTGGCACGAAGAAAGGCGGTGGTTTGCCGTCGCGGGATGACTTCACCTATCCCACTTCCAACAAACAGCTAGCCTTTTTGCAGCATATCTATCGCAGCTTGAAGCCTGGGGGACGGGCGGCGGTGGTCTTACCCGACAACGTATTATTTGAAGACGGGCAGGGTCGTCAAATTCGGGCTGATTTGATGGACAAATGCAACCTACACACGATTTTGCGCCTGCCTACAGGGATTTTCTACGCTCAAGGAGTCAAAACCAACGTGCTGTTTTTCCAGCGCGGTTTGACGGACAAGGGCAATACAAAAGCAGTGTGGATTTACGATTTACGGACGAATATGCCTGCTTTTGGCAAGCGCATACCCCTAACCAAACAGCATTTTCAGGAGTTTGAGGCGGCGTATGGGGACGATCCGAATGGGGGGAGCCAGCGCACCGATCGAGGGGAGTCAGGACGCTTCCGCTGTTTTACACGGGAGCAAATTGCCAAACGAAATGAAAACCTAGATATTTCCTGGCTGCGGGATGAAAGCTTGCAGTCGGGGGATAACCTACCCCAGCCGGATGAAATCGCAGCTTTAATTATGACGAAGTTGCAAACGGCAATGGATGAAATGGAGGCATTAACAGCTTTGCTGGAGGGGGATACAGTGGAAGAAGACCAGCCACTTGCATTTGAGTCAGATCGGGCAGAGTGAAAAAGCGCGATCGCATCTTCTAGAAAGCCCTACCAATTTGGAGTAAGATGATGAATTCTGAGCCATTAGCATCAACACAGCTATCTGAAGGCATTGCCAAACTCAAAATGCTCCCTGAAGAAAAACAGCTTGAAGTACTGGATTTTATTGAGTTTTTGCAAGCTAAAGTGGAGCGGCAGGGCGAAGCTAGAAGCAATTGGCAGCACGGTATATCGGCTTTAGAGGCGGCAGGTGACTTGGTTGGCTGCGTGGAGGGACCAGAAGATCTATCTGCTAACCCAGAGTATATGAAAGGATTTGGGGAGTAGTGAGGCAGCAAGTTTTATTAGATACGGGTCCCCTGGTTGCTTTAGTTAATCGACGAGATCGCTTTCACCAATGGGTCAAAACAGAATGGGAGCAGATTGAACCGCCCTTGCTCACCTGTGAAGCAGTCATAACAGAAGCAAGCTTTTTATTAAGTAGTGTTTATGGCGGTCAGAAAGCCGTAATGTCTCTAATAGAACGAGGTGTAGTCCAAATTCCATTTCGCTTAGAGGAAGAAGTGGAGCTTGTGGGGGAATTGTTGGATCGCTATCAATCTATACCAATGTCGTTGGCTGATGCTTGCATGGTGCGGATGGCTGAGCGATATACGTCAAGTTACGTGCTGACCATAGATAGTGATTTCAACATCTATCGCAAACAGAGAAATCAGCTGATTCCTGTCATTATGCCCAGTAACGATCGGTGAGTTGAATAGAGGGGTGAAGTGATAAAGATTTTTAGTGGCGATCGCAATTTATCTACATTTGTTCAGAAATAAAATAGTAAAAAATACTCTTTTTGTCAGAAAAAACTATAATACTCTAGTTTCTACAGTAATCTCGATCGACATGAATTGTAATGTAAATAATTATGAGAACTTTAGAAGAGATTAAGCAACTGCTCCAGCAAAGTAAATCGGTGTTGCAGGAGAACTATAGGGTGACGGAATTAGGCATTTTTGGTTCTTATGTTCGAGGGGAGCAAAATGAAGAAAGCGATGTTGATGTCTTGATCGACTATGAAAAGGCTCCGACTCTGTTTAAGTTAGTAGAGCTTCGTAACTACTTAAATGAATTGACGGGAATGAAGGTAGATGTGGTGACTAAAAAGGGTCTAAAGCCAAGAATTCGAGAACGGGTGCTGTCAGAAGTTATTTATTTATGATGGAACGGCAGCTTGCAGAATTTTTACAGGACATTTTGGATACGATCGCAGATATCGAAACTTTTACAGATAATGTGGAGTTTGAAGCATTTCAAGTGAATCGAGAAAAAGTTTTAGCGGTTATTAAATCAATTGAAATCTTAGGTGAAGCGGTCAAAAAAGTTCCAGACTACATTCGCAGTCAATATCCCGATATTCCTTGGAGATCTATTGCTGGAATGCGTGATGTGTTGGTACATGAATATTGGGGGATTGATGTCAATATTATTTGGGCGACGGTACAGGAAGGATTACCATCTTTAAAGGCGGCGATCGCTGAAATTGCTACAGATGTTTCAGAAAGTTGAGATTTGGACGATTAAACAGTTAGGATAGGTGGTTACTGGCGATCGCTCGTCTGCAACAAACCACATTTCGAGTTTCACCGAGATTGATTCAATCGCTTTTGCAACAGTACCAAAAGGAAGACAAATAGGAAAGGAGTTGCAGTTATGCGAATGGTTACGCGGCTACCGCAATTTAGATGCGCTGTTCTCTAAGCAGGATGACAGTTGATAAAGTTGCTTGAGTGAAGGAAGTAGTTTAATGCTTAATGAAAATACTGCACTTCCAGAAGGATGGTGCTGGTCATCTATTGCTCAAATTGCCTTCGTGATGAGTGGTCAAACACCAAAGGGTATTGATAATGCATCAGTAGAGGATGGAGAAATCCCTTGGTTCAGAGTAGGCAACATGAATAAGGCTGGAAATGAGGAAACTCTACAGCTATCAGATGTAAGGCTTACTCTGGAAAAAGCTCATACTTTAGGGCTGCATATCTATCCAAAAGGCACTGTTGTTTTTCCTAAAAGAGGTGGTGCTATTGCTACAAACAAAAAGCGCATTTTAGGGCAGCCAAGTGCATACGATTTAAATCTGATGGGTGTTCTACCTGTTGGGCTAAATAGCCGATACTTTTGGCATTGGTTTCAATCCATTAATTTGAAGGAATTAAGTGATGGATCTAACGTTCCTCAAATCAATCATGGGGATATAGAACCGCTAAGAATTCCTGTACCTCCCCTCAACGAACAACGCCGCATTGTTGCCAAAATTGAGACGCTGAAGGCTCGAAGCCAGCAAGCGAAGGAGGCGCTTGAGGCAATTCCCCCCCTCCTAGACCAGTTCCGTCAATCAGTCCTCGCTGCTGCCTTTCGTGGCAATTTAACTGCTGATTGGCGAGAAAAAACCCCTGATGTTGAACCTGCATCGGTTTTGCTAGAGAGGATTAAGGACGAAGTTCCTGAACCTAAAAATAAAAAAGCAGATAGTGAACTTCCAGATCCATTTCAAATTCCTGATGAGTGGAAATGGGTGAGTTTATCTAGTATTTGCCGCTCTATTACTGATGGAGATCACCAACCACCTCCAAAAGCAGCTCAAGGAGTACCTTTTTTAGTAATTTCTAATATTAATAATGGCGAATTAGATTTTAGTAATATTCGCTATGTACCTGAAGAATACTATCAGTCTATTCAGAGACATAGAAAAGCAGAAAAGGGAGATCTACTCTACTCGGTTGTAGGCTCTTATGGTATTCCTGTACTGGTAGACACTGAAGATAAATTTTGTTTTCAAAGACATATTGCTTTACTGAAACCCTGTTATCTAATTAGTAGTAAATACTTACTATACGCACTCAAATCAGATTTTGTCTTTAGACAAGCTACTGAAGTTGCAACAGGAACAACTCAGCTTACTGTCACTCTTTCAGGGCTACGTAGAATCAAAGTACCTCTGGTTTCACTGACTGAACAAAAGGAAATCGTCAAGAGAATAGAAACTCTTCTTAAGATTGCTCAGCGAGTTGAGGGAGGCTATCAAGGAATCAAAGCCAACATAGACCAACTTGACCGATCCATTCTTGCCAAAGCCTTTCGTGGTGAACTGGTTCCCCAAGATCCCAACGATGAACCAGCATCCGTCTTACTAGAACGCATCCGCGCAGAACGTGCCAAACAAGAAACCGCAGCTAAAACCGCTAAAAAATCTACAACTAAAACATCAGGAAAACGCCGCAGAAAAACACAACAGCAAGATTCAGAATCAGTTCAACTAGGATTACCAGGATTAGAATAGCGGGCTAAAGTAGTCAAATAATCAAATAGGGATATGCTTCAAGAATGTCGCTCTTGCTATGTCCTGATGCCATTAAGCCAACGACAGCGCCAACGGTGACAAAAAGACTGGCTCAAACCGGAAGAAGAGGCAGCATGGCAGGATTTGAAAGTTGACAAATTATCCCTTACAAGGTAAATCAACTCAAATCCGAAAAGCGCTTAAGAGCGATCGCAAAAATTATAGAAATTATACAGCAATGACAAAAAAGACTACTAATGTGACAGATGCGATCGCACGAGGACAACAAATAAAGGGATGGCTGAGAGCGAAAAAAATTGCTTTGATTGAATCAGCTAATCTACAATGGTATAAATTAAGTAGTGAATAAAAAATAACGCTTTATTATGACTATCAAAAAACAACTACTTCAAGAAATAGAATCTACCTCAGATACTCTTTTGGCTGAAACTTTAGACTTTCTACGCTTTTTAAAAACAAAGCAAACCAAAACACAACCAACACCAGAAGTAGTAGACTCCACCACCCACACGCCAGTTAATTCTACAGGGCGATCGCTCCTAGAGCATCTAAAAACTATCGGCACTTGGGAAGGAGATGATTTTGAAGAATGCTTAGAAATGGTATACGCAACTCGCGGCAAAGCTAAGTTCGATCGGTCTAATCCTTTTGACGAATAATGTATTTATTGGATACCAACCACTGTAGCCGTGCAATTCTCGGCGATTCTAATGTTTTGAATCGCATTGCCGAAGCGGAAAATACCTTGATTTCAACCTGCGTCATTGTGCAAGGGGAACTAATAGACATGGCAGAACGTTCTGGGCGCAGGGAAAGCAATTTAGCTTTAATTAATCGCTTTCTTCAAGGTATTTACATTTATTCTGTAGACGGAGTAACAGCAGATACTTACGGACAACTAAAAGCAGCATTATTTAATCAGTTTGTGCCTAAAGAGAAAAGCAAACGCCGGAAGACAAAAATTACCGATTTAGGATTTGATGAAAACGATCTCTGGATTACTGCTATAGCGTTGCAGCACAGTCTTACCGTTGTATCAATCGATAGTGACTTTCAGCGTATTCAGCAAGTAAAAACATTGTCAGTTGAATCCTGGCTTGGAATTCCCAATCTTACCCCTCCCATGCTTGAAAACGTTATCCAAGATCTCAATCGCAAACAGCGCCTAAAACTAAATTCCCTATATCGTACAAAAATACTATCAAAGCGATTTGCTAGCATCTATCAACTAACCAACAAAACACAGGTGGATGTTTAGCTCGCGCATCTGGAAGCTGTTTCAATCCTTTGTCCGATTTCTTGGGCGATTGCTAGTCGCGCACTGGCGTTCTCTGCTGTTGCTATTCGTGGGGGTTTATTTACCCTTACAAGTTTTTGGGGAATTGGCGGAGGAGGTTTGGGAGAACGAAGGCGGCTTCCCTTGGGATGTACCGTTCTTGTTGGCGATTCATAGCACAGCTAATCCTCAACTGGACTTCCTGGCAGTGATGCTGACTAAATTAGGCGTATTTTGGGGCGTGTTTCCAGTTGCTACTGTCACCGCACTGGTGCTATTTGTGCGTAGGCAGTGGCGATAACTTCGTTAAGCTTCGCTAACGCTAACCTACCTGATAACTACTCTATTAGGCAGTATCGTCATCAACCGGACGGCAAAAGTATTATTGCATCGAGTCCGTCCCCACTTGTGGGAGTCGCCTGCTCCAGAATTTGACTACGGATTTCCTAGCGGTCATGCGATTGTCTTGCATGACGTTAGTGGCAGTTTTAGTAATTTTATCGTGGGGTAGTCGATGGCGCTGGTGGGTTTTGGCTGTGCTTAGATCTTGCACCAGTACAGATACTCTAGTTGCGAAAGAGTAGGTTTCAATGAGAGAAAAGGGCGTGAAACCAATTGAATGCAAGAACGATGGAAACCCTTCTTGCCCACGCCCAAGGGCTAGTCTACACCCTACTTGATTTGATGCCGAGCCACTATCAACGAGATAGCCTACAAGCCTTGCTGGGATTATTTTTACAAGCTCAAGGACATCCTCTGCCCCAACAATGCAAAACTAAATCAGCCAGTGCCTTAAGTCGGTTTCTCAACGTCTACCCCTGGTCAACTCGTCGGCTGATTCGTAGTACCCGCTCCTTTGTCCTGCAGCAAATTCTGTCACAGCCACGAATTGGACGTAGACCCATCTTACAAGTCATCATCGACTTAACCACCCTAGAAAAACGCGGCAAGTTCAAGCTGTTGGATGGATTAGTGCGAGTCTTCCATAGCAAACGTGGGCTACACCTAGTCGTGATGTATCTAGTAGTGGGTCAATGGCGCGTGCCGTGGAATTTTCGAGTTTACCGAGGGAAAAATCATTCCTCACCAGCACAGTTGGGGCTACGACTTGTACAAAGCTTACCTTCATTGCTGAGTCAACACTTTCAGCTCATGATTTTAGTAGATACAGCCTTTGGTAGTGCCGAATTTTTACATGGTATACGTAAATTAAAATATCACGCCATTGCCGGAGTACGCTGTGACCGCAAGCTACAAGATGGGCGCAATGTTAAGCAACTATGCAGGCGGGGACAACAAGTGCGACTGGTAAAATTAAAGTTTCCAGTTTCACTGTCTTGGTACTATCTCAAGCGTGACGACGGTAGGCTGGAAAAGCGCTTTGTCCTCTCTACCAAACCACTTAAAGCTAGTACTATCAATTACTGGGGCAAAAAGCGTTGGCAGATTGAGGGATGGTTCAAAACTGCTAAACATCGGTTTGGATTAGACCAATTTGGTCAGGGCACATTGCTAGGTGTCTACCGTTGGCTGGTATTGTCACTTTTAGCTTATTTGTTAGCACATTGGGCTTATTTGTCTACTGCATCTACCGACTCACCTGATTGGGGTAAGGCGGCTCAACTGGCACTTGAAGCATTACTGCCTCAACTAGTGGTGTTGCTCCTGCTGCTGGAGAGCAAACGCCTCACACCCCTAGCACGCTCCCTTGGTTTTGACATTCAAATCACTTGCTGCAAGATCTGAGGTCTAGTTATCCAATGCAGCAAAGCGATGAGCAGCAACTGCTGCGAATTCGTCACACTTGCGCTCATCTGTTGGCAATGGCAGTACAAACGCTATTTCCAGAGACAAAAGTTACCATTGGTCCAACCACAGAAACAGGTTTTTACTATGACTTCGATCGCACTCAACCCTTTACGCCGGATGACCTACCCGCGATCGAAGCACAAATGCGACGGCTGATTCGGGCTAACCTACCAATTATTCGGGAAGAAGTAGACCGAGAACAGATGCGGGTTGAGATCGAGCGGCTAAACGAGCCTTACAAGCTAGAAATCCTCGACAGCATTCCCACAGGGGAGACAATTAGCCGTTACTTTATCGGCAATCCCGATGCTGGTAGAGGGACAAGCGAGATAGAATGTTCATTATTTGACCCAGCAACTTTACCACCAAGCGAATTTTGGTGGGATTTGTGTGCGGGTCCTCATTTAAACTTTACTGGCGAAATCGATCCCGACGCTTTCACGCTCTTAAGTATTGCTGGTGCTTACTGGCGTGGCGATGAAACTAAGCCTCAGTTGCAACGGATTTACGGCACGGCTTGGGAAACACCAGCACAATTGCAAGCTTACCTGCAACAAAAAGAAGAAGCACTACGGCGCGACCATCGCAAA
The DNA here is from genome assembly GCF_000317125.1 of Chroococcidiopsis thermalis PCC 7203. Classification (GTDB taxonomy): domain Bacteria; phylum Cyanobacteriota; class Cyanobacteriia; order Cyanobacteriales; family Chroococcidiopsidaceae; genus Chroococcidiopsis; species Chroococcidiopsis thermalis. The sequence continues at coordinate 4,288,208 of NC_019695.1, forward strand.
TTAGGACAAGACTTAAAACTTTTCAGTATCCAAGAAGATGCTGGCGGTGGCTTAGTCTTCTGGCTTCCCCGTGGAGCAACTATCCGCAACATTATTGAGGATTACTGGAAAAAAGCTCACCTAGAAGCGGGTTATCAGTTACTTTATACCCCTCATCTTGCCGATTTGGAACTGTGGAGAACATCAGGACACTTTGATTTTTATCGAGAGAACATGTTTGACTCGATGCAGATCGAAGACCGAGATTATCAAATTAAGCCCATGAACTGTCCCTTTCATGTTTTGGCTTACAAACACGAACTGCATTCTTACCGCGAGTTCCCTTTGCGCTTTGCCGAGTTAGGGACAGTTTATCGCTACGAGCGATCGGGCGTGCTGCATGGCTTGATGCGCGTGCGGGGATTTACTCAAGATGACGCTCACATTTTCTGTTTACCCGACCAAATTACGGCTGAAATTTTGGGGGTGCTGGATCTGACTGAGAAAATCTTATCGGATTTTGGCTTTAAAAATTATCAGGTGAATTTGTCTACTCGTCCGGCTAAATCGGTTGGCAGCGATCGCGTCTGGGCATTGGCAACAACCGCTTTAAAACAAGCCTTGAATACTAAAGCCTGGGATTATGTTGAGGATGTTGGCGGTGGTGCTTTCTACGGTCCTAAGATTGACATCAAAATTCAGGATGCGATCGGTCGTCTGTGGCAATGTTCTACGATTCAGGTAGACTTCAATCTGCCTGAAAGATTCGACATGCAATATGTCGCCGACAATGGCACGCGCCAACGCCCGATAATGATTCACCGCGCTATTTTTGGCTCGTTGGAAAGATTCTTTGGGATTTTGATTGAAAATTACGCTGGCGATTTTCCGTTGTGGATTTCCCCTGTACAACTGCGTTTATTACCGATTAACAACGAAGTCCGAGAATATGTGGAGTCAGTGGCAGCTACTTTGAAAAAGGCAGGATTTAGGGTAGAAGTCGATCGTAGCGGCGATCGCTTGGGTAAGCTGATTCGCACGGCTGAATTAGAAAAAATTCCCGTCGTGGCTGTGGTGGGGAAAAAAGAAATAGAAACACAAACTTTGAGCGTACGGACGCGCCAGCAGGGAGAATTAGGACAGTTAACTTTGCCTGCATTGCAAGAACACTTGCAACAGCCAATTCAAGCAAAAACTACACTGTAGTTCATGAGGTGAGTTTATGGGTTCTACTCAAACTATAACTGGCTTGTCTTCTACTTCCAATAGTCGTTGGGCGCGGGGTTGTGACGCGATCGCGCGAGGTTGGTTGTGGAATTTCTTACTCATCTTCCTCGGTAGTGCTAGTAGTGTAGTTTATCCTCATCCTCCATTAGTCAGTTTTGCCACCATCGCAGGTGCAACCCTTACTTGCAAGAAAGCGGCGATCGCGACTATGGCAATTTGGTTAGTCAATCAAGTTTATGGCTACAGCCTCCGCGACTACCCCCGCACTAGCGAATCGATCGCGTGGGGTTTGATTATGGGTTTGGGAACATTACTCGTGGCGTTGCTGGCAAGTCTCAAACCTAAGTTTAGTCGCGAGAAAATCGGCGGTCATTTTCTCTGGCTGGGAGTCAGTTTTGTAGGTGGATTTATCTTATTTGAAGGCTTGATTCTCCTAACTGGAATTTTTCCAGGCATCTCGCACAATCTAACTCCAGCAATTCTCATGCGCTTGCTAATTAAGGAAAGTATCTGGATAGTTCCTCTAGCATTGGCACATATGTTTTTAGTCAGGCGATCGCAAATTGTAAGTTGATTGTTGAGTTTGGCATTTTTGGCAACGATGAATTTATTCTCCAAATCTAACGCTAGAGCAGAACCAGAGAGAGTCCAACAAATAAAAACTTGGATTTACGAGCTATTGAAACTCGATCTAGATACTCCTATTTCTATTATTCAATTACGCTGCAACGAACCCAATTGTCCGCCCTTGGACACAGCGATCGCCGTGATGACCGTTCCTACCAAAACCTACAAAATTCATAAATCGATTGCCGAAATAGCATTTACAGATATTGCTAACGCTATGCAGCAGAAGTAGTAGAAATCGAGTCAATTTTCTATGACTAAACACGCTTTATTTGTCTGTAAATCTTGCTTATATTCTCCCCACCAACGAGAATATATGGGCAAGCGAGGAGGCTGGTATTTGCTCGATCGATTGCTATCTCTGTCGGAAGGTTGGCAATTGCGAGCGTCATTTGTCATTCAACCAGTAGAATGCCTGAGCGCGTGTAAACGTCCTTGTGCTGTAGCTTTAGCTGCACCGCATAAAACAACTCTCATGTTTGGTGACTTGCCACCTTTAGAAAGCGCAGCAGCCGTATTGCAACTAGCATCACAATACTACAACAGTACTGATGGCATCGTTCCGCGCCAGGAAAGACCGGAGATCTTGCAAAAAGGGATTTTGGCGCGAATTCCGCCTTTCCCTCAAGAAAGGCAATGCAACTATGAAAACGACTAGAAAAAACTTGGATGTAGTCATTGTAGGCGCAGGTGCAGCTGGGGTGGGTTGCGGTGTAGTACTACACGATCTGGGCATCAAAAATTTTGTCATCTTAGAGCGCGATCGCGTGGGAGCAACATTTAGCCGCTGATCCGCAGAAATGCGCTTTATCACCCCCTCTTTTCCCAGTCACGGCTTTGGTTTGTTGGATCTCAATGCGGTTGTTTGGGATACTTCCCCAGCCATAGCATTCAAGCGCGAGCATCTCACGGGCAAGGAATACGCGCTCTACTTGCAAACCGTTGTCGATTATTACCATCTGCCCGTACAGACAGGGGTAGATGTGCAAAAAATTGACCCATTACCCCAGCAACAGGGTTTTCTCCTCAAAACTTCAGCAGGCGAGATCCGCTGCCGTTTTGTCATTTGGGCGGCGGGAGAATTTCAATATCCTCGCCTTCACCCATTTCCTGGAGCAGAACTATGTATCCATAACTCTCAGGTAAGTTCTTGGAGAGAAATACCGGGCAATGAATTTCTGATCGTTGGCGGCTATGAGAGCGGGATGGATGCGGCTACTAATCTAGTAGCCTTGGGAAAACGAGTGCGAGTTATAGATCGTGCTACCAGTTGGGCGAACGACCACACCGATCCGAGTATTTCCCTGTCTCCCTACACGGTAGAGCGATTGAAAATTGCTTATTCCACTGGTCTGCTTGAATTGGTTAACGACACCTGTGTAGAAGAGGTGAAGCGCGTCAAGGACGGCTATGCAGTGTATAGCGAGTATAACAAATGGATGAGTCTCACTCCTCCGATCCTGTGTACGGGCTTTACGGGAAGCCTCAGCTTAATTGCTAACTTATTTAGCTGGCAAGACGGGCAAGCATTGCTGACTGCTCAGGATGAGTCTACCCGCACCCCTGGATTATTTGTGGTAGGACCGAGCGTGCGTCACGGGCAAGTCATCTTCTGTTTTATCTATAAATTTCGGCAGCGGTTTGCAGTTGTTGCCGAAGCGATCGCCTACCGCATGGGATTAGATACTTCACCCTTAGACGTTTATCGCCAAAACGGTCTGTTTTTAGAAGATCTTTCCTGCTGTGGCAATGACTGTATCTGCTAGAGGAAACTATGTACCCGACGACAAAAGAATCGCCTGGTTCAGATTATTCGGATTGCGAATATTCCTAATTGGTACGAAGAAGCGCGTGATTTTTCCCAGACAGCGCCTCTTATTTGAAGCATTGCCCCAAGCACAATTAGAAATTTATACAGGTGAGTTCCCTAGTGCCGTTCTCTCGGATCGAATTCCATACCAGTGCCTGCGAGTAATTAGCTAAGCTCTCCATTATGCATGGTTATGACTCCGAGCTTTGAGCTTGACAGCTTGCTAAAACATTCTCAAGGGCTAACGATCCAGTATTATGAGAATGGTTATCATTATATACATGCTGCTTCCAAGTTTATATGCCGTCTGTCACCAAGCCTTTACCCCCTAGCTTAGAGCTTATTGTGCGGCGGTTCCAGCAGATTTCGGAACCTAAGCGACGCTATGAATATCTACTCTGGTTTGCCAAGCGGGTGCCAGAATTACCCGAGACTGAGAAAATCCCAGAGAATAAGGTGCTGGGGTGCGTATCCCAGGTTTATATCGCGGCGGCTTTAACAGATGGTAAAGTCACCTTCTGCGGAGATGCCGACGCTCAAATTACCAAAGGACTAGTAGGTTTGCTGATGGAAGGATTAAATGGATTAACACCCGACGAGATTGCTCAACTGACACCAGAATTTATCCAGCAAACCGGACTGAACGTGAGTCTTACCCCTTCCCGCAGCAATGGCTTTTACAACATCTTCCAGATGATGCAGAAAAAGGCTGTGGCGTGCCAACTTACCAATCCACAATTATTCAAATAGGGGGCATTATGACTAGCACCATCACTTCTCCAACCGAAACAGCTCTAGCAATTCCTAAACGGGGAATGCCCGTGACCATCATTACAGGTTTTTTAGGCAGCGGCAAAACAACTTTGTTAAACTACATTTTAAGCAATCGCCAAGATTTGAAGGTGGCAGTTTTAGTCAACGAGTTTGGCGATATCAACATCGATAGTCAATTACTGGTATCGATGGATGAAGACATGGTAGAACTCAGCAATGGTTGTATTTGCTGCACGATTAATGATGGGTTAGTAGATGCAGTTTATCGAGTGCTGGAGCAAGGCGATCGCGTAGATTACATGGTAATTGAAACAACAGGTGTTGCCGATCCACTACCAATTATCCTGACGTTTTTGGGGACAGAATTGCGGGACTTAACCCACTTGGACTCAATTGTAACCGTTGTTGACACTGAGACATTTACACCAGAGCATTTTGAGAGTGAAGCGGCGTTGAAACAGATTGCTTATGCAGATATGACTTTGTTGAACAAAACCGATCTTGCCTCTCCAGAGAAGGTGAAGGAGTTGGAGGCATACATCAACACGGTAAAAGTAGGAGCCAGAATTCTCCACACTCAACATGGTAAAGCGCCATTGCCATTGATTTTAGATGCCCAGTTGACTCAGCCAGAGGCATACCGAGAATTTCTGGATGAAGAAGCAACCGCAGGCGAGGAGCATGACGAGCATAAGCATGACGAGCATCATCACCACGAACACGATCGCCACGAACATCATCATCACGAGCATCACCATCACCATTCCCACCACTTAGAAAATGATGGATTTGTGTCGGTATCGTTTGAGAGCGATCGCCCAATGGATGTGAAAAAGTTTGAATCTTTTTTGCAAGAACAGTTACCCAAAGATGTATTCCGTGCCAAAGGCATTCTCTGGTTTTCAGATAGCGATTTGCGTAACATTTTTCAACTGAGCGGTCCCCGCTTCGACCTGCAAGCAGAAGAGTGGCGCACCCCACCCAAAAACCAGGTTGTTTTCATTGGGCGCAATCTGAATGCAGATGAAATCAAGCAAAATCTGACTTGCTGCCTTGCTTGAAACTAAGCTTTCAGCAGTTCAGCCGTCTGCTGGAAAAAGGGGCGCTGCGTGCCGCACCCCCATTTTTACGGCTGTTTATCACCTCATCTAATTCACTCATGACATTTTCGATTTCACCAGACGAGATTCTGAAACAATCTGCGATCGCCACAGCAAAGTCACCCGTTTCTGAAGCAGAGATGATGCAAGCCGTTCGCACGTTGCTGTTAGGCATGGGTGAAGATCCCGATCGCGAAGGTTTGCGCGATACGCCTAAACGAGTTGTAAAAGCACTCAAATTTCTCACATCTGGCTATCGTCAATCCCTAGACGAACTGCTCAACGGAGCTATCTTCCACGAAGATGCGGATGAAATGGTTCTGGTACGGGATATCGATTTGTTTAGCTCTTGCGAACATCATATTTTACCAATTATTGGTAGAGCGCATGTTGCCTATATTCCCAACGGTAAAGTCATTGGCTTATCCAAAATTGCCCGCATTTGTGAAATGTACGCTCGTCGCTTGCAAGTGCAGGAACGCCTGACGGTTCAGATTGCCGATGCGCTTCAGGGTTTATTGAAGCCACAAGGAGTTGCGGTAGTGGTCGAAGCAACTCATATGTGCATGGTGATGCGCGGCGTGCAGAAACCTGGGTCTTGGACGGTTAGTAGTGCCATGCGTGGGGTCTTTGCAGACGATGCCAAAACTCGCCAGGAGTTTATGAGTTTAGTGCGGCACTCTCCAGCATTCCATTAGATCGACTCTTTCACCTTAAGGTAACGATCTTCATGCCACCGTTGCCTCTTTTCTCCTGTTCTATTCTGCTGATTCTGAGTTTATACATGCTGGAAACCCTTGCCATCTCGCCTCAACTAATCCCTGTAACCATCATCACCGGATTTTTGGGGAGTGGTAAAACAACCTTACTCAATCAAATTCTGCAAAACTTGAATGGTTGGAAAGTAGCTGTTTTGGTTAACGAGTTTGGTGACATCAACATTGATAGTCAGTTGTTGATTGCTGTCGATGAGGAGACGATCGAGCTGACCAACGGCTGTATCTGTTGCACGATCAACGACAATCTAGCTGATGTCGTCTATCGGCTGTTAGAACGGCGCGATCGGCTCGACTATCTCGTAGTAGAAACTACAGGAGTGGCTAATCCGCTTCCCATTGCCCTGACATTTCTGGGGACAGAACTGCGAAACATGACGCATCTGGACTCGATCGTCACCGTTGTGGACGTGGAAAACTTTACGTTGAAAGAGCATTACGCCAGTGAAGCCGCTCTGAGTCAAATTACTTATGGTGACATAATTCTTTTGAATAAAACGGATTTAGTGTCTGAGACAACTGTAGATGCGATTGAAAATCAAATCCGCGATATTAAAGAAGGAACCAGAATTTTGCGCTCTGAATATGGAAAAGTTCCTTTGCCATTAATTCTAGATGTCAATCTTGCCGAAGCCGGATCTTTCCCCCAAGCATTAGCCGCCGCCGATCTCCCTTCCAACCATCTCAATAATGATGGGTTGATGTCAGTATCATTTCGGAGCGATCGACCCTTTGCCTTGAAGAAATTTCAACAGTTTCTCGATTACCATCTGCCGGAAAATGTATTTCGAGCCAAAGGGATTTTGTGGTTTGTCGAAAGCCCCAAACGCCATATATTTCAACTCAGCGGTAAACGCTTCACCATTAACGATAGCGAGTGGGAGTCATCCCCCAAAAATCAAATGGTGTTAATTGGACGCAAGCTCAATCCTTTATTTCTGCAACAGATGTTGAATAACTGTTTAACTTGGTAACGTCAATGAACTCAAATACTCTGACAAACGAAAATCTGCTCTGGATCGAACGACTGAAGTTTAACGATCGGGGAATAATTCCGGCGATCGCTCAAGATTATCGGGACAATACCGTTTTGATGATGGCATGGATGAATCGGGAATCGATTCAGCGCACCTTAGAAACAGGCGAAGTTCACTACTGGAGCCGCTCCCGTGCGGAACTTTGGCACAAAGGGGCGACAAGCGGACATATCCAGAAGGTGAAGCAGCTTTTTTATGACTGCGATCGCGACACGATTCTAATTAAAATCGAACAGGTAGGTGATATTGCCTGCCATATGGGAGCGAGAAGTTGCTTTTTCAACTTCGTGCCTATTTACCCTCGCTAAAATACTCTCCGTTCCGCTTTAACAGATTTTTAGCCAGAATGCTTGGTGACAACTCCCACCGCTAACTGCACTGACCCTAGCACAAAAGGCAGAAAACAAGGCTCTCAGTCGAGAACGAGTGCTGTGTGAAAATGCTTTTGCAGGTGTGAAGCGATACAATGCAGTGGCAGCAATTTACAGGCATCGCGTGTCTGATTTTGATGACCGACTGATGCTGATAGCCGCAGGATTGTGGAACTTCTATTTAGATGCTGCCTAAATTGGCATAGTCGAGAGAGTCATTGGTTGTTTCCACTTTATAATTTTTATTTCCCCACAACTTTAATGTCTGGTGGGTGGATCGCCCACTACACCGCGCAGTGTACAATTGACTGCTTTAGTTGCACGCGATCGCACAAGTTCCTGCACTTGATGCAGAGCAGTCAATCGAACCGCTATGCACGCTAGGTTAATTTACCAGGTTTGGGACTGGCTTGAGTTAGTGACCCTGCCACGATGAGGTAAAATTGCCGCTACGGCGCTCCCTAACAGGTCAAACCAATTCGGGATCGCACACTTTTGCAATGCCAAGTTGTTTGACTTTGGGAAAGCTGCATTCAATCTTGAGTCATATCGAACCAGTTGTTATCTTCTCCAGTCTTAAATAATTAGCTAAATTTAAGATGTATGTTTTCGATAGCTGCATTTTGGTTGCAGCACTACGCTCTCGACGAGGTGCTAGTTTTTTGATTCTGAGTGCTTTGAGGCAACGAGCCATTACTGGATGTCTTTCAGAAGCCCTTTTTCTGGAATATGCTGATGTATTGAAGCGCGATGAGAACCTACGACAGTTTTGGACTTCACCAGAGGAGGTCGATGTGGTGCTAGGAGTGCTGGCAGATGTTTTGCAGCCAGTTCCCATCTATTTCCAATGGCGACCGCAACTAAGCGATCCCAATGACGAAAGAGTTTTAGAATGTGCTATTAATGCTCAGGCTACGGCAATTGTCACGTTTAACGAACGAGACTTCCTGCCCTCTACATCACAATTCGGCATCGCAGTGATTCAGCCTAGGGTTTTGGTTCGAGCCTTGAATTTAAAGGAGTGTTTAAGCGAATGAGTTCTTATCTATTGCAATTACCGGAAGAGTTAATCCAAGAAGTACGGCAGTTAGCTGCGGCAAATCAAATACCCTTGGAGCAATGGTTGATTGCTGCGATTACCCAACAGCTAGAAGTCGAACGCTCTTTCTCTCGCTTGCGGCAAGCAGCACAAATCGCCGATTACGAGAGATTTGACCAGATTTTGGCAAGAGTACCAGACATCGAACCAATGCTGGGAGATGAACTTTAACATACTTGTCGCGTTCCTCAATCGATGTCCTGGGTTCCACAGTATCTACCCCTGTCTTATAGCCTTTGATTCTTTGCTCTTCCACGATCGCTTCAACCAAGTTGGGCAAAACCTACTAAGCGCGAGCAGATGCAGCCATTCTTCCTGCGATCGCGACCTCGAACAGCGGGCAAAGCAACAAGGAACTCGCCCTACATCGGAACAGCCCTTACCTCAAACCGAGGTGATGCAAGCCAGTTATCATGCCGTGCTGCGGCTCGCTGCTAAGAATAACCCATTCATTGGTCATGCCCTACAAAAGCGTGGGATAGGTAGCGATGTCATTCCAAGTCCAAGCACGATCGGTTAATCCTGCTCGCTGGGAAGCGGTAGTTCCTAAGCACGAATGCTGCCAGATCCAGTTGAAGTAACTGATAACAAGTCTCACAGTTACCTCGGTCTGTTTCCAGACCTTGCTAAATTTATTTTGTCGTCGATGCCAACGTCCAGTTTGTTGACGAAGAATGCCATTGGTTCGCTCTACACGTTGTGTTAAGGCTTTACTGACATAATGTTCTATCTCATCACAACAAAGCGCTCGCTTATATCCACCCCAGCCATCAGTACCCCATTCCTTACAGCTAGTCTTGGCTTGGGTACTACTCACCAATTCCTGAGCCAACTCGTCAGTATGCTTGCCTATACGACCACACAGGAGCAAGCCACTCAGTTGTGCCAAACTTACAGCTATCCAACAATCTCCAGCCTCTAGCTCTTGTGGTCAGCAGTGTTTTTGTTTTTTTCCACAAATGACCACAACTCGTCAGCAGCAATGGCATCTGTATCGACATCTTTTACCTCGCTGTTGTGTACCATTTGCGCTTTTTCTGCCGCAGCGTGAACGATACTGACAACTGTATCGTAAGCTAAGCCACTTACGCGGCTGATACCTCGTAAACTACTGCCTTCTGCATGCGATTGCAACACAATCCGTACGTCTTCTTCCTTTACTTGACGACGATAGTAGAGCGTATCGAAAGTTTCAGTAAAAGTTTGGCGGCATTTTAGGCAGAAGTAGCGTTGAGCGCCTTTACTCGTCTTTCCATGTTTATGGGGTCTCTCATAATCGCACAGAGGACATTTCATAGCACTGCTACCGATCGACTACAACTTTGTTCAGTCTAGCAGCCCCACACTTCCACCTCGCATGACCCTCCACACCCCAAACAGCCCCAACAATAGCTCGAAGTGTTGATTCTGCTCCTAACTCTGGGTCAGTATGGCATGACCAAGAGCAAGTGCAAGTGCAAACCCAACAACAGCAACTGCCGAATACTACCACTCCTACCCCGACTCAGATTTCCGGCTCGGCTGCACCTAAACCAGCTAGAAGTGGTGGAGCAAAGGAGCGGGCTCAACGTATCTTTGCTGCTATTTGTGAATGGAACCAACAACATCCCCAAGATACTTGGGCGATGACTGTTGGTTTACTAGAAGAGACTTTCGGCATCAATCGTAAAGCGGCTAAGGAGTTTATTAGTGCGAATCAGAATTTAATTGAAGAACACCACGCCCAGATTGGTGTTGACAATCAACGCGGGCATAATCGCGGTAAGGATGCAGCAGCACTCAAGGCATTTGTGCAGCAGTTTCCAGCATGAAGCGATCGCCTCTTAAGATATCTGTAGAGCCTAACTTTTTTCCTAGAGTACAAATTAAGTGAGGCTCTACAGATAGTAGAAATAAAGTGAGGCTCTACAATGAGTCAAATTAACTATTCCCACACATGAAAAGTTAGGCTCTACAATAAGTTAGGCTCTACACGGTGTTTATCCGCATCAAACAAGTTAAAAGTAACAGCTGTTTCTATTTGATGCAGTCGCAGCGGGTCGAAGGTAAGCCCCACCCCGTCCCCAAGACGATCGCCTATTTGGGCAATCGGGATCGCGCGATCTCTCGCTTGGAAGCTTCCGATTATTCAGCCAAAGATAAACTGCTCTCACAAGTGCGGGCGGCAACACCTTCTGTCGGTAAGAACCACAGTAAACGCGGTCGTCCCAAGCAAAATCCTCCGGCATAACAATCCAATTCCAACAATAAATTCGACATTGGTAGGAAAGATGAAAGTGTTTAAGGAGATGATTTCAGATGACCGAGCCAAATATTCGCCACCAAGAATTAGACCTTGAAGAATGAAAGAATATATCGTTGCGATCGCTATCTAGTGCATCGCCCGCTCGACGCGAGCGCAATTGAAATGATTTGGCGATGCTTTGCAATTAAATTACCAGGAAAATGAAACCAGAAACTAGAAATGCATTGCTAAAAGCTTACACACAATTACAACAAATTATTGACGATCTGTATGAAGCCGCCGATCATGCCTTAGAAAATGATGACTTTGAGTCCGCCAGCGAACCTAGCCACTAGAGCGGATAAACTTTATGAAGAAGCTGAAAATTTGGAATTTGTCATTTCCGAACTGGAGGATAGATGAAAACCGTTGAACAATTAAGGACTCGCATTCGGGAACTCAGTAAGCAAGCTGTTGAACTGAGACGAAAAGGTTCCCAAGTATACGAAACTAACCAGGAGCAAGCCAAACACTTCCGGCAACAAGCAAGAGAAGCTATGAAGCGTTGCCAAGTTCTCATACAAGAATTGAAACGCCAACAGACTCATAGCTAACAACTAGCTCACCGATCTTGTTAAAGTCAAGTTTGCCTTTGACTGCTATGTGGGAAGAGCCATAAAAAACTGACAATTATCGATGAAAAGTACACCAGCTGCGATCGCATCAATAGCAGTATCATGGCATCTACAAACCTTTTCGGCAATGTTCTGCTCGTGCCTCCATCTCCACCACCGAAGAAGATACCGTTTCAACAGCGGCGCAAACGCGAGTTCCTCTACCTGCACGAAATCGATGCCATTATCGCTGCCCTCGCGCAAACCCGCGCCGCGACTCGTAATACGGCAATCGCAATGCTACTATTTTGCCAAGCCCTGCAACCCGTCGAAGCTTGTTATCTGCGTTGGCATGACGTTGACTTTGCCGAAAACATCATAAGAGTCGCACGCCTTCGCACCCTACCAACTCGTTGGGGTCAACCCCCTAGCAATGTGCAACCCCTGAGTTCAACTGAAATTGACATCCTGCAACAGCTCCATGCGATGCGCGGTGAGAGTTGGTTATTCGTCTCCGAACGGCAGACCCGTCTGGCGGAGCGCTCGCTGCACCATCTGATTCAACAAGCTGGAAAGAGCGCGGACATTCCATTCCCTATCCACCCTTACATGCTGCGAACTACTGGTTTATTTTACCGCGCTGCCCTGCTACTCCAACCTACCTCTCTATCTTTACGGCAATGTTGTCTGCTATGGAACTGGCACGGCACGAAGGTGGCGCTTACCCCAGAGCAAGAGCAAGAATATCAGACAATTACAAAATTTCAAGAAGACTCCTTCTTAGCTGCAATTAGGCGTTTGCGGGCTTTTACGGGGATCGGGCACTATCAAAACGTTATCGATTACCTGCTGGGTGCTTACGCTTTATTTCTCCAGCTTCAAAGCATTCCCCAAGACTACTGGCTCGCTGCTATTGACTGGTACGCCTAATACATTGCCGAAAACATTCTAGACCAACTAGGTCTTCTTCAACTTTAGCCCTCGCACGGCGTTGCGCTTCGCCGCCTCAGAGCGTCGGTCGTACTTAGCGGTAGTCGCTAAAGAGGCGTGACCGGCTAACTGCTGCACCGAGAAGGGGTCGGTATTAGCGTCAAACAAGTCCGAGCAAAAGGTGCGACGGAAATCGTGGGGCGAAAACCGTTCGACTCCCGCTTTAGTCGCCCGCTCCCGTATCAGCTTGTAGATGCCATCTCCATCGGGGGCAAAATGTCGCAGTTCGACCCGACCGCCCTTGTTGACGGGGCAAATCAATGCCCCTGGACAATTCCCTCTAACTGCCAGCCACTCCTTTAAGATCCCGAGCGCTTCAGGGGTGAGATAAACAACGCGCTTTTTCCCACCTTTACCGCGCCAGATAACGAGGGAGCCATTGCTACGGTTTAGATCGGCAAGCGTCAGTTGCGCTAGCTCTTGCCGCCGCATCCCGCCAATTCGCAGCAGGGCAATAACAGCCGCATCCCGCAGGTCGAGGGGCGTATAGGGAGAGCAACTTGCAATCAGAGCGTCAATTTCTGCTGCGCTTAAGGCACGACCCCGCAGTTCCCCCGACGCTTTGACGTTGGCGAGATCGGTCACTTTGGTATAGTCGGCAAATTCCATCAAGTCCAACCGATAAGCTTCTTTAAGCACCCGCCGCAGGGCGACGAGCATTTTATTTACCGTTGCGGGAGCGAGACGCTGCTTGAGGGCAGTGCGGACGGCAACCGTATGGCGGTAGCGTAGTTTAGACCAGTCTAGAGTCAAGCAATCGCATTCCCCATCTGTCAATACAGAAGCGATCTCATTCAAGGAAGAGCGCATGGCACGCTGCGACCCCTCACTTAAAGTGCCGAGGTAAACGGCAGCCGGATGTAGGGTGAGAGCGATCGGCTCAATTCGTTTGAGTCCGGTAATTTCAGCCCGATCTAACAACGCCATTGCTCTTGGAAATATGCATTCTCAAGAGCTATTGTTTCATAAAACTACCCCGTTTTTTCGTTGGTGTCGGGAAAGCGCAGAAGTTGAAAAGTGTGATATTACGTGCAAAGTGAGATCGCGCTGGAGCACTCGGGCGATCGCCTCTGCAATTCCAACCGCCTTTTTTTCTCGGTTGCTGCAACCAAGCCGTCAAGTCAGTAGCAAAGAGCAAAGTTTAACAGTAACTCACTTAATTCATCTAGTTGCTCGATAGACAGGCGGGCATGAGTTTATAGGTTTGCTCTCCTAAACACTACAGCTCGGTACCACCACCTCACCAGCTCCCTTTAGCCAAAATTAATTCAGCCACTGCTAGACTCGTCCGCATCCTAGCGAACGAATAGAGACGGGATTCGCCTCGATGAACTGCGGTTTGAGCGAGTAATATATAACCGTCATTCATGCTCAAATTCTTGAGTTGTAAATTTCAAAACTCGACAGTTTTCAGTAACGGCGCGAGCCACATTGTCTGGTACTCCATTCGGAATGCTCGCTTGAACTTCCAATGTAATCTCGACCTCTGCACCCACCAAGCTGGCGAAGTGTTGAATGACTTCATCAGCTATTAGTCCTGCATCTCGCCGCAGTCGCAATGCATCTAACTTAATTGAGCCATAGAAACGTTTTGGTAGAACTGTTGGAGCAGGAGTAGTTACAGATGACGGATCGTAAGTGCCTGTTTTTTCTTCTACTTCTCTACTTGTCTGTCCCTCTACTCCCTTATTTCTCTGCTCCCCACTCTCTAAGTCATTAGGTTGTGGTATTTGAGTTGTCGCGATCGCGGCTCTATCTGCCTCAAACTGCCGTTGCGCTATTTCTGGCTTCACAATTAGACATTGACTGCTGAGGCTAGCGTTAATGTGCTTGCCTGCTGTTAAGCCCAGGTAACGTCCTTTGGATTCATCCCAGCCAGTAGCGTAAGCAAAATTTTCATTCCAAAGTAATTCTGCCACTCCCGTCTCTACAGCAGCCAGTAGTACCTTTTCATCTCGCAAGCGCGGCAAATACAGGTAATAAGCCAGATACTCCCACAACTTCTTCAAGTCGAGATGGTTGACATCCCGCCATAGATAAGGGTCGAGTGCTTCTAGACCCAGACGACTGGCAGCATAGTTAGCCATCAAATGTTCTTCGTGTGTGGCTTTGCGACTCGCTTGCACTATGGGCGAGTCTGATGCGTGCAGCCGAATTTCTTGCCACTCGATTGCTGCGTGAGGATCGGGTTGCGTTGGTACGAGCAGCCAAATATAAGCTTCTTGAATTAAGTTTTTAACAATTTTGTCAGTCTCTTGCTGTTTGGTTGTCGCTTGGTTGCTTTGAAACACACCGAGTTCTAGGGCTTCCTTTTCTCGGACAATTGAATCCCAAGCTAGATACTGGCAAACAGACTTTTCTAGCAACTCAAGTTTAGCCTTGTCTGGTGCGAGGAACAGCAACATATTTTTGCAGTAACGGGGGCTGGCTCCTTTATGCTGTAAAATCTCTTCTGCTCTGACACGGGCTGGAGTATCGGTTTCTTTATTTTTATGCGGATACTGCGCTCCCAAGACAACCAACCTGACAGCCATTTCATCGGGGACGTCAGCACTGGAGTCGGGAGCAATGTGAACTCCAGCAAATTCACCGCGCTGCTTGTCAGCCCTTAACCTACGGATAATTTCATCCCAAACTTTATCCCGCTCCTGTTGCTCGGCTCGGTCTTGAGCGAGGCGGGTGACGCTAGGTTGAGTTGAGAACCAGTAGCGACTGCCATCAACGTAGAGGTGGGTAGCGCGATCTGTGAGACGGCGCAAGGCATCCCCGAAAGTTGCTACGCTTTCCCCTGGTTGGACGCAACCGAGTTTAATCCGTCGGTCTTCCAAGCCGCGATTGGCAGCGCGGAGAGTCGGGGCTGAGCCGAGATAAATGGTACGGGCGACGCGGCGACAGGCAGAGTAACGTCCTAGATTGGGATTTTGGCGATCGCACTCCAGAGGCAGTGAATTATCTCCGTCTACGTCTTTTTCAATCACGGGAACCCAGTGGTCTTCTAGGTAGCGCGTCAATTCTGCTTGCACCTGTCCGTCATCCATCGGCACGTTGGCAGGCATGATTAACAAACTTTTGTCTTGTCCCTCCCACAAGGTATGAATTACTTTTGCCATCAACCGCAGTACGCCCCTGGTGCGTTGAAACTTGTCCAGACTCGACCAGTCGGTGTAAAGTCGGTCGAATAGTTCGGGATGGATGGGATAGGCATTTTCTAACCGCCGCTTGTAACTGGCTTCTCGGCACTCGCTAGGAAATTCCTGCGATTGGGCTTGGTACATTTCCCCGAAGGCGCGAACGACGGCATCGCGGGCGACAAAGGCAGTTTGTTCGGCGATCGGTTGAAACAAGCGCCGTCGCACGATTTCAAAGCTTTCATCGGCACTAGCAGGTCGCCAAGGGGATTCAACTCTGCCAATGGCATTTTTGAGCCGATCTAGGGCTGCTAACCCTTGATCGCCGCCAATTTCATTATCAGAAGCGGGAATACTGGCGACTAGCAAGGTCTGGTTAGCATTTTTTGCCGATTCGCTCAAAGTCTGAGCAAAGGTAAAGTGAGTGTCAAAGCTACCCCCTGGTAAGTCATTTTCTTGATGCAGCTGTCGGGCGTAAGCTACCCATTCATCGATTAAAATCAGGCAGGGCGCATAACGGTTAAACAACAGCCGCAGGGTATCGCCAGGGTTAGTTGAGGTTTCGTCTGCTTGCCGCAGCATCTCGTAGCCTTCTTTACCACCCAACTGCCAAGCCAGTTCGCCCCAGAGCGTCCGCACAACCGTACCATCTTTTTTACGTTGGGGCTGACCTGGAGAAATTTTGTTGCCAACTAAAACTGCCGTGTTGACTTTTGCCGGAGGCATGACACCTGCTGCTGACAGCACTGGTTCTAATCCTGGCAACTGTGATGCAGGGACTCCCATGAATAGGTGATACAAAGCAAGCATGGCATGGGTTTTGCCACCACCGAAGTTGGTTTGCAGTTCGATGACAGGATCTCCACCCTTACCTGAAAGACGCAGCAAGGCATTTGTCAGCAGTTGCTTGAGTCCTTCCGTCAGGTAGGTGCGGCGAAAAAACTCAGTAGGGACGCGATATTCGTCCGAGCCTTCGTCTAAATAGACCTGCCACAGATCCGCCGCAAATTCCGCTTCTTGGTAGCGACCGGAAGCAACATCTTGGTGAGGGGTGACAATTTCTCGCCAGGGTTTTAAACCACCTGTAGGGTTGCCTTCTAGGGGTTGGAGATGAGCGCGGCGAGTCTCGCGACGGGCTTGTTCGGTAAACCGTACCCGCAACAATTCTTGTTTTTGCTTGTCAACTTCGTCGGCTTCTGGTGCAGAGATGGCGGTGAGCAAGCGGGAGACGCTATCGAGGGCGCGATAGGCATCGTCTGTAGAGAAGGGATCGTTGTGCGCCCAGGAGTTACGGGTAGATATTAACTCCCCGACTAAACTTCTTTCGGCATTGCCCAAAGTTTTTTTGAAAACTTCGCGCCACTGATTTGACATTAGTTTGAGCAATTCTGAAATATCTTGCTTCAGGATTTGCTGGACGCTGCGCCGCAAGGTACGGTCTTCTGAGACAAAAGGGGTGGCAGCAACTAACCACTTATCGCTATAGGCAGAACGCATTTCCCGTTCTACAAAGGGATATAAGCCATCTTTGAGCAGGTCTAAGGCTCTGCCAACACGTTCGCGATTGCTAATCATATAATTTTAGATTTTAGATTTTAGATTTTAGATTGGAAGAGAGGAATTTTAGATTTTAGGTTGGGGTTTAGTTTTAGTTCGTAGAGTCTTGATTGAAGCAACTATCATAGCTACAATTTCGTTTGTTTCTGACATCAAACTCTTTAATTTTTCAGCAGCGACTAATTCAGCTTCAATTAAAATTTCCATCCAGTAAAGGCATTCGTCGGCTTCCTCTAAAACAATTCCAAGCTTGGCAATCAGATCGGCAGTTGATTTACCCCGACAAGCAGCGCGATAGTTAGCTCCTACTGAAGTAGCCGAACGCAAAAGTTGTTTACCAATAACTTCCGCTATATAGTTATTAGGCAGTTTTCCCACAAGGCGGATAACCCGCAGTGCTAGTTTTTTCGTTCTATCTTTAAATTCCTGCTCATTCATAATAATTTTAGATTTTAGATTTTAGATTTTAGATTGTTTTACTCGTTTTTGATTAAGAGTTCAATGTTTCTCTAGCTACTTGCATTTTTCCTGTTTATCTTTGACTAAACGTTATTATTTCATTAATTACTCATCAGTAGAAAACCTCTTTTTTATTCGCTAAATCTAAATTTCCCTCCTTCTTCAATCTAAAATCTAAAATCTAAATTTCCCCTCCTTCCTCCTTCTTCAATCTAAAATCTAAAATCTAAAATCTAAAATTTCCCTCCTTCTTCAATCTAAAATCTAAAATCTAAAATCTAAAATTTCCCTCCTTCTTCAATC
Organism: Chroococcidiopsis thermalis PCC 7203; assembly: GCF_000317125.1. Lineage (GTDB taxonomy): Bacteria > Cyanobacteriota > Cyanobacteriia > Cyanobacteriales > Chroococcidiopsidaceae > Chroococcidiopsis > Chroococcidiopsis thermalis. The sequence continues at coordinate 4,306,283 of NC_019695.1, forward strand.
TAAAATCTAAAATCTAAAATCTAAAATTTCCCTCCTCCTTCTTCAATCTAAAATCTAAAATCTAAAATCTAAAATTTCCCTCCTTCTTCAATCTAAAATCTAAAATCTAAAATCTAAAATCTAAAATTTCCCTCCTCCTTCTTCAATCTAAAATCTAAAATCTAAAATCTAAAATCTAAAATCTAAAATTCCAACTCACCTTGCAATGGCGTGGCTTCTTTCTTTTCGTCAGCGAGACGGGAAATGTCCGACCAGGAAATTACCAAGCTGTTGTAAGCGACACCTTCAGATGCCCAACCTTTGCGATCGCAAATGTTATACAGCCGATAAGCTAGCTCCCGCGCTGCTTCTCCTATATTTCCCAATTGCGAGAGTAAATTCGCAGCGCCTCGATCTCCACCACCATCTTGCAATTCTCGAATCATGTGCTGTGTGGCAGCCCAAATGGTGATTTTAGATTTTTGATTTTTGATTTTCGATTCAGATTCACAATCTAAAATCTTCAATCTAAAATCTAAAATTTCACTGCGGCGTAGCAGTCGTACTTTCCCTGCCTTGGCAACGAGGATGCCAGCGTCTACCATGCTTTGTACGGCGGTATTTTTAGCTTTGGAAAGGGTTTCAGCATCGCCAAACAATCCTTCACTGAAGGCATACTGTTCAAACCAAGTCAGGGCAAAGCGGGTTTCAGCGTCAAATTCTCCTTCTTGTTCGGCGAGGAATTCGTCTAAGGTTTGGTTGATCAGTTGCAGGGCGGTACGCACGCGCATTGGTGTACCGTCCGATTCCAACACTTTCGTGTAGCGAGAGTAGATTGCCATGCCAGGACCAATGCTAGCTTGTGCCAAGTCTACAGGGGCGATGTTGCCTTGTTGCAGTTGATGCAGGGCGGCTGGAAGTTCGCGCTTGAGGGTGTTGACGAATTGGCGGCGAGTGGTGGATGGTGCGGTTTCTGGACGAGGACGGCAGACGAGGGCGATAGATGAGGCGAGGGCATTTGTACCACTGGCAACTGTACGGTTACTTAGTTCTGTTCGCATGGGCAATGTACCAGTGATAGTAAAACCAGCCTTGATTAGCCCTTCTAGCATGGTTTCCCATCCGGTAGAAGCAACTGCTAGATCGTGACTATCTTCATCTGTTGCTTCGGTTTCTGTTTGTTTGAATGCGTAATAAACAGTTAAAGGATATTCATCATGTGCCATCTCACGCATTCTCTTAAAAACTTTACCTAGTCCCTCTTCAAAAAATTCCTTGGCTTTTTGTTTGTCTCCACCAAAGCGATAAGGTGTAGCGACAAGTTCTTGTGCTTTGGGAACGAGTAGAGTAGCGAACAGATCGGGATAGATTGAACCTAAACAACGACGCAGCCAGACATAGAAAAAGTCCGAGAGGTCAGCGTAGCCGATATTGTCGTAATATGGCGGATCTGTAGAAACAACTATTGATTTTGTAAAGACATCCGATCTAGTTGCATCGATTTGTTTGACAACTCCTTTGGTACTGCAAGGAGAAATTTCAATAACTTTACTTATCCAATTAACTGCACCGATGAAGTTACCAGTGGAATCGCTTAATAAGTTTGCTTCTGCAAAGTCCCAAGTCATGGGAATTGCTTGACGGGCAAAAGTATTTCTAATAATGTCTCGTCCTGAGTGCCAGCTACAAATACTTGAATTGTAGTCGCTGATTCGATCTACTGCGATCGCTAAATAAGTCGCCACTGCATCTGCATAAGCCGTCGCACCCGTACCACCTTCGCAAAGCGGTAAACTATCATCAGGCATTCCAGCAGCTACAGCTGACTCAAGTACCTTTTCCCGTGCTTCGCTTACCAAGTCGCTAAAAGCGGTTAAGGCTACAAGTTGACGAGAAGTAAATAAGTCAGCGTGTTTGGTCATCCCGTAAAGTTGCACGCGGAAGCCAAGCGCCTGTTCTGGTAAATCTGATTCAGGCTTCCAATCTGGTTGTGCTTTGGCTGCTATTTCCTCATGTTCTTGGGTTGGTGACAAATACACCCGTCCGCGTTGCCCTTCGGCGACAATAGCCATCAATTCAGCGTCCATCCGTCCTACTTTTCCTTCACTGCGGATGTAGTCAAATGGCACTGGCGTACTGCAACAGATGCAAGTTGCACCCTTACGGTTTACGGTTCCGTCTGGGGGGATTTTTGATTTTTGATTTTTGATTTTTGATTGAGAGGTTTCGTCTTGCACTTCAGAATCTAAAATCTGCAATCTAAAATCTAAAATTTTATAACGTACCACAGACGGCTGCTGAGTGTGATCGATTATAGGTTCTACCCAAGCTTCTTTATTTTTCTTAGTTGAGAGACAAAACTTACTTGTGAGGGGCATTTTTGCGCCACAACCAGGATTAGGACATTTCACAGTCCTTACCCACAACCAAGCAATTACCGTCGCCTCACCGCCGCCATATTCCTGCGGTAAATCTACTTTGGGGTAAAGATGCCCAATTTGCTTAAAAGCTTTATCCCGCATCCATTGCCCGTAATAGCGCACGTCCTCAGCTAATCCCTGCGCCCCATAGTGGAATTTTAGATTTTTGATTTTAGATTTTTGATTGGGGATGATTGTACTTTGAGAATCAGGATTAACAGGAGGGCGATCGGCAAATTTTGGCGGGATTTCTATCAAAGCTTTGGTAATCAAAACCGCCACTGAATTTAGATCGCTTCCATGCGCTTCTAACCCCAACCTTTGCGCTTCTAAAGGTATCGAACCTCCACCACAAAAAGGATCGAGGACAGGCGGCGGATTATTATTAGTCGATTTTAGAATTTCTGTTTTAGCTGCGTCTAAAATATCTTTATTATTAATATTTTCCCACTTCACCAACTGTTCGATAATTTCAAATAAGCGTTTTCTCTCTTCCTCCTGCGCCTCTTCTGTAGGAAACTTGTCGGGATGACTCGAAGGATCGTCCACCAAAGATGCAAATAATACTGCCCGACACGTTGCTAATGGCTTACGCGACCACCATAAATGTAAAGTTGAAGGATGCCCGTGTCGAATTGATTTTTCCCGTGCTGATTCTTTATTAATTGCCTCTAGCGGCAAGGAAACCTCAATTAACTTCTTGCGATAATTTCCGTGGTTATACTGAATTAAATTTAGATTTTTTGACTGAGCTATAGATGAGAAAGTCTCAGTAATTTGTAAATTTTCTGGGTTGTCGAAATTATCTGTATGAGAAGTCATTACAGTAGCCTAACAATCCTGGTGGGATTATTAGAATTTGCCCAGGAATTACTAGCCATCTGTCCGTAAGAACACTGATATTTATTTTTCTTCAATCTAAAATCTAAAATCTAAAATCTAAAATTCTCTCACCCAATTTCTAAAAGCTTTCATCGTCGCATTTCTACCTACTACTTTACTCTGCTCTACATATTGAGGAATCGCATCAACGAGTGGAAATTGAGAAAAGTTTCTACTGGTATTCGATTTGACATATTTTCCATCTTCCAATACATTTATCTCCAAGCTCTGCCCATCATATCGCCAAAGCTCAGTCACACCTAAAGCCTCATAGTTATTGAAACGAGTACGAGATGTAATATCGATTTCAATTGCTAGATCTGGCGGAGGATCTACAGTTAGATCTATTCGCTTTTTCCCTCTAATAACAGCTTCGTTTTGGATATAGAAACAGTCATCTGCCTCTACACCTGCTGCCATAGCTTCGTTTTTAAAAGTTGTAGAGGCAAGACTCCAAAAATCAATGTCGAGTTCTTCAAGTAATGCCTTCACCAAATCACCAATCATGACTTTTCCTATCTCATGTTCTGGTAGTGGTGTCACAATCTCCAACATTCCTTGGTAATAATTAATTCTAGCAGCCCGACCTTCCCCTAACTCTGACAAAATGTTTTCATACATCTGCCAGGAAACATTTTTTAATAACAATTGCTGACCAGGCGGAACGATAATTTGATTTAATTCCAGTAGCATAAATGAATTCCTAAAGAGCGAGAATTTACTACTACTTGAGAGTCTGCACGTTAGGGGAGTTAAGAATTTTCTCGTCAACCGTTAACAACGGACAGTTATAGATTCTTGCAGTTGCAACAATAATCTGGTCGGCGGGGTCGCGGTGAAAACCGACTAATTGTGTTGATTCAACTACAATTGGCAGCGTCAAATCGAGTAACTGTACTCCTGGATAAGCCAAAGCATCATTCAGCCACTCACTGACCGAACAGGATAGAACGAGCTTATTGTTTTCTACTAATTTAGCGACTTCCCAACAAGAAATAATGCTGACTCCCAAACCTTGGGGCTGGTATTGTTGTATCCACTGTTCATTAGCTTTTGTAAGTCGCTGATTGCCATCAACCCACCAAACCCAAATATGGGTATCGAGTACAATCATTTCAGCACTTCCCAATCTTCCAGAGCAACAGGCTCAGTTGGGTCATCGTAGCGAATGACTGTGCCGCGCAGAGGATAAGGATTTGAGTCTGAGGAAGGTATAGGCGCTTCGTGCTGCGTAGGGTGACTTTCCAGAATAATCACTTCAACTGCATCCCCCGCCCGAAAAGGCAATCCTCGCAGTGTTAGAGTTCCATCTTCATTTAAAACAGTCTCTATTTTATGAGCATTCATATTAGAATTTTAGATTTTAGATTTTAGATTTTAGATTGAGAAAGATTGCTCTTAAGTAGATTTTAGCGATTATTGTATGGCAGCAATAGAATCAATAGGTCTAAGCTATTGCCTCAGCGTCTTAGTATGACCGGATACTGGTATTTTAGACATAGCTATAGAACCAATCCAAAATCTAAAATCTAAAATCTAAAATCTAAAATTGCCTAAAATGGCTCAGTTCCCTGCTGCCACAACTCGCGCCAGTCATAATTTACACTCGTCACGGCGAAATCTGGTTCTTTATGAAACGGTTGCCGCAGATAACGAATGACACAATCATCGTCATGCACCTTGTAAGTTCCCTGCGATGCCTTGACTTTCCAAACATCCCCTTGGGTAAATTCCTCTGACTTCGGCACTTGCACCAAAGCCAAGATGAAAGCGTCCAGCTGATTCAGTGCGGCGATAATTTCATTCTTCGTCACCGTCACCGTTGCTGCACCTGCTATCCGCCCCTTCACCTCGATAAAGCGCAGCTGTCCCGTTTGGGGAATGCGCGACTCAATATCGTAGCCGCACTTTTGCTGACTGACATCTTTTGGTTCGTATCCCAACTGGCTTTCTGCTGCCATCACCGCTGCCATCGCTGTTTTCTCTACCCGTTGAGTTTCCCTAGCAAACATCGCCGCATCTGACTGTCGCTTTCCTTGTAGCCGTTGCAGCAATCCCAGCGAAACTACCAGCGCACCCCCGACGACGACTGGTGGTAAAGGCGATAATCGGCGTTCCTGTTCCAATTCCTCCAGCCGATGCAGCAACCGCGCTTGCAACTCATCCGCCCGCTGACGCGCCTTGGTTGAATTGATCTTGGCATTCGCCTTGCCAGCTGACTCTTGCATTTTCAGGTCTTCTGCCCGATGGTCCCAATAATTAATCTCTTTTGTGAGTCGGTCTTTCACCGCTGCCATCGTCTTAGCAATGAGTTCCTCCTTGCGCTGCTTGACTTCCTGGAGGTGTTGCCCGACAAGCTGGGAAATGGCGTAACTCGTCGCCTCATTTTCGATTTTAGATTTTAGATTTTGGATTTTAGATTGAAACGTTTGGTTTGAGTCAGTAAAGATTGTATCTATAATTTCCTTTTCTTCATCTTGAGGGGATCTATAGTTGAGGTAGGGTGCATAACCTGCGTTCCAAATTTCAGATTTTTGATTTTCAATTTTCGATTGAGTTTCTGAATCTAAAATCTGCAATCTAAAATCTAAAATCCCTATTTCCACATACTGCATCCGCCGCGACACCACCCGCCGAGTCCCAGTGGAATTAGTTCGCGCATCCTGGATACCATGTTCTAGGTAAACTAAAGCGCGGGTGCTTTCACTCATGTCGTTGTCATCTACCAAGATACTGCCTTGTTTCAACAAATCCCGATGCCGTTCCAGAGTTAAGTCAATCGCGGCATCCAGTAGGGGATGTCCAGGACAGACGAACGCCGCTAGTGGCTTACCTGGAATGCTAATCGACTCTTTTTCAAAGCAGATACGTTCGTAGCGCCGCAGCAGTGGTTCTCCGACACCAATTTGCCGCCCGCGATCGCGAATAACTGCGGGGACGTGGGTGATTTCGTAGCGATCGCCTTCTCGCTGACGCGCCGTGCCACCCAACTGCTCGAAAGCTTCCAGAAAGAAAGAGGCAATAAAATGAGGTTGCAGCCGCCGCGCCGCTGCTCGTTCCATTTCAGCCTTAATTTGCTGTACTTTGGCGATATCCATTGCATCCCGCGCCAAAGCTCTTTCTGACAGAAGTTCCCGCAGCCTTTGTTGGTCTAGTTTATCTTGTACGACTTGATTGAGGCGATCGCGCACGTCTGGGCGATCGCCATAGCGAATCGCTTGAATCAGCAGCTCTCGTAGCTCAGCTGAGGCGATCGCTTTTCCCAGCACGTCAAATACTTTACCTCCCAGCGCCTCTTGTTCTATTTCCAACTTTTTCAACAGCGCCAGATATACATCCCCCTCGCGAGTTTCCTTTGCCACCAAATTCCACAGGTGACACACCTCCGTCTGTCCGATCCGGTGAATTCGCCCGTACCGCTGTTCTAAACGATTGGGATTCCAAGGCAGATCGTAATTCACCATCAGGTGCGCTCGTTGCAGGTTAATTCCCTCTCCGGCTGCATCGGTAGCGATTAAGACTTGCACGGCAATATCTTGGGTAAAGGCTTCCTGGGCTTTGCGGCGTTCTTCTCGTCCCATCCCACCGTGAATTGTCACCACTGCTTCAGTACGCCCCAGCAGCGTCCGAATCCTCTGAGCTAAGTAATTTAAGGTATCCCGATGCTCGGTAAAAATTACCAACTTTCGGGATTTTAGATTTTTGATTTTTGATTTTTGATTAGGATCTTCGAGTTCATAATCTAAAATCTGCAATCTAAAATCTAAAATAATTTTTGATAGTTCTTCCCATTTCTTATCCGTACCACTACGCCGCACTTGCAGTGCTAGCTGCTCTAATTCTTGTAAAAGACTAATTTCTACTTGTAATTCGGCTATTGTCCGCGAAGCCGTGGCGAGATCGGCAACTTCCTCTTCTTTCGCTTCCCGTTCTTCGCTGGGGACATCCTCCAGATCGTCTTCTATATCTTCTAAATCGAGAACTTGCCCAAGTTCTATACTGGCGCTACTGCCTCGCTTCAACAATTCTTCTTCGCGCAACCGTTTTTGCAACCGTTCTCGGCGGCGGGTAAGCGATTGATAAATTGCCTCTGGCGATGAAGCAAGACGGCGCTGCAAAATCGTCAAAGCAAAACCTACAGTGCCTTTACGCCCTTCATTGCCTAAAGCATCAGCACGGTTGAATTCTTCGCGCACGTACTCGGTGACTCGTTTATAAAGTACCGCTTCCAAATCCGAAAGTTTGTATTCTACAGCGTAGGCTTTCCGTTCTGGAAATAGCGGTTTGCCGTCAAATTTCAGTAGATCTTCTTTAACTAATCGCCGCATCAAGTCGGAAGTATCCGAGACGTGAACTCCATCCCGAAATCGTCCCTCAAATCTGTCTCCATCTAGCAACGCCATGAACAGCTGAAAGTCTTCTTCTTTACCGTTGTGGGGTGTTGCCGACATTAATAAAAAATGTCGAGTTAAACTTGACAGCAGCTTGCCGAGTTTGTAGCGTTTCGTTTCTCTAATTTCACCGCCAAAGAACGAAGCCGACATTTTATGAGCTTCGTCGCAGACGACCAAATCCCAGTCCGTTTGGGCTAATTTGGCTTGTAGGTCGTCATTACGGCTAAGTTTGTCCAGGCGCACGATTAATAGCGGCATCTCTGCAAAAGCATTTCCCGTCCGCGCCGCTTCAATCCGATCGTTGGTGAGAATTTCAAAGGGCAGGTGAAACTTTTGGTACAGCTCGTCCTGCCACTGAGCTGCTAGACTGCCAGGACAGACGACAAGGCAGCGATGCAAGTCGCCTCGAATTAGCAATTCCCGCATTAGCAATCCCGCCATAATTGTCTTACCCGCGCCAGGATCGTCTGCCAATAAGAAGCGCAGGGGTTGGCGGGTTAGCATTTCCCCATAGACGGCTGTAATTTGGTGGGGTAGTGGCTCAACTAGCGATGTGTGTACGGCTAGCAGCGGGTCGAATAGATGGGCAAGGCGAATGCGGTATGCTTCTGATACCAAACGAAAGTTAGCGCCATCGGCAGTAAAACTCCAAGGGGTTCCTTCCGTAACAAGTTCCAGGGTTGGTTCGCGATCGCGAAATACCAATTCATGTCCTAAAGAACCGCTAGCATCTTTATACGTCAGCTCGACAACATCAGAGCCATGCCACTGAGCATCGACAATGGTGACGAGATTGTTTGGCAGGATGCCCCCAACTTGAGTACCCTTCGTCAATTCTTCTAGTCGAACCATGTCGAATCATTTTCCTTATTTGCTGGGAAAAGGCATTGCATAGAAGATTTTGGCGGCAAAATCGCCCCCAAAAGCCTCAAATTCTTTGAGCTTAGGATCGAACAAGTCTTTTCATACACGGGATAAATACGGATCTTTGGCGCTAGCTAGAATGCGATCGAGGACTCAACTCGCTCTCGCTGCTTAGGTTACTGACTGCTGGCGCTAGCTAACCTTATTGCGATCGGTTTAAAAGCAGTCTTTCTAACAATTGCGGCTGCAAGTCCCAGAGGTTGGCGCAGGATCTTTCTCTGGAATGAAAATCGTTAAAATTTGATGTGCTGAGCAGTTCTTATTAATACATTTGTACTATAAAGCTACTAAAATAGTATTATTTAATGTAGTAACTAGTTCCTATAGATATAATAAGGGAACAATCATCGTCAGCAGCGTTGTTTCCTGACCTCCATGAGTGGAGGCGGTTGAGGTAAACAAGCCTGCTGGTTTGCCTTCCATCTCACCGTTTAGCCATAAGCTAGAGGTAGAATCGATTAGTTGTTTCATTTGTGCCGTCATATTGCCGTAGCGCGTCGGAGAGCCAAAAATGACTCCATCTGCCGATCGCAGATCGTCAACGGTACAAATAGGAATGTCCTGCTGTTGCTCTCGTACTTGACGAGCCGCTTCGTTTTGGTCGATGATTTGATCGACCGCTTCAAATTCCTGAACGCGACGTAGCATCTTGGTCGATGATTTGATCGACCGCTTCAAATTCCTGAACGCGACGTAACATCACTTCAGCTCCAGGGATTTTGCTGGCTCCTTCGGCAACAGCTTGCGCCAGTTTTAAGGTATGACCGTACATTGAGTAGTAAACAACCAAAATTTTCATCATTCCTCCAAAATCGATCGCTTCAATTTTTCTGTCTAGTTATTGGGTCAGGTTATCTAAAGGTAGAGATTGCACTAAACTCAAAGTTAAAGGTGGTTGACTAATAAACCGAGCATAATCAGCACTCAGATAGGGACGGTACTGCTGAGAAGTAGCAATGTAAGTTTCAAAAAAAGCCACGCTCCAAGCTCCCAGATAGCCACGAGCCAAGGCGGGATCTGGACCGATGACTGATTCGGGAATGGGTAAAGGTTCGCTACCTGGATCGGATTTATCGGCAGCAGAAAAGTGGGTTCCACCTGCGAGTAAGAGAAGATATTTATTCCGAGCAGTCAGCCATGTAAAGGGTAAAATTTGTTCTGGTAAAGCAGGTGCAACTTTATCCTCGCTGCTACTAGCGATCGTCACCGGAATTTTTATTTGACTCAACCCAGCTTTACCAAAAAGGGAGCTACCAATCGGATTAATCGCGATCGCCGCCTTAATTCTTTTATCGCGTAAATTATACTGCGTGCGCGGTAATTCTAGCGTCCGACACTGAAGTAGTAGAGACAAATTAAAAGTCTCGCCCAAATTCTGACAGTCTTGTTGCAATTGGTCGAAATTCAACTTAGCACCTGCTAAAGCTAATGCTGTATAGCCGCCGTAGGAATGACCGACAACTCCAACTTGTTGTAAATTCAGGGCAAAAGATAGATCGGTGCGATTCAGTTGCGCCAAAACATCGAGCAAATAAGATACATCCAGAGGACGATTGATAAACTCCCTTGGAGGTGTCACGGCAGTAGCGCGACCATTCAGGAGCGATCGCAATTGTTCGGCATTGCTATTGGGATGTTCGGGAACGGCAACGGCAAAACCATAACTAGCTAACTGTTGGGCGAGATATCTAAAAGTATTGCGGTCTGAACCTAAACCGTGGGAGATGACAATGACTGGGAAGCGTCGGTGGTTGGTAATTGGTAATTGGTAATTGGTAAAGAGTTGTTGGTTGAGTGTTGTTGGTTGTTGGTAATTACTTTCTTGTCCCCCTTGTCTCCCTTGTCCCCTTGTCCTCTCTTCCCCCAGCTCGTCCCTGCTCCCTACTCCCTGCCCCCTGGGTAAATAAAGATCGGCAATAAAGGCGCGATCGCGGCTGGGATCGTAAAGCTCTAAGGTGCGTTTCGTCCAAGTAAAACTTCCTCGTTGGCGCAAGTCTGGCAACTGAGAGAAATTGGCTGGCTGTTGGTTAATGGCAGCGGCAGCCGATTGTCTTTGTACCAGAGCGATCGCTTCGTTTGTGCGATTGATGACAGCTTGTAATTCTTCTACAATCTCTAAACTTTGCCCTAGATTGACTCGAATTCCATTTGTAGGAAACTGACGCAAGACATCGAGTAGGGTGAAGCCTTGGCGATTTTCTGCTGCGGCTAAGATGAGCGCCGAGCGAATGGCATAAAACCCTGGAAGTCTGGCTTCAGTTTGAACGATCTGTCCCAGGCGTTGTAATAAAGTTTCGCCAATCGAAGAGTAAAGAAATTGAGAAATTGCCACTGGAGTGAGATCCACTGGTGCAGTTAGTATGCTTCGTAGCCGCGCTAGTTGTGCGGGGGTGAGCCTGCGGGCGTAATCGATCAGTCCGCCCTGAATTTTGCCCGTTTTGGCAAACTCTGCCAAATCTTCGATCGCCACCGAGCTTTCAAAAGCGCCGTATGTCGCATAAATGCGATCGGCTGCGACTGCGGTTTGAACTCCCGTAGCTGGAAATAACAATAACGAAAGTGCAATTCCCAAAGATTTATAGAGTTTTGAGCTGAGAAGTTTTTGCAACACAGTTAAGACATAAACTAAAATCTGGTTTCGTACTCCACTAGCAGCCGACTCTCACCGCTCAAATTGGTGGAGCCACGTACCAAAATTTGGTCGTTGAGGCGATAAATTAGGTTGTAACGCAGGGGGTCATCAGCAGCAAATACTCGTGAGAGGGAGACAGAGAAATCGTTGGTGATGGCAAACACTGCCTCTGCTGCTAAACCGAGGACAGAAACGTTTTCTGTTGGATCGGTGACGATGGTAGGAAACAGGCGTAATTCGTCAATACCTAAAGCCTCGCCAATCTCGGTAATATTGTCTTGGAAGTTGGACAGTAGGGCAGATCCTGCAATTGTGGCAAGCCCTAGGGTAGGATCTCCTCTACCCAAGGTATTGACAAAGGAACCGCCTAAGAGTGCGACGATCTCTGCTTCGCTGCGATTCGGTTCGCTGGTCAGTTCTAGATTATCCGCCAATTCACTCGCGGGTCCCTCTACTGCTGCTTGCACGCGCACGGTGCGGAAAGTGCCGAAGCTGGTAGCCCCAACGTCGCGGATCTCGCCAGAAAAAGGTGAAGTGGGAACTCGCCCAATGCCCGTTGTCTCCGGTACGGTTGCCACTAGAGTGACATCAAGGATGGGGTCTAGTCCTCCTTTGGGCGTGAAGCGTGCCGTCTGTTCTTTGCCCCGCGCTAAATTAAACTGAGTCGTAAATAAGTTGACTTGTCCCCCCGTCAGACGCACCACTCCTTGAGGACGAGGATTCGTTAAAGTGCCATTAATCGCCAGGTCGCCTTCTGCCTCAAAGTTAAGTAGGGGTTGACGGACGATCCGCACGTCATCGCCGAGAATCAATTGCAAATTGGTAAATTCAATCGGAGATTCCTCTGGGGTGTTGCGATTTGTCGCTGTGCTACTTGTAGCCGTACCTGCTGCGGGTGTACCTACTGCGGCAGTAGGAGTCTCTTCAGTTCCTCCCAAAGAGACTTGACCGTTCGCCAAGCGAATCTTACCGCCAATATTGGGAGATAGAGCTGTGCCTGTAATAACGACATTGCCGCTAACTCCGCCTTCATAGCGTCCTTCGATATCTACCTCTAAGTCGTTGAGCGATACCGTAAGGGGATTTGTTGCTGGCTGTGCCTGTTGGGTGGCAAAAATCGGTAGAGTTCCTTCAGCAGTCACTTTACCTGAATTGTACTGCCCTGTAATATTAGGAACAACGATGCGATCGCCATTAAACTCCACCGTCCCCGTGACGTTTCTCAATGGTTCGGGCAAAGCCTCAGCTTTTAAAGTGGCATTCTTCACCACAGCTTCCCCCGTTATTAATGGCTGGTCTAAAGTTCCCTGCACTTCGACATTGACTTGTCCCTGACCGTTAACCCAAGCAACTTGCTCGGTGAATAAATTCAATAATGCCAAACCTCGATCTTGTACGTTTGCTTGGATGCTGATTTGGTTACTATCGGGCTGGACGGAGGCAAACGGTAACGCTACGGGAATACTGCCTGTAATTTCAACTGGTTGAGTCCCTGTTATCAATACATCGCTGGCAAAACTCAACCGCGCATCATTATAGTCAAAGCTCAGCTGGGCTGTTTGAATCGGTTGCTGATTCAAGCTTGCTTCCACCAGTGCTACCTCACCGATCGCTTGAGGGTTTTCTAGATTACCTGCTAGGGTGACGAGGGCATTCAACTGTCCGGTGACATCAAATGGTAATGCTTGTGGTAAGCGATCCAAAAAAGGCTGTAAGGTTGCTACGGGTACGCTGACGACTCGCAATTGTCCCGAAAGTTCCTCCCCTAGTTGTCCGGTAAATGCAATCAGTCCGTCACCGAGATCGAGCCGCAAGGGTAGCAGCGTCAAAACGCCATCTTCAAAAGTCCCTCTGGCAATTGCTTCATCGACTTTGTAAGTTCCCCATTGCCAATCTTGAGCGCGTAATTCAAAGTCAACATCAAGCGATGGCTGTAAACCTGGAGATAATGCCCCTGTTACGGCAATTTCGCCGCTAATCGTACCATCCAAGGCTGAAAGTGGTGGCAATGTAGCTGAAGCTCTTTCTTGCTGTTGCTGTTGTGTGATTAACGCTCTAATTTCCGAAAACAGTCGCAGTTGGGCGAGTAAGGATTTTTCTGGTATACCTACAGATACCGTTGGTAATGCCTCTGCTCCAGGGAGATCTTCGGGTAACAAGCCACCTGCTAAGTCTTCAAAACCGAAAACGCTCAGTGCTTGCAAAACGTTTTCAACTCTGGCGCGATCGAAATCAATTTGAAATTGAAATTTACGGTCTTGTCCCGCTTGGAAATCGCCACTAAGATCTATGCGGCTATCGCCTAGACGCAATTCACCTGCTTTTAAGCTGAAATCGCCGCCTTCATAACGGATGTTGGCTTTAATTGCATCGGCTGTGAATCTACCTGCCCTAGGTCGAGCGATCGCCACATCTCCAATTACGGTAGATTGGGTGATATTCTCGGTAAGATCGATCGTGAGATTGCCCGATACTTCCCCTGAGATCGCACCAATTTGCTTGAGGCGATCGCCTGGAATCACGTTTCGCAGTACGGCTACGGGAAAGTCTTGCACGTTAACAACTAAGTTTTCGCCTTGGGTTGCACCCCTAGCTACTGCCTGATTTCGCCGCACGAAAAATGAAACGGGGCGATTATTCTTATCCAAGGTAAAGGCAATTCTATCTTGTTTACCACTAACATCTAGTTGAGTCTGCTGTCCGGCTCGATAATTTAATTTGCCAGTCAATACCGGATCGAAGGCTAAACCGTTGACGCGCAAGTTTTGCAACCCTAGATTTCCAACCGCATTGGGAGCATCGGGAGTACCTGTAACTTTTCCGGTAAAATCTGCTTGTCCTGCTAGCGTTACGTTACCAGGGATATCCAAACCAAACTCTTGCAAGTCGTAATCTCGCGCCCGCACGTCTAAGTTAAACCCAGCAATTTCTGGCGCTGCTTGTTCTGGTAAACGCACGTCAACCGTTCCACTGGCATTCAGCCCTGATGCAGTTGCTTTTTGAACGATAATTCGATCGCCATTCCACCTAACTTGAGCTGTCAGGGGTTGCTCGATAACGGCTAAACCTTGAGAAAAGCCTACTTGTCCTTGGGCTTGAATCTCGGATAAATCGAACGAATTTCCGGTGACGCGCACTTTATTGGCACTAAATTGTCCCCGCAACTGAGGTGAGAAGGACTTAAGCTGCACTCCACTGGCATTCACAACCGCTTGAAAGGCGCGATCGCGATTAATTTGACCGTTTGCCGTTACCTTACCACCTGCAACCTGGAAAACAGCATCTCGAATCAGCGTATTTCCCTCGTTAGTAACGATGACTTGAGCCGTACCAGGATAGGTAGCTTCAGGTGCTTGCACTTGCGCTACAGTACGGATATTGCCAGGGGAACCAGAAATTTTTGCCGTTCCTGCTACATCGCCAATGTGAATTGGGGGTGTAGTGTCGTAAAGCTTGGCTATAGCATTCCCTGGTACGTTTTGACCCTGGAAATTAAATGCGACTTGAGGTTGAGTCCCTAACTGGATTTGACCCTTGCCTGTAATTTTTCCCCCAACTGCGGGAGTTGCTTGAATATTGGCAAAGGTAATTTCTGGTGTTGCCCCTGCTGTTGTCAACTCAAAGCGACCGCTAATATCTTTAAATGGAATCCGGTCGATCCGTGCAGTTTTAATCGTGCTGACAGTGCCACTCAAAACGGGTTGCTCGATCGCACCCCGCAACTGAATATCTGCTCTGAGAGTTCCCTTTGTCGGAAAGGGAGATTCAACATTCAGCGTGTTTAGCAGATTATTTGCGCTAACTGCTTTCACCTGACCTGATAAGTTATAACCTTTAAGAGTATTGAGCGACCCGCCGATTTGAACTGGAATTTTGCCATAGCGGGTTGTCACGTTTTGCAAGGCGATCGTCCGATCCGGTTTAAATAAAAGTTTCCCTTGGGTATTCGTAAATAGATTCGGCACGTTTTCAATCTTGGCAGTAACGTTACTCAGGCTAGCCGTCCCTGCGATCGCAGGTTGTTGTCCTTCGGGTTGTAACTGCACTCTTAAGTCACCATCCACCCGACCTGCTTGTAGGTTAATGGGTAGATCGATTAACCGACTAATCTCGGTGGCGAGTAAATTCTCTGCCTCGATATTAAGAGTTGTCTGTTGCAATGCCGCAGGGCGAGTTTCTCCAGATAGTGCCAGTTTGCCCCCTGTTTTCGGTTGACCAGTTAACTCGAACTGAATTCGTTCATTTTGGTCTAGAAAGCGGGCGACTCCACTCACATCTGCGTTAGCGAAGCGGCTCCTCTGGAGCATCGCCACTGCACCTGATGGTCTACTTGGTTCTGGATTTGGCACTAGGACAATATCGGCATCTCGCACCCGAATCGTCTCTAACTCAGTTTGAATCAAACCAGCACCACCTTGGGGAGTTTTAATTTGAGTTGAAACCCACTGCCCGTTTTTTGCCTGTTCGACGTAGACATCCGGTTGGACTAACGTAACGTTTAATTCTAATCTTCTATTAAACAGGAGTGGCAAAAGATCGAACTGGACTTCTACCGCTTCTGCTGTCACCCGATCTGGATCGCTAGAAGTTGCTGGGAGTGCTGCCGAACTAAATCGCAAGCTATTGAGCGAAAACCTTTCCACTACCCCTATATCTACAGGTCTTCCAAGGAGCTGCTCTAAATTCCTTTCAACCAGCGGTACTAACCTTTGGTTGATAAAAACCCAACCCCACGATACGCCCCCGACAATAGCTACAAGCAAAAATGCTCCTACAGCAAGACTGCTGCGGCTGAATATTAACAGCCACAAACGCCGACGAGAATTTGCTTCTGGTGGGCGACGAGGGGAGTGCGTCATCTTTATACCTGAATGGGACTGGATTGAAACGTGATGCTGTTTTTCAGCGTGGCAAATTTACTGCCCCACAACTTGAGTTCTCTCAGCAACAATTGCGGGCTGTTTCTGGACGTATACTTCATACTCCTTAGCTGGACCTAAGTTAAACTCCCGCTCTAAATCTCTTGTGGTCAGCTTGCGGACATTTCCCGTAACTTGGACACGGCTACCTTCGGTAATATTCTTGGCTGGCGCGGCACTAACAATCAGTATGTCATCGTCCCCAAGCACTTCATTGTTGTCAACCATAAATGCAGTTGGACTGATGACTCTCTCAACATCTCCTTCAATTGCGACTGTGCGACCTAAGAACGGGACTGGGTTTTCGGTAATTTTTTCTAGATTGGGATTGAGAGCCACCTGCGTAGCAACGATAACGGGTTGTTCTCTAATTTGAGCTTCCAAACCAGGGTCTAGATCGAAGCCGTACTCTTTTTCTACGTCAACTATAGTCAAATCTCGAACTGTACCCGTCACCCGTGTTAGAGTTCCTTCGACAATTGGGACTTTATTGGCATTGACAACCAACACCTCTTGACCGTTAACAAACTCATCGCTTTGAATCGTGAAAGCTTGGGGGCTGACTTGCCTTTGAATGTCGCCGCTGATAGTTACAGTCTTGCCGATGAGATTAGAATTCGATCGATCTGCAACTTCGCTAGTAGTAGTAGCAGCTTCGCGACCTGCTGAGTCGGAGTTTGTGCCAGTACAAGCGGGAAGCACTAAAGCAAACAGTGCTAGGGCGATCGCTGCTGGAGTTTTGCCGAAAACTTGAGTGATGCGATCGCGATGAGAAGTTGTGTTGTTACTAAGTTTGTTTATCATGGGAATCTCCTTTTGGTATTGATGAGAACCAATGTTTTGACGATAAGCCCCAATAGTGGAAAACTAGTGGAAAACTCAAAAACACTAACTTCAAACTCGCCGAAACAGATTAGCCCCCGCGTATTTCCAAGAAATTTGCTCTGGATCTTTGCTTTTCGACCATTCCACAAACTCTTTACCATCAGTTTCGTGTTGCGCGATCGCCGTCTGGTCAACTCCTAATCGTTCAGCCAATTGCTGTCTATCCAATAAATCGCTTTGGTTGTTGTTTGTAGATTGGTCTGTTGCATCTAGCTTTGAATTTTGCTGTAGTTGTGAAACCTGACTTTTCAAGTCGCTGACTTCACCCCTTAAGTTCTCCACCATAATCGTGAGGGGTTTGTTCGTGGTAGTTTGACAAGAATCTAATCCAAAGTAATCTTCTAGGATGAGATTTATCGCCTCAGCAATAGAGTTTAAACTCTGCTGCTCTTTAAACTGTTCTACACGTTGATAAAGCTGCGGGGGGTGGAAAACTTGGGTAGAAAGAAGATTAAATCAGTTACCAGTTACCAGTTACCAGTTACCAGTTACCAGTTAAGAGATGTCAGTTGTCACGGGCGATCGCATAGCATTTTCCGCGCCACGAGTGTTTACTTTGGTCAAGAGCCACTGATAACTAGTCACTGTAAAAGAGGTTGAACTTGAAACGCTCCCAACTACAGCGTTATAGCATTGCTATCCTAAGCACCGTAGTAGCAATGCTGCTCACAGAATGGTTGTGGTGGCAGCTTCAACTATATCTAACTAAGCCAGTCGAGCCAAATGAATTGATTGCAGCTATTGCTAGCCTTGCTCAAAGTAGCGAACGACTTTAAAGGTTTTTTGTATTCAGATCGAATTACCGAGTTCTCCACCACTTTTCCACGATTGAAATCTATCCTGAATTGAAAGGAAGCACAAAACAGGATGCGCGATCGCCATTCCTAAATAGTATATGAGGGAGCCGAGAAAAATTTTGTGGAGTCAAACTAATAATTCGGCGTTAGTTCGCTTTTTACTATTATTTGCTTCCTGTTGGGCTTTATTACAGCTTTTATCTTACTTTAAAACTGTCATTTTTATTTTTGCATTTGCGGCAATTTTAGCTTTTTTACTTAGCTATCCTGTTCGTTGGCTCAGTCGTTTCTTACCTCGATTCTAGCAGTTATTTCTGTTTTCTTACTCAGCTTTACGAGTATTACTGGTTTGATAGTTATAGTCAGCTTATCTGTTTTTTCTCAAGCCCAACAACTGATTCAAAGCATAATTTTGTTTTTAAATTCTCTTTTGCCATCAGTAGAGCGATTAGAAAGATTTATGCAGCGTTGGGATATGCAGATAGACTTAAATGTTATTCAGCAGCAACTACAAGAAGAAATCGCATCGTTTTATACTAGAAGTTTGACGTATCTTTTCATACATTCACAAGTGTTTTTTACTAATTTTTTGACTCTTATTCTCATGGCTGCTGTGACTTTTTTTATGTTGTTATACGGTCAGAGGCTTTGGCTTTTTGTCCTCAGTCTTTTACCTGTAAGCTCGCACAGCCGTTTTTCTAATCTAGTTGAACGTAAGTTTCTAGCTTTTATTAAGGGTCAGTTCTTACTAGTTTTATTTTTATCATTTACTACTTTTATGGTATTTCTAGTATTAGAAATACCATTTCCATTGATATTGTCACTCGCGCTCGGATTTACCAATCTCATACCTGGAATTGGAGCGATATTGGGAATTAGTATAGTTTCTTTAGCTGTCTTATCTCAAAGTGTTTGGCTAGCTTTAAAAGTTTTAGGAGTTTGCTTTGTACTTCAGCAGATTCAAAATAACTTGATTGCTCCTAAAGTCATGCAAGATTCAGTCAATCTTAATCCAGTAATTGTTCTGTTTGCTATCCTGGTTGGGGCTAGAGTTGCAGGAATATTAGGAGTTTTTTTGGCAATTCCAATTACAGGCATACTCGCTAGTTTTTTTGAAATTGAAGAAATGCAGGCAGAATTATAAGTTTAACTGCGGGTTACGTAGTTTCAGATTAATTCACTTTTTGCTCTGGTTCTATTCGCTCGCTTGCTAACTGCTGAGAAACCCATCCAGCAAATCGATTTTCAAAATTATTCGCCATAATTTCCATGATATTATTTGCGTAATTCTGACCTGCCTGTTTATACTCCTTGAAATAATGATAGCCAAACTGACTTGTACCACCTAATTGTTCGCATTGCCTAGAGTGTACGAGTTCGTGAGCTAATAACGCCAGTTGACGAGAATCTCTAGGTTTGTACGAGCCTTCTAGATAAATCCGCTGACAATAAGTTTGAGCAACAGCATCAACTTGTCCGATATCTATTTTGAAATCAGCGTACAACCAGCCGTCCATCAGTTTAGCATTGTAGGCGATCGCCACGCGATCGACTAAATCTCCAAAATAGGGGCGTAAATACTGTTTCTGTATATCGTCTAATTCTTGACTGCTGCCATTATTAGCATACATCCACCGAGCCGCTGCTTGATATGCTACTACACCTGCTTGACCCCATAATTCTTCAGCAATTACTGTTGTAGATTCTCGAAAATGTGGATAGCAAGATAGATCGAGCCAATGACAGCGTTTGAACTGAAATACTTGAAGTTTGTAGCTCTGAAAAACTAATATAGTTAAGAATAAAAAAACACTAATAAAACTCAAGCAAATAATCTTCCTTCTTTTCATGATAGTAATTAAAATGACTAATGACCGATGACAAATGACAGCCATAACGCGCCTATCTTTTGAATCGGCTAGATTGCTATAGAATAGTTTTGCTCTTGAGAATAGCTATAAATAGTGCAAAACTCGTGGAGAATGGTAGGTATTGACGATGGGTAGTACGGCAAAGTATGCAAAAGCTCATTACTGATAACTCGTGGATTGAGCGGATTGCACGGTTTGGCTATGCGGTTAAAGGAGTGGTTTACTTCATCGTCGCTTTGCTAGCAATGCCAGTGGCGCTTGGCATTGGTGGTGAGGCGGCTGGGACGAGTGATGCTCTCCAAATAATCGTGGCGCAGCCATTGGGAAAATTTTTGCTGACGATAGTGGCTGTAGGTTTAACGAGTTATGCAGTTTGGCGTTTCGTTCAAGCGTTTGTAGATCCCGAACATCGAGGCAGTCAGGCAAACAGAGTTATCCCCCGCCTAGGCTATGCGATTAGCGGCGCGAGTTATGCAGGTTTAGCCGTGACTGCCATGCAGATTGTTGCTGGTGCGGGAAGTCATAGTAGTAGTTGGAGACAAGATTGGACGGCACGCTTGCTAGCACAACCTTTCGGTCAATGGTTAGTGGGGATAGTGGGAGCGATTGTGCTAGGTATAGGCGTTTCCTTTACATATCTAGCCTTTACCAAGCGATTCCGCCAACGGCTGCAATTAACTCAAATGAGTACCGCTGGGGTAAAATGGGCGATGGGCATCGGTAGATTTGGCGTGACTGCCCGTGGCGTTGCTTTCGGTGTTATCGGTCTGCTGCTGATTCAAGCCGCCGTTCAGTCCGACCCAGATGAAGTTCAAGGGCTGGGTGGGGCGCTGCAAACGCTAGCAGAAGAACCCTTTGGTCGATGGCTTTTAGGTATTATTGCGATTGGTCTTGTCGCATATGCCATCCACTTGCTGATACTGTCACGCTATCGACGGATTAGGATTTGATGGCGATCGCATTTCTTTGCCTGCCAACTTATTCTAATATTTGGATTGACCGAGCGATCGCCGCAGCTCTACCCTCATATCTTGCTTTTAGTTCGGGTTCTAGCTTAACATTCAAGTCTTTCTCGATCTCTGCTGCAACGAAGTTGCGAATCTTTCCAGTCACTCGCACAGTCTTACCTGCATCAATACCACCAGTAGCACCAACAACTAATAACTCTTTACCACCAATTAACTCTTCGTCATCCAGCGTGAATGCATTTGGAGTAATAACTTCTGCTACTTTGCCGCTGATGGTGACGTTCTTATCAATAAATGGGGCTGGCTCCTCGGCAACTTCACCTGGCTCTGGTGTAAGGGTTAGTGCTATAGCAATAAGTACAGGCTTACCCCTAAATTCTGCTGCCAACTCCTGAGTTAATTTCAAATTAAACTGTTTCTCAATTTCCGATTTAGAAAACTGGCGAACCGTGCCTGTTACTTGGATATTACTATCATTAACTATGGGGGAACCACTGAGATTTACAACTAGTAACTCTGGGTCATTAAAGAAGCGATCGCCTTCAATAATAAATGCCTTCGGACTGATGACTTTTTCAATTTCTCCGCTTATAGTTACGGTTTTACCTATGAGTTGACTGTTAGGTCGCTCGGTAATTTCGCTTATCTTTGTGCCCTTCTTGGAACCATCCGAGTTAGTCATAGAGCAGGCAGTCAAACCCACTAAAAGCAACAGCAACAAGGCAATTGCTCTATGATTCCACAAAGCTTGCATTAAATTGCGATCGCAGGCGAACTCGCACTTAGGGAGGCAATTGTGACTAAGTTTATTCATCGTTATCCAAAATTTTTTCTCAAAATTATCGCTTTATAGACTACTCGATCTACTTCTGTCTTAGGGATGAAGAAGTTTCATCCAAAGTTAGACAAGATACATCGAGCTATTTTTGATTCGGTAACTGTAGCCATGACAGAACCGCGCCCCAGCAATATCATCATTAAGGTCTTTTTGGCAATTGCACTACTCTTTGGTTTCTTCGCGCTCGGCGCAATAATCAATTACGCTTCTCAGCAATTCCAACAAAATGAAATAGAGACTGAAAAGCCTCAACAAGAGCTATTAGATCGGTGACTCCTTTTACAAAGACCAGCGATCGCAGCAGATAAACCGAGGGTAACTGATAACTGGTCACTGGTAGAGGGTCACTGTATAAAGTTGCCGCTCTCTCCACCAGTTTTCCACTATTTAGATCTATTCTGACTTCAAAGCCAGTACAACCATTGATGTTAAGAAGAAAATTCTGGAGCGAAACTATCTCCTCCCTTAGTCATTGGTCATCGGTCATTTGTGAATTGCTCATGACCGATGACAGCTCTTATACATGAGTTCAAGTTGCCATACGGTAAAAGATTGAATCAGTGAGCTAGAAATGTTGCCACAGAGAAGAAAGGCGATCGCCAAACGCAAGTTTGCCCGTAAATTAGCTTCTTGGGTACTTGTCATTATCCTATTTCTCTCGCTATCGGGGCTTCCGGCTTCGGCGCAAAACACACCAGCCGATATACAAGTTATCGATCGCCAACCAGACCAGCCAGTTAACGAACCAGAGCAATCTGTACCTGCGGCTCCAAGTGCGCCTGGATTAAATAACCCACAAGAGTTTGAAGCATTTGTAGACAATTTCTTTCAAGAAGAGATGTCGAAAACTCATGTTCCAGGTGGCGTTGTCTCTGTGGTGAAAGATGGCAAACTTTTTTTTGCTAAAGGTTATGGCTATGCCAACTTAGAAAAGAAAATGCCAGTTGCAGCAGATAAAACTCTATTTCGCGTTGCCTCGCTTTCCAAACTGTTTACAGCTACAGCAGCAATGCAACTATACGAGCGGGGACAGCTCGATATACATGCTGATGTCAACAAGTATCTGACGGACTTTCAAATCAAAAATCCTTTTTCTGAGCCAGTCACGGCTGCCAGAATGATGCTGCATACAGACGGTACGACAAAACGGCGGATCGGACTTGCCGCTCGTACTGCTGAGGAAATGGAGCCACTAGGAGACTATCTAGCCGACCATATGCCACCTGTTGTCTGGCAACCTGGCGAGTTATACAGTTATTCCAGCCACAGCATTGCTTTGTTGGGATATCTCGTAGAGAAAATCTCTGGTACTCCCTTCGCCCAATATATTGACAAAAACATTTTTCAACCGCTCCAGATGCGGCGGAGTACATTTCTTCAGCCACCTCCTCCACCTCTAGCTAACGATTTGGCTGTAGGTTATCAGTATCAAAGTGGCAAGTTTAAACCCGTCCCCTACTTGTATCTCAACATCGCTCCAAGTGCGTCAATGCAAGCCACTGCTACCGATATGGCTCATTTTATGATTGCCCACCTGTTGCACGGTCGCTATGAAAACTCCCGCATTTTAAAGGAAGATACAGTGCGGCTAATGCACGAGCAGCACTTCACCCACCATCCCCTATTACCTGGTACTGGCTACAGTTTTCGCGAACGGTTGGAAAACAATATCCGTACAATCGGACACTTAGGCAGTTTGCGAGGGTATTCTAGCTCTCTGACCCTACTACCCGATCGCAACATCGGTATTTTTATTGCCACCAATAGCTTTAGTGGGATAAATGGCAAGCTATTGACTCAGTTTTTCGATCGCTATTTTCCCGCTCCACAGCAAACATCACCCAAGAAACCTCTGGCTCTAAGCGCAGAGCAGCTAGAACGATTCACTGGAACTTACCGAGATTTGGAATATCCTCGCCATACCTTCGCCAAGCTCACTGCACCATTTGAACATATAAATATCAAACAGGGTGAGAAAGGTACTTTGCTCGTTAGCACTCCTGGTTTGTTCTTCGTTGGCAATGCTCCAAAGATCCAATTAGCTCCCATCGAACCATTGCTATTCCAACGAGTCAATGATGATGCTTTCACAGCCTTTGAGCCGGATGAAAGCGGGTGGATTAGGTATGCATTTAATCCTCTGTGGGCTAAAATTGGAGCCTACGAGCATATACCTTGGTATGAAACAAGTTGGGTGCAGCTAGGGATTTTAGGATTTTGTACAGTCCTGTTTCTATCAGCTATCTTTGTTTATCCGATTAAGCCTTTAATTCAACGTTTGCGTGGCAAACGGTTTCAAGTAAAGCAATTGCGTTGGGCTTGGAGATTAGCAGGTTTAATCGGTACTTTAAACTTAGTTTTTCTGATTGGCTTTCCTCTATCAATTTGGCTGTATGGCTTTTGGCGGCTAGTATATGGCGTGCCTGCTGTAGCGATCGCATTTCTTTGCATTCCCCTACTCACCACTTTTTTGACGCTAGGATTGTTTATCTTTACCGCTTGGGCTTGGAAAAATAATTACTGGTCTTTGGTAAAGCAATCTCATTATTCCTTAATTACCCTCGCTGCTTTGGTCTTTATTCCCTTCCTGACCTACTGGAATTTATTAGGTTTTCAGTTTTAACACTTGAATTATTCAGACCGGAAAACAGGAAGTCAAGCTAACTACTTCTTCAGGCGTAATTTTGCCAGCGATCGCCATTTTCCCCGATTTTTCCACTATTTAATCTTACCGTCGATCGGTAGAGAGTAAGTAGGAGAAAATTGTGTTTAAAAAACTAAATAACGAAAGAGTGAGTTCTCGTTCGACTAAGGGCGGTTCGTTGCGGTTGTGGAGTGCTAAAGGAGCATTTGCCCTAGCCGCGATCGCGATCGCTCTACCTATGGGTTATCTCAATGCCCAAGAAGTCACGCGAACCATCAACAAAAACAATATCATTGCTCAGGCGGATAGAAGAACGCCACAAGAGCGACGCAACGTTACTTCCGAAGAGTTAGCTGATAAATTCAAAGCGTTGGTTGGTAAAAGGGTGACTGTTAGAGGTAGATTTCTGGAGAAAATTGGTAACAACACTTTTACAATTGCTGACGAAGAGTTTCTTGGTGTTGAGCCGATTTTGATCGTAAATCTTTCTGGCAATCCGCTAGATCTCCCTTCTAATGACATAGAAGTGCAAGCAACGGGCGTAGTGCGGAGTTTTTCGCTGGCTGAGATTGCCAAAAGATACAACGTGCAATTCGATCGCGCCACGTATGCCCAATACGAGAACGATCCGGTAATTATTGCCCGCTCAGTTGCCCCAGCACCAGAACCAGAGGAGATTACTAGCAAGCCCAGCCCTTATTACAACAGACGGCTTGCCGTACCAGGTAACGTCCAGCGTGTCTATAGCCCTAATGCTTTTGTACTAGAGAACAATTTGCTGGTTTTGAATCCATATCCGAAACAGGCTGCTAGACCAAGAGTGACTCAAGGTGAGAGAGTAGTTGCGACTGGGGTGCTAGATCGGCTGGTTATTGCTGACATAGAACGGGAATACGGCTTTACTTTAGATGCTGGTATACGAAAACAACTGGAAGCTGACTACGCCGACAGACCTGTATTGATTGTCGATAACGTGTATCCATCGGCAGTGGACGAATAGTATAGATGGCGAGTGGGAGTAATCTCGCTCGCACCCAATCGGGTAATTTTTCCTAATTATTTTCCCCATTTATTCATCACATCTTTGACCAAAACTTCTTTGAGCCAAATTTGAACTACAATCAATAGCGGAATAGCAAGAAATAACCCTAAAAATCCGAATAAACTGGCAAAAACCACTACTGATAATATGGTAAACACAGGCATTAGATTCACCTCGTGTTTCATAATTAAGGGAACTAAAACTAAGCTTTCAAACTGCTGAATTGCAATATAAAGTAATATAACTGCCCCTGCCTTCCAAGGAGCATCAAGCAGGGCGAGCAGAGCTGGTGGAACAACGCTCAAAGTTGGTCCCACATTGGGGATAAACTCTAATAATCCGGCTAAAGCAGCATTGACTAAAGGCAGGGGTACTCCCAAAATTGTCAGCCCGATAAAAGATACTAAACCAATGACGACCATTGCTATGAGAGTTCCTTTAATCCACCCAACTAAGGATGCTTCAGATTCAGACAAAATTTCGTCAATTCGTCGTCGATAAAAGTTAGGAAAAGCTAGAATGAAAACTCTTCGATATTGGGAAGGGTTCACCAATAGCATGACGGTCAGTACCAGAAACAATAAAAAGCTCAAAACAACGGTAAGCGAGTTATTTAGAATGACAAAGAAGTTACCTAATAGCTGCGTTATCCATGCTTGAAGCTGTTGGGGAATATTTTCTAATACACGGAGCTGTTCAAAAATTGCTCCTGGAATCGTCGATTGCAGCCAATTCAACCAAGCCGCTATTCTTTCTGATGTTTGGGGCAGTACACCCAGTAATTGTTGTAACTGATCGACAATACGCGGCACGATGAACGCAAAAAAGCCAATAATTAGTGCTAATAAGACTGTAATAGTAATCGCGATCGCAATCCCACGCTGAATGCGGTATCGCTGGATTCGTCGTACAACGCGATTTAAAACTGTTGCTAAGATTACAGCTGCAAACAACAGTAAAACAACTTGTCGAATTTGCCAAAGAATATAAAGAGAGATCGCCAGGGCAAATAAGCCGAGCCATTGACCTAAGCGCACAATACTGCCTCCATAGATTGCTTTTTTGAGCGGTTGACTCTCGCTTATTCCAACCTATACGAGCATCTCTTAGATCGGCGATCGCTCTTTAATGTGGAATCGCGCATACCCACGTTGAATGAAACTCGCCACCAATCATGAGGTGACGGTTTCTGACTCCCACAACAGAAAGTCATATTTACTGGTCACTGGTCACTTTTTTCTGCACCTGTTAGCGATCTTTATCCACAATTGGACGACCTTCGCTATCTATATCTAACTCTTCTCTACGCACCTGTTCTTGGGTGCTAACCATCTCCTGCTCTACTTCTTTCCTGATTCTGACTTCTTCGCGCAAGACTGCTTCTTTGCGAATATCAGGTTTCTCTTCATAGAGATCCACATGGGCAACTTCTCCTTCACGGAAAGTGGCTTCACCAGGAGAAACAGGCTTGCCAGCATTGTCAGGAGTGGTTCGCTCGACGACTACGCGCTCTTTTTCGACGGGAACTGAAACTCTTTGCGTTTCGGCTTCAACGTGTTTGCCAATCGATACTTCTCCAGCTTTTCTGCGGGTTTTGTTAGCAACTAGCCGTTCTTCATACAGTTTGAGTGTATCTTGGTTGCGATCGCCCATATTGTATAGGTCTGGTTCTTGCTCGTAGTTGTAGGTATTGCGATCGTAAGCCGCCCTAGCTACATAAGGCATGGATGCAGCAGATGTCTCTAAAGGTGTTGCCGTATCTGCGCGATCGCGATACACTCCCCGCACTTGTTCTTCATAGTCGTAATCAACCTTCAAATCGTCGCTGAACTCAGGCAGTGCTTCCGCTTGTTCTTTGGTAAAGCCGACAGCATAGACACGGCGATCGCCAGTGTCAATCCGAATCCGTCCTACTGGTAGTAAGACTTGCTTGCCAAAAATCCAAAAACCAGTGTCAACCACCAGATACCGGAAACGTCCTGATTCTTCAACGAGTATGTTTTTGACAGTACCAACTTTTTCATTGTCTAGATCGGAATAGACTTCATAACCTTTGATATCGTTTCCATCAAAAGCATCTTGGTAGTTTGTATCAAAATCTTCTAATTTGTAAAGAACCATTTGGTATTTATTTCCTCATTCAATTTGACTTAATATCAGGATAGAAGTTCGACTAAGATATCCATCTTTCTAAAGAGAGATTTGCATTTTTAAAAATTTAAATAATTTAGATGAAGATGAAAAAACAAAATTTGGATTTTCTATCAGAAATAATGATAGATAGATTGCGTTTATTTGCCGAAATCAATTTGATTTATTCCAAAATTACCAGCATTATTACCATATGTCCAGTTCTTATAGCTGTAAGTACGCTATCTTCGACGCTCACCTACATGGCGTTAATTTTATTCAACAAACTGACGGCTTTCAGGCTTTGTTACGAGAAATGGACAAAGCACGAGTTGAAAAATGCGTAATTTTTGGTTTGCCAGTCTCTAAAACATGGTCGGAATGGGAAAACGAGGAGCCAAACTACTATTTGTCTGACGAAGGACGCTGCTATTATTACTCCCTCACTGATGCGATTATTGCTCAGGCTTATATGGATTTAAGCGCCGACGATAAAAAGCGGATTATTCCTTTAGTCTGTGGGTTTTCTCCTGTCGATCGCTATGCAGATGTATCGTTACGAGGACGATAATCTGGGCAGTCGATAGCTCGTCTAGTGAGAACTACAGATGGATTTACAGCACACTTGAGATGCGGATTCATGCTATAAAAATGACAGTTTATACAAGGAACTTGATGGAGACGATTCAAGAAATCGCTAGCCAGGTTTTGTTTTCTTTTACGCGAGATCTGAAAAATAATTAGCACTCCTGTTGCTATTGCCAAGTAAACAGGTAAAACAATTCCTATATATTCAACCGCATTTACTAAATCTACTTTTTCTCTATTTAGTTGTCTCCCCTCTGGTTTTTCTACGATTAAATTTGTTCCCTGCAAACTTTTTGGGTTTACAGTTTCCGAGTGAAGGTTTTTCTGAACGAGTGTATTTTCCATCAAATCTTTGGCATTCATACAATTTGCTCCCCGATGTTAAGAAGTGTCAGGGCAGACGAGATGCCTACCCCACAAAACATTGCATACTAAGCACAAAGACAACAGGGAATTACTGCAACTGACTCAGATCCAAATTTGGTGGTAAGAGAACTTCATTTACTGCATGAATAATTCCATTGCTGGCTTGGATATTTGATTGAATTACTCTGGCATCATTGACTGAAATTTGATTTCCATTTGGATCGATTTGAATATTTACAGGTCTATCGGCAAGCGTTTCCAATTCTCCTGCCGAGAGTTGTTTAGCAGTTTGTTGCCCTGGAACCAAGTGATACATCAAAATTTGCATCAGGACTTCACTATTTTCTGGCTGTTGCAACTTTTTCAAAATTCCTTGAGGGAGAGCTGCAAATGCCTCGTTAGTAGGAGCAAAAACTGTATACGGTCCTCGTTTTTGTAGACTTTCTGCTAGTCCTGTAGCTTTAAGTAAAGAAGTCAATGTGGAAAAAGATTGGTTTGATGTTGCTACTGCAACCAAGTTATTTGCAGCTGTCGTACCAGAAGTTTGAGGAGTTTGAGTATTTGGGGTGGTTTGACTCACATTACTATTGCGACCCACAATATATTAGACCTCCTGCGTGAATACTTGAATTGTCATCCACACGCGAAGCGAAACATCTGGGAGATTCTTCACTACACTGCGTTGCGTACCCTTCGGGAAGGCTTCGCCAACAGAATGACATCCATGATTTTTTGATTCATGCAGGAGGTCTATTGAGTTGCTGCCACATTACTAGCTAGAGGTTGCACCTGTCCAAGCCGTACCAAAGCTTGATACAAGTGAGCTGCGGCTTCTGCTCGTGTCAGAGGTTGTTGGGGATTGAGTTGTCTAATATTGGGATAGTTGACAACCAGGTTAGATTGGGTTGCGGCGGCGACTTCACCTGTGGCATAAGCTGGAACTGCTTCAGCATCTAAATAAGAAGTACTGATAACATTTTGGAGAGAACGGTCGGCTTTCAAATTCAAGCCATCTGTTAAAGCAATTATCGCCTGTAACTTAGTAATGTCTTCTGCTGGCTGAAAAGCTCCTCCAGGTACGCCTCCCATAAACCCTGTTTCGTATGCTTCCTCAATCGCCGCCGCCGCCCAGTAGTCAGGTGGGACATCTTTAAATCCAGGTTCAGCTAACTGCCGCACGCGATTTTGATTAAAAGCTTTTTGAATCATGGCAGCAAATTCAGCCCGCTGCACGGGTTGTTCTGGTCTGAAAGTGCCGTTGGGAAAACCAGTAATGATGTTTCTAGCTGCTAGGGCTTGAATAAATGGTTGCGCCCAGTAGTCAGCCCCAACATCAGAAAAGTTAGTCGTTGCGCTTTGAGTGGGGGATGGAGAAGCAGGAGTTGCAGAATCTTGTGCGAAGGCAGATTGAGAAATTGCGATTGGACTAACGACACCAACTGACACTCCGAAAGCTAGCAAGGCGGCACTTAAAGCAGACGAGCGACGAAATAAACTCTTCATGGAATCCTTTTTTGCGGTATTTTAGTTAAATTTGGATTATGTTTGATAAATTTAAAATCAACTTAAATAATCCACGAGCGACCTAGATCGCATCAACTGTTGAATCAGTTGAATCAAGTGTTGAAATAGCTATCTTCTTGAGGTTAAGTTGTAATAGTGGAAAACTGGTGGAGAAATTGAAGTTGTCTTTAACTGCTACTACGTAACTTACCGAGCGGCACAAACTTTATCGAGCTTGAAACAAAAACAAGTATCAAAAGTTATATACTGTTATCTATATAGCGTTAGGTTTGTCTCGCTTTAGATATCGATTTATAAAATTAAATGAATATCTCACACCGAATCGTATTTATTTGCAATTAACTTCTAGGCGATCGCAGTGAACGTTTCCATGTAGAGACATTACATGTAACGTCTCTACATGGGCAATCGATTTCACAATTTATCTAGGATTGCTATAGCAATGAAAAGTTTTGTGAGTGAAGAAGAGATGCGTTAGTTAAGAAATAATCGATCCAAGTTTGCTTTATCGGGAGCTTGCTTTATTTGCTCCTTTAACTCTTCTAAGAGTTGACACAGACGCAGACAATAAGTAAAGAGATCGCCGTTTTTATCTTCTAATAAAGACTCGATCTCTTGAGCTAATTGCGAAGCTTGAGCAAAACCAAAACTACCTAAAGCACCTGCAAGTTTGTGAGCTTCTCGCACAGCCTGTTTTTGTATTCCATTGTCGAGCGTACCGCGACATAAAGCTTCCACCGCTTGTTCTAACACTGCAAGGCGATCGCCAATTCCTGCTGTAAAAACTTCCCTAAACTTAACGACTACCGATAGAATTTCTTGTTGCATCTCATCCAAATCCGACGCAGTTGATTCTGGATGAGATGTTTCCGACTCTAGAGGTTTGAGGCGATATCCCAGACCGTAAACTGTTTCAATCAAATCGCTGGGCGCACCTGCGGTTTTAAGTTTGTGGCGCAAGCTTTTGATGTAAGACTTGATTGTATTTTCTTGCGGTGGGTCTTCTAAATTCCACAGGCGATCGACGATCGCGCTGCGGCTAAACGTGCGCCGAGGGCTGCGGAGAAACAACTCTAACAGCGCGTATTCTCTAGGGGTTAAATGTAAAATTTGCTGCCCGTATGTCGCCTCGCAACTACTTGGATCGAGCCGCAGATCGCCCCATTCTAATACTGGTGGTAAAGCGGTACTACCTCGACGCAATAAAGCGCGAACGCGAGCAATTAATTCGGGAAAATCAAACGGTTTGACGACGTAATCATCCGCACCAGCATCTAATCCCACAACTTTATCAGAGCTGGTATCTTTTGCTGTCAGCATTAAAATCGGTATGCGATCGCCTTTTTGCCTCAGTTGCCGACATAAACTCATACCATCTAATTTGGGCAACATCACATCAAGCAAAATTAAATCGTAACTGAATGCTGTTGCTAGTTCCCAACCCTCTTGACCGTCAGCAGCAATATCGACAAGACAACGCTGCTGTTGTGATAGCGTTGCTGCAACAGCTTGAGCTATGGAATTATCGTCCTCAACCACCAGAATTTTCATTGGCGATCGCCTACCTCTAGATAAATTGTTCGTGATAAAAGTAGACTCTCTAACTCCAATAAAGACTTTTTTAGCTGCATCAAACATCTATCAAAAGTAACGCCAGCTCATTTATAGATGTATGCGATAACACTCAAAAACGCAGATAAAGCATAGAAACACTCTAGCTCAGAGTTTTCCAGCCATTTTAGCCAAGCTCGTAACCACAGCCACTAACTCAGCCGCCCTAATTGGTTTAGCGACGTGGAGCTGAAAACCTTCTGCTAGAGCCTTGGTGTAATCTTCTTGCCTGGCATATCCCGTCAAAGCTACGGCGGGAATAGTTCCGCCCATTTGGGGTTCCAATTCTCTAATTTTCCGGATCAGTGTGTAGCCATCTTCCCCTGGCATTCCAATATCGCTGATGAGTACGTCTGGTCTGTGTTGTTCTATTACCTCTAGTGCCTTGCCCACTGAAGCAACAGCAATGACTTCTGCGCCTGACTCTTCCAGTACGACTATAATCCACTGTCGCGCATCAGCTTCATCATCCACAACCAATACTCGCAAGCCACGTAGGGAAGGGGCTGGGGGTTGGAGGCTAGGGGCTGAAGGATTTTCTTCTCCTGTTTCCCCTGCTCTAGATACTCTTTCTGAAACGGGGAGTTCGATTGTAAATGTAGTCCCTTGTCCTCTGCCTGAACTATCGACTCGAATTGTGCCATTGTGGAGTTCTACTAGGTGGCGGGCGATCGCCAAACCCAAGCCCAAGCCTTTATTCGATCTCGCACTAGTACTATCTGCCTGACGAAAGCGATCGAAAACATATGGTAGAAAGTCGCGATCGATCCCTACACCTGTGTCGATGACTTGGATTTGAGCAAAGTTGGTAATTGGTAATTGGTAGTTGGTAGTTGGTAGTTGGTCTTGGGCAATATTTTTGACATTTAACTTTTGACTTTTGACTTTTTCTAGCCGCACCTCAACTCTTCCGCCTTCAGGAGTAAATTTAATTGCATTGGAAAGTAGATTCCACACCACTTGTTGCAAGCGTTCTGAGTCACCCCAGATAAGTGGTGAGTGGTGAGTGGTGAGTGGTGAGTGACTAGTCTCTCCCTCAGCTTCCTCAGCCTCCTCAGCTCCCTCAGCTCTCTTCGCCGACTCCCGCACAAACTCCAGAACGATCGCTTTCTCATTTGCGGCTGGCTGTACGACTTCAATTGCTGCGGTGATGACTCTAGCGAGATCGACTCTAGCAACATTGAGTGAAATATCTCCTCTGACAATGCGGGAAATATCGAGCAGGTCTTCAATCAGTTGCATTTGCAAGTTAGCATTGCGCTCGATTGTTTCCACTGCTAGAGCCGCTCGATTATCATCTAGCATACCCGACCGCAACATCCCAGCCCAACCCACGATCGCTGTCATCGGGGTACGTAACTCGTGGGAAACCACAGCTAAAAAATCATCCTTGGCGCGATTGGCTGCTTCTGCCTCAGCGCGGGCAGCTTGTTCGCGTACTAGCAATTCCTCTCGTTCTTCTTCAGCTAGCTTGCGCTGAGTAATATCTTGCATGATTTTGGCAAAACCCCGCAGATTTCCATTTTCATTTCGCAAGACGGTGATGATGCAATGAGTCCAAATGTACGTCCCATCCTTGCGAATGTGCCAGCGATTCTCTCTCGAAAAGCCTTCAGCGATCGCCATTTGCAGCACTTGTGCGGGTAAGCCTTGCTGTATTGCTTCTGATGTAAAAATCCGTGCAAAAGGTTGACCGATAATTTCTGCCTCAGAGTAGCCTAGCATCCGCTCCGAACCGACATTCCAACTTGCAAAGATTCCGTTTGGGTCTAGCATGAAAATGGCATATTCGGTGACTCCTTCTACTAATATGCGGTAGCGTTCTTCACTGCGGCGGAGATTTTCTTGACTTTGGCGTAAAAACTCATAATTTTGTTCTGCTTCTCGCGCATTACGTTCGGCTCGGTGCTGAGTCGAGCGCAGCCTGGAGTTGAGAAAGCTAATGAATCCTGCTACTAGTCCAAATTGAATCAGCCCAACAATTCCATCTCGACCAGGTAACGACGAATAAAGTGGGGGGACAAAGAAGTGGTTGCATAGTACGGCAGCTAAAACAGTCGCCAGCAATCCTGGTCCAATACCACCATACCAAGAACTTACCATTACCGCAGCTAGGAATAGCGGATAAAGGTGAGGTTGGATCAACCCCCATACTAGTTGTGTTAAGAGAAAAGCAATGGCGACGGCAACAACAGCAACACCGTAGCCCTTAAGGTGACGGATCGAACTGAGCATATTCTGCGGTTTGGGCTAGCTTTTCTATGTTGGCGCAACAGGTTGATTCATGACAGGTAATTTCTTTTTCATCTTTATCTGCCCGACTTTTCCACTTTTGCGCTTTAGCTTAGGAATCGTAAGGTTCGTAAGACCTACGCCTTTTCTGAAGTTCGACAGTTGTATAGGTAGTATATCTCACACACACTCCTGCTCATTGCAGGCACTAACTTTAGAGTCAGCAGCACTTACTGTCTGTATGACTCTAAATCAACAACCCAGCAACATTCATCAAGGTGGCGATCGCTATCCTTTGAATAATTGCTTTTGTGTTGGTGCATCTGACTGGTTCGCACTGCCTGTACTTCTGTCGTGCCAGATGAGGCAAATTCAACCTCTATCTAGTGGCAGATGTTTTCAGGCGATCGCCCAATTCATATTTTCCGCCTCACTCCAGCACTAGCCTTGCGTTGGAGTAGTTTGAGTATCATCTTGTTTGTCGTCACGGCAGCAGCTATCAGTACCTTTTACCAAGTTATTCACGGATACAAGCGATCGTGGATTTTTGATGCCGCAGTCTATTCTGAACAAGCATGGCAAATTATGTTGTTTTTAGTTTATTTTGTAGCAATTCCTCTCGGTACGTTTATTCTCCACGAACTTATACACGGTTTGGCTTTCATTGCCTTTGGCGGTAAACCGCGATCTGGAGTAGGAATCGAATATTTTCTTCCCTACGCTTACACGACTGCACCGAGAAGGCGTTTTTCCCGCAACGCTTTTTTAGTGATTTCGCTAACTCCTTTATTTATCGTTAACGCAGCGGCTATACTTCTACTAGCCGTTTTACCTCAAGCACCTTGGTTAGGCTGGATAGCCATTCTCAATACTGCTGGCGCGAGTGGCGATATTTGGATTGCAACGCTACTGCTGCGCTGTCCGCGATCGGTTACAGTGGAAGACCGTAAGACAGGAGTAGCAATTTATGCGCCTGCTGATGTCGATACACGTTCCTTGCCTTTTCGACAACGCGACAAGTTTAAATCTACATTCCGAAAATGGCTAGATTTGACCGTTTTAGTGCTTGGATTAATCGTTTTCGTAAGTTTTCTCTTGCCTATCTTATTCGATCTTTTGAACGTGCCTTCATTTATGGTTGGCACGGATTCGTTACAGTTTTTGAATTGGGAGAATAGTGCGAAAGGATTTGGGATCTCGTTTAACCCGTGGTTATGGATAGCGATCGCTACCGTACTGAGTTTAGTCGGAGTGTTGTTTAAATCAATGGGCGATCGCTAAAGCTCATACAACCATTCTGTTCAAACGTTTTAACTCTCCACCACTTTTCCACTTTTGGTCCTTAATATTATAGGGAGTAGGGAGTAGGGAAGAAGAAATGCGCTAAAAGGGTTTGAAGCTTAACTTCAATAATGATAGTTATGTCGAGAGTCGGAGTCCGAGACATGACATAATAAATCGATATTTCAATTTTTGTATTATTCTATTTCAATAAATCAAAACTTTTTCAGGCAAAAATAGCCAGCAACAACATTAACGCAACGCTTAATCAAGTCGCAGGATGCTTGAAATTGAGAAGGAGAAGAAAATAGTGACAAGCAAACGAATTTTAGTTATTGATGACGAAGACGATATTCTAAAATTAGTTCAAACCTGCTTAGAAATTATGGGGGGATGGCAGGTAATAACCGCTCATTCAGGTCGGGAAGGCTTAAACTTAGCTCAAGATAACCAACCAGATGCAATTCTCTTGGATGTCATGATGCCAGATGAAGATGGCTTATCTACTTTAAAAAAACTGCAATCTAATACAATAACTAGCAACATTCCTGTTATTTTACTAACGGCTAGAGGGCGCTTTGTCGAGCAGAAATTTACTCAATTAGGTGTTAGAGGTGTACTCAACAAACCGTTTAATCCTCTAAAGCTTGCCGAACAAGTGGAGGCGGCTTTGACTTAAAATAAAAACATTGAGTGCGAACCTAACCAAATCTATAAATAGCAATAGCAATCTAAAAAATTAGAAATATATTATTTGTTGTTTGTTGAGATTTTGAATTCGATCGACATCACACTTACATGTTTAATATCACGAGAACGATCGTCATTTATCGTAATATAATTTACATATTAAATCAGTTTCATATCCTTCTAGAGGATGAGAAGAAAAGGAGAGCTGCATCGCTAGTATAGTGACCGATCGCAAGTGTGATGCAGTCTATAAAAACTCAGTTTTTGGCTAGAAACATCATCGGAAAATTTAGTATCGGCTGAGATATTTTCCGATCTGCTGCCGAAACGATCGCTCGTGCTTTAGTAGTGACAAGCTCGGTACTGGCTTCAAATTAATTCGCTAAGAGAGCTGTTGGATCGATGTAATGCTCCGTCTCAAGCGTTAGCCAAAGCCAGAACGCTGAAGGTGAAGTTAGTGCCAGGAGTCGCAGCCTAGTTAATGTTTAGTTCTTGCTTCCTCGATTCTGTTGAAGAGGCAAGAAAATTGCAAATACGATCGGGCAGAAGCGATCGCATTTCTCCACGAGTTTTCCACCATTGCCATCTAAGTTGAAGTTAGCTCTATCTTCCAATTCAGAGCGAGTTAAAGCTAGTCAGAATTAATAGGCTTACGGTCATGGAATTGAAAAAACGGCGTGGGGAGACAAGTAAACAAATTTTCAAACAACCAATTTTATATTTAGGCATACTTATAATTGGTAGTTCTGCGGGATGCGAATCTTTAGGAAATAGAGAAGTCCAAGTCCAACCTTCACCTACCCAACCGACAGCTAATTTACAAAACAATCCTAACTTTGTTGCTGAAGTTGTCAAAGATGTAGGACCCGCAGTTGTACGAATCGATGCTACCCGTACAGTAGAAGTACCCACAGCAGTATATAGCAATCCTTTGATTGAGCGATTTTTTGGGGAAAACTTCTTTCCGCCTCAAGAGAAAGTTCAACGCGGTATCGGTTCGGGATTTATTATTAGCCAAGATGGTCGCATTCTAACTAATGCCCATGTGGTAGAAGGTGCAGATAAAGTATCAGTCGTGCTAAGAGATGGTCGCCGCTTTGCTGGAAAAGTTGTGGGTGCAGACCCAGTTACAGACGTAGCAGTTGTTGATATTGAGGGGACAAATTTACCTACAGTTGAGCTGGCTAATTCCGATAATATTACTGTTGGACAATGGGCGATCGCCATTGGTAATCCTTTAGGTCTAGATAACACCGTAACTCAAGGAATTATCAGCGCCACAGGACGCAGTGGTTCAGATATTGGTGTCAACGACAAACGACTTGACTTTTTGCAAACTGATACGGCAATTAATCCTGGTAATTCTGGCGGACCTTTGCTCAATGCTCAAGGCGAAGTTGTAGGCGTGAATACTGCTATTATTGGCGGAGCGCAAGGTTTAGGTTTTGCCATTCCGATTAATACGGCACAAAGAATTGCCGAGCAGTTAATTACAACTGGTCGAGTCGAACATCCATATATTGGCGTGCGACTGATTGAGTTAACGCCGGAAATTCAACAGGAAATTAACCAAAGTAATCTTGGTTTTAAAGTCGAGCGCGATCGGGGAGTTTTAATTGTACAAGTTGCTCCCAACTCTCCCGCAGCTCGTGCTGGTTTGCGTCCTGGTGACATTATTACTCAAATTAACTCAACTGAAGTTCAAACTGCTGACTCTGTACAAGATGCTGTAGAAGCAACAAATTTAGGCAAATCGCTACAGATTACAGTCAACCGTAATGGCTCGACTCAACAGCTAACTTTGAAACCAGAACAGTTACCATCTCCCTCCAGATAGAAGCTCTTTGATTGTAAATAGACAACTCTACTTCTAGGCAATTATTTTGTGTTGAAGATTTTTCTAAATTAATTTGGCATCACCTAATAGGAGAAAATCATGTCTGAACTGCTCCAAACTTCGCTGCCAACCCCAACGAAACAAAGATTTGCAGCAACTTTCCGCGTTGTTAGCCGCTTTAGCTTCTGGATACAGTTGGCTTTAGCTAGTACTTCCGGTATTGCTTTAACATTTGCAGTCTTTAGTCGCAGCCTCAGCGTAGCAACAGAGAATGCAGCTATTGGTTTAAGTATCTTTCTAGCCGTCGTTGGCGTATTACTCGCAGTCTTTAGAATATTTTGGGCATTTCGAGGTCGTGTTTTAGCTAGACGCTTGCAGTCACCAGAGCGCGAATTGCATCCGAGAAAAGAAGAGGTAATTCAAGTTTTGAAAATTGGCTTGATTGCGAGCTTCATTGGCATGTTGTTAGCATTTATCGCATCGGAAGTCAGCGCCATCTCAATACTCTCACAAGCTTTAGCTGTACCCCAAGGTGTAGCTGTGTACCAGCAGGGAAATGTCATTCGTTCGCTCGATATTCTTGTCATCTTAGCGAATGTCAATCTCATCGGGACTCACTTAGTTGGTAGTCTTTCATCTTTAGGACTACTCGAATGGATAGACTAAGCAAGTCAAAAGTTAAAAGTCAAAGGGAGCAGGGAGTAGGGAGTAGGGGGAACCCATACTTTTTAAGTATAGAATTGAAATATTGATTTCCAACTGTTTCGTGCAACGCATCTCAACATAATTGTTTTTTTAAGATGCGCTTGTAACCCACAACGCGCATTTTTTGTACAACTCTGCTCCCTGCTCCCCTATCCCTACTCCCTCTTGTCAATTACTCCAATTGGTTTAGTTAAAGTCTATCTAAAGTAGTAACTGGCGGAGAAACCTGATTTCTCCACCAGTTTTCCACTTTTTGAATCTAACCTAAAAATAGGTTCAATCAAAAAGGTTGAATTCTACACCAGTTCAAACAATTGAACTTACACCCCCCAGTTGGGCGCTCAACTTTTTCTCTTGACTTCCTAGGACAATCAACTCTAATTGCAAACGATCGTTTCTCTGGCAGGCTCTCCCACTTGAATGAGGCTGGTAGTTATGCATACGCGCAGTCTATTCGATCGCCCAAACGGCAACGTTAGTTGAAAAAATGGCTTTACTAAAACTGAAAGATATCTATCCACAGATGATAAACAGAATGAGAGATTGTGCTGTTATTGGATTTACTGTATATGCAAATGAAGACGAAAAAGTTGGCACGGTCAAAGATATTTTAGTTGATGAAGACACGGGAAAATTTCGGTATCTGATTGTCGATCTTGGCTTTTGGATTTTTGGCAAAGAAGTTTTACTCCCAATAGAAAGAGCGCGAGTTAGTGCGATAGAAAGCAGAGTAGATGTTGAAGGATTAACAAAAGAGCAAGCCGAGAATTTACCCCAATTCAACGACGATTTGAAGCTCGATCGCGACTATGAGGTTCGCGTCAGCAATGCTTATCGCCCTGCACATAACAAAACTTCAATTCAACCCGCACCGATCGCACCAATCGATCCAATGGTACTCAATACTACAGCAACTTTAAATGAGCCATCATGAGTTGTTTTGTTAAAAAGTAGCAAAGGCGATCGCTTCTTTTAGCTAATGCAGATTGCCAATAAATAAAATCAAAAAACCCAAAAAACTTAAAATCGGAGTTACAGATGCTTAAAAAAAATAGAATTCAACCAAAAAAAATAGTAGGAACAGTCTTTGGTGGCTTACTAATTGGTATACCAGCAATTCCTCTAGTGGCATCGGCACAGGGATCTCAAGTACTCAATCCTTGTCCGAAAATCTACTACGAAGAACCTTTCAATAGTATGCGTCTGGCTCCCGAAGGCTGTCCGCCTAATGCTGCAACTAGAATCGTGCAAGGACAAGGTACGCCTGAAGTTACCCGTCCTAGTGCTAGGTCAGCAGATCCTTACTACACCCCCAGAATGCGCGATCGAACGAACCCGCCTGTAACACCGCCTCTACCAGAAAACCGCTCCCAGGCAGTTGCTAAAATCATGTCGATGGACGGCAATGTAGAGGTGAGAGTGAAGAACAATACAAACGCGATCGTCACCTATGAAGCAGTTGGGCATACACAACGCCGAGTTCTGCAAGGTGGAGAAGAAACTGTTTTACGATTACCCGTGCCTGTAACCGTGACTTTTACACGTCAGGATGATGGTTTCGTGCAAGTTATGCCCATGTCTGCATCTCAGGATGAAGTCTTAGAGGTAGCGTTGGATGAAGATGCGAACCCTCGCGATCGCAACCAGGGTGTTCTGAGAATTCAAAAAGATGGTCAAGTTTTCTTGAACTAATTCGCTTCCACAAAGACTAGATAATTCGTACCCAAAATTATCTAGCACCAGTCAAAACTGTATCTAAACATTTTGACTTATGACTTTTAACTTTTGACTTAACTAAGAGGAGTAAGGAGATTTTCTCAATGTTAAATAAGATCTGGAATACTAAAAGCGCGATCGCCTTAGCACTAGCCGCGATCGTTCTTCCCGCTTGCACGAATCAATTAGAGACAAATAGACCAGCAGCTCCCACAGGAGAGACTGCAACAACAAATGCTCCTACATCTCCAACTGGAAACGTCACTACAGAGGAAGTGACCGACAACACAAAGCAACTCATCGGTAAGACTGTAACAGTAAGAAGCGAACCCGTGAGAAAAGTTGGTAACAACACCTTCACAATTAGCGACGAGGAATTTTTTGGCAACGAAACAATTCTAGTTGTTAATGCTTCAGGACAGCCCTTAGCTCTACCTACTGACAATACAGAAGTTCAAGTCACAGGTGAAGTACGTCAATTTGTCGTGGCTGATGTCAATCGAGACTACGATTTTCTGGACTTGGAGCCGAACTTATACGTAGACTACGAGGGCAAACCAGCAATTATTGCTCAGTCGATCGCTCCTGCACCCGAACCAGGGGAAATTACTTCAAATCCAAAACAGTACTACGGCAGAACGCTAGCTGTAACGGGTGAAGTTGAGGAAATACTCAGTCCAACTACTTTTACTCTGGACGAAGACCAACTGTTTGGTGCTACCGACTTACTAGTATTAGTGGCAAATCCTAAAACAGGCAATACAGCAAACACAGCAGTTAAAGAAGATCAGACGGTTGCTGTAACAGGTGTACTGCGTCCCTTGGTCGTCGCTGACCTCGAAAGAGAATACGATTTCAATTGGGACGAGGGTTTTGTCAGGCAGCTAGAAGCAGAATATAGCCAAAAGCCCGTACTTGTCGTTCAATCTGTGTACCCGTCAGCAATTCCCAGAGCAGCTAAATAAATTAACTTGAGACAGACGGCTGTTACTAAATCGACCGATCGAAACAGCGTAGATCGAAACAGCGTAGATGATACAAGGGTGTATCTCTACGTTGTTTATGTATTTAGATTTTTATACACTCAGAAAACAAGAAACAAAGTTAGAGTGTAGCAAATTAGGCAAATAGCGATCGCAGCATAGAAGAATGAAATTCAGATGAAATGGTTGTCTTTCATTTGCGAGAAATTGTGATTACCTCACGAGACAGAGATATAAATTTTTTTTCAATTTATAGACTGACAAAGTAAGCATTTGAACGGGAGGATTTTCTGCCTCATCAACAATATCAAACCAGTATTGATGCTGCGATTCACTGCGCGAGGAACTGCGAACACTGTGCCGATGAGTATCTGGGTTCTATGCCAGAATGCGCTCGTCTGTGCCGCGACTGCGCTCAAATCTGTTGGACGAGCGCGGGTTTTATGAGTCGCAGTTCTCGCTTCATTCCGAATGTCGTCCGTGCCTGCATCGATATCTGCGAAGCCTGTGAAGCGCGAATGCGAACAGCACGATAATCCACACTGCCAGAACTGTGCTAAAGCTTGCCGCAATGCAGTAGAAGAATATCGAAAAATTTCAGGTATTGCCACAGCAAGAGCATAATTCAATGAATTCGTAATTCGTAATTCGTAATTCGTAATTAAAAAGCAATAATTACGAGTTATGCGATGTGCGACTTTCTCTTGTTCCCCCCTTGAGAAAGGGGAGCCACTTGCGTGGGCGGGTTTCCCGACTTGAGCAAAGTGGCGTGGGCTAGGGGGGATCTTTTCGCGATCGGCATAGTTTTCGATCCCCCAACTGAGTTAACAAGGGGGCTAAGAAAAAAGTCGCGCATGGGGTGAGTTAGTAATTATAAGTGGGGTCAGCTAGATGACAGGAGATGGTAGTTGAAAAACCACACGCGAATTGCTTGGGTTCATAGCACAAAGCTAGCGAATTTCTTCTCGCTTATCCACAATCTCGACTTCGGGCTGAGCATCTCTATCTATGTCTATGGAGGAGCGATCGCTCACAGTCTCTTCTCTATACGTTGCTGTTTGCCGATTCATCGGTGCAGCAGATGTACTAACATTAGCGCGATCGCCGTCAGACATATTGTATACGTTCCACTCTTCGACACCGCGATCTCTTAACAGCGAACCAGCGCGATCGATCTCTGAGGGCGTACCTTCGATCATCACTAAGTAATCACCTTGAGACACTCGCTTGTCGTAAGCTTTAGCGTCCTCTTCGGGAATTCCCAATCCGGTCAGCGCACCAACAATCGCACCTGCTGCTGCACCAATGCCAGCACCAGCTAAGGTAGTCGCTACAGTACCAGCTGCCAGAAATGGACCTACGCCTGGAATGATTAAAGCTTCCAAACCTACTAATAAACCACCAACGCCACCTAGAGCAGTACCAGCTACAGCACCAATACCAGCACCTTCTGGAGCTTCATTATCACCGCGATCTTTCATTTGGTTGCGGTCTTGTACGTCAATACCTGCAATCTCTTCGTTGCGGTTTGCATCTTTAGCCAACACGGATATTCGATCTGTCGAAAAACCTGAATCTCTTAATGCGTTCAGTGCGTTTTCAGCTTCTCTACGGCTGCGAAATACCCCAACTGCACGTTTGTATTGTTGAGTTGCCATTTTTCCTCCTAATACTCAAATAAATACATCTACGCGATCGCCACACTAGGATAAACCTAAGACCTTCAAACAACAGCCTTAGCATATTCTTCTGCTACAAATAGATAAGGCTCTGCAAGTTTTGCATTCTTAAAAATTTTGTCAATCTGAGTAGTTAAAGTTTAAATATCGCTACTCACAATTTGCCTTTGCTTGCAGTCTCTTGGTCAAGACTATCCTTCTTTGACCAGTCTAGGCTTTAGGTTTGCAAACTGCTCAGACTAGGCAGCAGCCTTTTTTTGCTGGACTAGCAGCCGATCGCGTTATTACTAGTCTCTTTGCTAGAGCCAAAATCTACATCAGTCCATAGGTTTAGCTTGAGTCTACCAAAAGAGAGGGATAGGCTCAGGCAACACCTTTCTGTGACACGATACGTAACAAAAAATCTGAAAGCATACAGTTAGTTCGAGCGATAAATTCAATCAGGAAAAAATAAGGTATAAGTACAAGTGAAGTTTCGCTTGATTTCGATTCTACTTCTCCACTTGAGCGGGATTTGGCTGTGATTTATTTCATCGTAAAATGCCCGAACTCGAATCCCAAGAGCGACATTAGTATCGGAGAAATACAGTTTTCAGCTTTGGGAAGTGGTAGCTCTGGGTGGGGTTTATCTCGTTTGTCTAGCCATGATGCTCTTTGGCATTTTGAATGTTATTTAAATAGATTTTTATGTAGAACTCTAGCCCAGGAAGATTAGCGTTCTCCCCAACTTTTCCACTTTTTTAGTTCAAGCTGGAATTAATCTTGTTTCTCAAGCTGGAGTGCGATCGCTCAAGCACTCATCGAATTATGTCTAACATTCCTCGTTCCCATCGCCCTTGGTTTTATCCGTTAATTACGTCTTCAGTCGCAATTGGCGTAGTTGTTGTTGCGCCTCAAAGCGCGCCAGCTGCTCCTTTGTGGGAATTACTGCTTCGCGGCGCTCAAGTGTATCAACTTTACAATGTTTCCGATAAAGAGGAAGTTCAACTAGGCAAGCAGATTAACCAACAGCTAATTGGCGAACAGTTTCAACTTTATAATAATGCGCGGGTCAACAATTATATCGATCGCATCGGTCAGCGGTTGGCAAAAAACAGCACTCGCCCTGACATTCCCTATGCATTTCAAGTTGTCAAGGATGACAGTATCAATGCCTTTGCGACTGCTGGCGGTTACGTTTACGTCACCACAGGCTTGCTCAAAGCCGCAGATAACGAAGCCCAACTAGCGGGTGTATTGGCACACGAAATCGGTCACATTACCGAACGTCATTTAATCGAACAGATGCGAGAAACTGCGATCGCGCGTGGATTGGCTTCTGCTGCTGGACTAGATGAAAGTACGGCGGTGCAATTAGGTGTAGAACTGGCTTTGCGCCGTCCCAACAGTCGCTCAGATGAGTTCCAAGCTGACGCAAGAGGCGTTCAGACTTTAGGAAAAGCTGGTTACGCTCAAGTGGCGATGATTAACTTTCTCGAAAAATTACGCAGCCAGCGATCGGTTCCCACATTTTTGAGTACTCACCCAGCAACAGGCGATCGCATTGCCAGACTGGAAAAAATTATCGATTCCCAACAAGCAAATCGCGGTCAAGGTTTAAATGAATCTTACTATCAAGCACAAACCCAACCCTTGAACTAGTAGTGCCATATTTTGACTCTTACTTCAGATAGAAAAAATCACAACTTTCATCCGCTTGCATAAGTGTAGCAGTCTATAAATTTCCGAGGTAATATCTGAGTAATAGCACCATTGGCTCTAGCTATGGAGCAGCAAGTTCTTTAGTTATCGTATTAATTTGGGTCTTTTTTTCAGCTCAAATACTCTTATTGGGAGCAGAATTTACACAAGTTTATACTCAGCGTTACCAGTCTAAGTAGTGGCAGCAATTTTAATGTTTAGACCGAGATCCATATGCAAATGTTTCCTTTGATTTGTTACTACTCATAGCACTCGAACTAAAGGTCAGGACATTAATGCAGCTTTTACCCTTTGCCTTGCAAGGTTTTTCCTTCTGCCGTCTGCCCTGGAGCCGTCTGTCTTCTGCTATAATCCCGAAGGAATCGCTCGTCCTTAAAAA
The DNA here is from genome assembly GCF_000317125.1 of Chroococcidiopsis thermalis PCC 7203. Classification (GTDB taxonomy): domain Bacteria; phylum Cyanobacteriota; class Cyanobacteriia; order Cyanobacteriales; family Chroococcidiopsidaceae; genus Chroococcidiopsis; species Chroococcidiopsis thermalis. The sequence goes on from NC_019695.1 coordinate 4,350,900, forward strand.
GAGAGATGCTATAGCGATCGATTAATTTATTAATCGCTCTAATTTTTAGAAACTTTCGTTTTTTTACTCTATTAGAAAATTTCCAATTCTTTTAATAACGAACAATTTATTGTTAAAAAAAACTTCGGTCTTTAGATAGGTGCGAATATCAAAACTAATGCCGTAGCAGCGCGCAAGTATTTACTGAAACTTCGTGATTTTCAAAAGATCGAAACTGGTATTTAAACCTGTCCTGACATAAATTTGTCTATAATATAACTTTGCATTTAAAAAGTCAAAGCTCTGTTCAAACAATAAAGTAGATAAGTCAAATACAGTTAATTCATAGGTTATAAATTATTTTTACGATATGCGATCGCACTACTAATTGTTTGTAACTAATACAAATTTCTATGGAAGAATCTTTAAAAACTACTGTTTTGCTGAGTGAAACTGTTGTTGCTGGTATCTTTGCTCAAGTAATAGCCAGCTATCTTCAAATTCCTAGCATTGTCTTCCTACTCTTATTTGGGATTCTTCTGGGATCGGACGGTTTTGGTTTTTTACATCCATCGCTATTGGGTGATGGTCTGGAAGTACTCGTTTCGATGTTAGTGGCGCTAATTTTATTTGAGGGTGGTTTAAATCTACAGCTACGAGAGTTAAAAGAAGTTTCTAGTAGCCTGCGTAATCTCGTGACTATAGGGGTGCTAATTACCTTAATCGGTGGTGCGATCGCCGCTCGCTGGCTGAGCGAGTTTCCTTGGTCAATTGCTTTTCTTTATGCCTCGTTGGTAGTTGTCACGGGTCCGACGGTCATTCAACCACTGCTCAAACAGGTAGGTGTAGATCGACAGGTATCGACGCTTTTGGAAGGGGAAGGCGTTTTTATCGATCCGATTGGTGCAATTTTAGCAGCGATCGTACTTCATTTAGTTTTAAGTGGAAACGTGGAGTTGTTCGTCTCAATTGAGAGTCTGCTCGTCCGTTTAGGCATAGGTGGAGCAATTGGTGCAGTTGGAGGCTGGTTGCTTAGCTTGATTCTCAGGCAGGACAGCTTTCTGTCGCAAGAGTTGAAAAATTTGGTGGTTTTAGCTAGCGTTTGGGGCTTGTTTAGTCTGGCACAGGTAATACGCGGCGAATCGGGTCTGGTGGTTGTCGTTGTCATGGGTATAGTTTTACGCGCTGCTTACCTCCCCTCTGAGCCATTGCTGCGTCATTTTAACGAGCAGTTGAGTATTTTAGCTAATTCGGTTTTATTTATCTTGCTAGCGGCAGATTTATCGATCGCCAGTGTTTTCGCTCTAGGTTGGGGAAGCGTCCTCACTGTTCTAGTATTAATGTTTGTGGTACGTCCGATAAATATATTGGTCTCAACTTGGAATCAAGGTTTCAACTGGCGACAGCAGTTATTTTTGTGTTGGATTGCTCCGCGTGGAATTGTGGCTGCTTCTTTAGCTTCTTTGTTTGCGGTGGCGCTGACGAAGCAAGGCATCAATGGCGGCGATTCGATTAAAGCTTTGGTATTTTTGACGATTATGATGACAGTTTTTTGTCAAGGACTAACAGCTCGTTGGGTTGCCAGCCTGCTTAATCTCCGTATCAGTCAGGTGGATGAAGGGCGATCGCGATCGGTTAGCGAAGAAGTAAAAATGCTAGAAAACAGAGAAAAACTTGATCTTGCTTCCGAGCCAGTGGATTCATAATTTTATGATGCGATCGCGAATTATATTAATTCACAACAATTATTCGCGTTACATCAGCTCAATACAACCAGCTCTGATACTCTGGATTTGCATCTTTCATGTCTTGGTACAGCCAAACCATGCGATCGACAAACCATAGTTTACCGAGGTAAATCAGGGCAGTTCCCAATAGAGTAGACCAAATATGGAGAACAACCAAACCCCAGATTGCAAAAACCATACCCAAGGCAGAAACACTAGTGAGAATGTTGGGTACGTGACGATGATGCTGTGGTACGGGAATTTTATCGCGGTTCAACCAGACTCGTTCGCCAAAAACTCCTTTTGAAGCCCAATTATTAGTTGAGCGCGGTTTGGGAAAGATGCGTGGATTTAACCAGATCCAAACAACTGCTATGGCAACCGGAATCAGCGACAACCAACCCAGCCAAACGCGACTCCAAACTGCCAAGATGAAAAGTGGTAGTGCAGTAGTCACCCGCGTCCATACACTCCAAGGGTTAGCATGACGCGCCCAAGCGTCTTCGCTCATGTTAAAGGCTGCGGCAATTTTTCTTTCCAGAGTCATGGGAAGATCTCCTTGCTACCCTTGACTATTAGTTTATTGTTTCCGTTCTACCTTTGGGATTTTAGCTGTAATTTACAAGCGCGATCGCGCTGTTGCACGGATATATCCTCGTTATCCACCATCCGAGTCATATCTTCTCCCAAAACGGCTGGATTACGCTCTACAGTGGTTCCATCTGCACTGTGCCAGTAGTCGCGCTGCTGCTGGAAGGGCATCAGGAAGAGATGCTGTATTTTGTTGTCCTGGGAGTCAGAATAAGCGGGAATACCAATGGTAATTTCTGAGTGTGGTATGTTCAAGCGCAAGGTGCGATGCAATCTATCCCACCAAGGAAAAACAACAGAATAGTTAGAGTTGGTTTCCTGCTGTACCTGAGAGTGATGGATGCCGTGCATTCGCGGTGTCACTAATACCAAGTTCAGCCAGCGTTCCAACCATAGGGGTAACTTAACATTGCTGTGGTGAAAGAGTGTATTAACTTGGAAGACCAACTCGTAGATCGCATAAACTCCAGCAGATACTCCAATCAAAGCAACTTGAAGCACCCGAAATCCAGTAGAGAAAGCAATTTCGATAAAGTGAAAGCGAAATCCCGTGGAAACATCCAAATCTGGATCGATATGGTGGACGTTGTGAAACCGCCACAGCAAGGGAAATCTATGGGTAGCGCGATGCCAATAGTAGAAAGTTAAATCCATCAGTAAAAAAGCGATCGCCCCTTGCACCCATACAGGTAGTTCCACAAGATGAATTAGTCCAAAAGTCTGATGCTGCGTCCACTGCAACATGAATGAGGCAGCAGGTTGCACCATAGTTGCATTTACGCCAAAGGCTAGGGCAGTCACGCAGAAGTTGATGGCTAAGCGTCCTATCCACCAGTTTTTAGCTTGGCGCAGGGGGTCGATTCTTTCTAACAGCAAAAGCAATAAAAATACTCCGGCTGTCACGATTGGAATGTAAGACATTATCGTTAGCCTTTTGGCTCAATTTCTTTAATTGCGCTCTTAGTAATTTTATCGCGATCGCTCTTAAGGTAGAGTTCGTACTTTCTCCACGAGTTTTCCACTATCTCTGTCTATCTTCTAACTATAACCAATTGAATTTGGCTCAAAGTTGATGTTGAGGAGTTTGGATAGATCGCATGACTCTTTACAAATCCCTTACGGTTTAGCTCGGATTACAGTTCAGTAATTATCTCAGCGACAGGGGTATGTTGGACTGAGAAATAAAGTTAGAGCAAAATCTGCCCTGCTCCCATTGGCATAAGGTTAAATGCCAAGTAGAAAGTTATTGGTATGGAGGAAAATTTTTATGAAATATTCAATTGGGTTATTGAGTCTGGCGATCGTCTCTGCAACAGCTCCACCTGTGGAAGCACAACAAATTCGGTCTGTTCAGTTTAGCTATCCTCAAATTCTCAGCAGCAGGGCAGTAGGTAACACTCATTACATTACTTTGAATACTGGAGCTTACCAGCCTTTGTCCTACCTAGAAATTCTTCCGATGTCCAATGTTGTCGAGCTTACTAAAGGTAATATTCTCGTTACAGATCGATACGAGCGCGTCATTAATACAGACGTGTCTCAAATAGGTGGGGGAATTAGAATTAATTTTGAACGACCGATTCCCCCGCGCACCACTTTGCGAATTGCAATGGACGACGTGTATACTGCACCGCGAACCAATGCCAGAGTTTACAAATATCGCGTGTACGGTAGGCATATTGGTTTTAATCAAAATATTACCTACGGTATAGCTTCAATTAATACTTATTAAATATTTGTTCGTACTAGTGACGTTTGCCTAAAAGGAGATAAACAAAGTAATGTTTACATCTTATGCATAGAGATAAAATATTAAGATTTGCCAGCAAACTATGAAAAGAATTAAGTACGTTTTATTAAGTTTATTAGGTTTAGTTAGTGCAATTCTGATTTGGGGTTTGCTCGAACCATACCTAATTGACGTAGAACCACAAGTTGCAATAATTCCCAATTTACCTGCTGCTTGGTCAGGGCAAAAAGTTGCGGTTATTGGTGATTGGCAGGTGGGCATGTGGTTGGACAACACTCCTACTATTCATCGCATTGTTCGGCAAATAGTTAAAGAACGACCCGCGATCGCGTTGATTATTGGCGACTTTATTTACTCTCCTGGCGAGAACCCTAACGAAGAAATTAGTAGGGCGATCGAGCTTGTTCGTCCGCTGCCTGCCTCTGGTATTCCTACCTACGCCGTATTGGGCAATCACGATTATGGCATGAAAGCAAAAGATGCTCCTCCAAATGTGACTTTAGCCGCTAAATTAGCTGAATCTCTGGAAGCGGCAGGCGTGCAAGTGCTGAAAAATGAGGCTGTAGAACTCGTACCGTCTCAAGGTCAAAGCCAATCGTCAGCTAAAAGCGATCGCATGTATTTAGTAGGTGTAGGATCGCATTGGGCTAATCGGGACAAACCAGCAGCACCACTGGCTGAAGTGCCGGACTCAGCGCCCAGGGTTGTGATGATGCATCATCCCGAATCTTTTGCCCTATTTCCCGCCAACACTGCACCTGTGGCTGTAGCAGGACACACCCACGGCGGACAAATTCGCTTACCATTTACTCCAGAATGGTCTTGGCTGACTTTTAGTAAGCAAGATCGGGTTCATGCAGACGGCTGGATCGATGGATATGGAAAGCCAGGAAACCAGCTTTACGTGAACCGAGGGATTGGTTTCAGCATCATACCAATCAGAATCAACTGCCCACCTGAAATCACTCTGTTCACACTGACACAAGCCCGCGAATCTACCTGAATATTGTTACATAAACTCTAAACTTTAAACAGCTTAAAGTAAATAATAAGTTGAAAGTTGAAACAGGGACTCACCATGTCTATTCGATGGAAAAAAGTAGATAATAAGTTTTCTTTAAATGAGCTTTTTCTTTGAAATATTGTTATAAAGATTTGCGAAATAAAGATTGATACAAATCTATTTCTTTAGAACGAGATTGCAAAACTATCTTTATAGCCAAAGAACGATCTATTTTAGATTGGTAAGTATATAAATTAATAAAAAAGTAGATACATAAGGAGAAGATGAACGATGCGACTTTCTAGTTTTTCTAAAATTATTGGCATCAGTGCAATTGCAGTAAGTGCCACAATTCTACCGCTAAATCTACCTGCTAACGCCCAGATTATTGCACCTGAAGTCGAGCGTGAAGACATTTATGAAGATGATGATGATGGTTTTGATTGGGGCTGGCTGGGATTGATTGGTTTATTTGGTCTGGCTGGTCTAGGGGGTAAGAACAAGCGCCGAGAACCCGTGATAGAACGAGACGCTCGCTTAGGAAATCGGATTGAAGATCGCGAACCTACTGCATATAGAGATCCCGATTCAATGAATGGTATTGGCGATCGCGAACCTACTGCATATAGAGATCCCAACCAAAGCGATCGCACGGGTTATCGTTGATAGCATTTTTACTTGATGTTGAGAGCTTCAAAAATCCAGATAAGACTTTCAGCATCAAAGCTCTGAATTCGATCGGTTTTTAGCAAAAAAACACTTAAATTATGATGAGTTTCAAACTACCTAAAATTGTGAGTGCTAGTGTCCTCATCTTGAGTGCAGTAGTTTTAATTTTCACTTTGTATTCCTGTGCGCCAAGACCAGTAACTCCCGTTCCTCCAACCACAGTTGCGCCAAGAGTGGTTTATACTGATGGCGGTTTTGACTGGGGATGGTTGGGATTAATTGGTCTATTTGGTCTAGCAGGTTTAGCAGGCGGTAGGAAGCGGAGAGATACTACTCGCTAGTAAGAAAGTTAGAGCATGAGCTAGTTTTAATAGCTGTAAGGAGATAACTTTTTGTACCTAGAGTGAAAGGCTGAGTTTTCTTGCCCTTGTTATCTCCTTCTAAATTAAATAGCCTGCCTACCTACGTGTAGATTAATAGCCATGATATTCTCTGCGATCGCCAACAAGCTAGCCAGGAAAATTCCGACAGTAAACCAGTTGAGCTGATGGTACATATCCCTTAAAAGGAATGGAAATTGGCACCCAACCATTTGCTCCTCTACCTGTGAGTATGACTCTCCGACCACTAGAGATATATCCGACCACTTTACTGTCACTAGAAGGTTCTTGTCGAGCTGGAATTCCTCGATTGGCAACGACTCGACGGCAACTGCTGGGTGGTGGGGCTTTAGCTTGACAGCGACCGATCCAATCTGCATAAACATATCCCTTTAAAGGTGCAGAAATAGGAACCCAGTTATTTGTAATCCCGCCTGCAACTTCTACGTTACGCCCGTAGGCAACGATCCCAACTGCATTACTATAAACTGTGGGCTTTTCTCGAACGTATAAACCTCTTTGGGCAATGACTTGGTGACAACTATACGACTGTTGAGCTATTTGAGTTCCTATTATAGATGCCAATGTACTGTTTGAGCTGGAAGACGTACTATTTTGCAGTTCAATCGCACTGACGGAAAGCATGGGAGTGACAAGAATTGCTGCTGTTAAGAAAGGTATTGTTAATGCTGAATATTCTTTTGGGCTATTTTTTTGACTCATAAAGACCATCCTACAATTGACAATTGAAGATTTTTGATTTGTGCCAAATGAAACATACTCGAGCTAAGCCTTTAGATAGATGTTTACTCGGTTTGCTTATACCCATATATATTCTGCTCGAAAAAAGTGCAGATCTCGTGGAAAAAATAACTTTATTTTCTCCCCTAGTTTTCCACCTTTTTAGTTTTTAATGGAAGCACGCAATTTATTTCCTACTTATGTCTTTCTCGAACTTATGAACCTCGAATTATTAGCAGGAGAGCGAGAATGCGCTTTTTCAAAAAATTAATTTCTTTAGCGTTGGTGTTGCTCGTGTTAGTTGCCATAGCCGTGCCAGTCTTAGCTCAAGCTCAAAATCCCCTTCCGCCTGATGCGATTAAAGCAGCGCCAGGTCAGCTTGGGGTGTAGTGACGCAACAGGTTATCTATACCGTTGCAGACATTACTTCAAAGGTGATTTACGGAGCGATTTTGAGCTACATTGCCCAGAAGTGCAGCGAGACTTTGAAATACGAACCCGCGATCGCCACTTCACGACGATAATAAGTTCATCAATCGCAGCGAAATCGAACTCTGTGAAAGAAATGGCATTGTAGTTGTTGTCCCTGTACGGGTGTTTCGCGATCGTCTACCCAGGCTTGCTGCAACGACACGCCATGTACGTGCAATTGTACGCTTTGATAAGGGAAGTCATAGTTTCCCTGCTGCTCCCATGTCAGTTCTAAACTGTCTTCATACTGAGTCAGAGTGAAGCGATCGCGCCGAGATTCTCCATAACCATCTCCCGCGTCAGTGTAGAGGGTGTAGGAATTTTGGATTGGTAATTGGTAATTGGTAATTGGTGGTTGTTGGTAACTATTCTCCTCTGCCCCTCTGCCCCTCTGCTCCTCTGCTCTCTTCACGGGTGGGTAAAGGTGAAGAATGAGTTGCCGATCTTCTTCCATTGGTAAAATACTTCCTGCCTTTACCAATAGAGGAATCTGTTCGAGCGGGGAATCTAGTTCGATTGTCTTTCCTCCTTCGATCGCCGTATCGTTCCAGAAGTTGTACCAATATCCTTGAGGTAGGTAAAGCGATCGCGATCGCTCTTTTTCTCGGACAACTGGACAGACAAGCAGCGCATCACCCAAATAAAACGCATCTTCTATATCCCAAAGCGAGCGATCGCGGCGATCGAACCAGAATAAAGGACGCACGGGTGGATATCCTTTTTGGGTTACTTCCCACGCTAGGGTATAAAAGTAAGGCATCAATCGGTAGCGTAATTGTAAGAAGCTACGGACGATACTTAAATAAGGTTCGCCATAAGTCCAAGGTGTACGCGGAGCAACGCTAGTGGAACTGTGGGTTCGGCAAAACATCAAAAACGTTGCCATCTGAAACCAACGCACATAGAGTTCGGCTGAGGGGTTACCTTGAAAACCGCCAATATCAGGACCAGTATAGGGAATACCTGATAATCCCAATCCGACGACTGTTGCTACTGTCTGGCGCAATGCTTCCCATGTCGAGATGGTATCCCCCGTCCAAGTCCACGCATAACGCTGTAATCCCGCCCAACCCGATCGCGATACGATGAAGGGGCGTTGTTGCGGTCGATATTGACGAATGCTTTCGTAGGCAGCTTCAGCTTCTAGTAACCCGTAGACATTATGCGCTTCGCGATGATCGCCCCCCCTGCCTTCCAAACAATGTTGTGCGACTTGAGGTAAGGAGGGATCGCCCCAGGAAACGAATGCCGCAGGTTCGTTCATGTCGTGCCAAAATCCCGCGACTCCTACATCCAGCAAATAGGCATATTGACGGCTCCACCACGCCCGCACTTTGGGGTTAGTAAAGTCGGGGAATGCCATCGCGCCCGCCCAGACTGAGGCGATCGCTAGTTCTCCGGTAGGATACGTGCAAAAGCCATTTAGGACTTGTCCCTCTAAAAATAAATTACTTTTACGACTGAACTTAATACCAGGGTTGTTAATGGCAATTAATCGCACGCCTGTCTCTGCCAGTTCTTGAGTGAAACTGTCGATTTTGGGAAAGCGTTTGGGGTCGATCGTAAAAGCGCGATGTCCGACTTGACAATCAATATCGAGATGAACGGCGCTTAAGGGTAAATTGTAAGTTTGAAACGCCTTGACTTCTTGGCGCACGTTTGCTTCTGTGCGGTATCCCCAACGCGATTGGTGATAGCCTAATGCCCAGCGCGGGGGTAGCGGCGCACGTCCTGTTAACTGGGTATAGCGATCGCTTAGTTGAGATGGCTCGCCAATCGTCATGTAGTAACGCAGAGACCCACCAGCAAAGTTGGCGATCGCCATGTCTGCAAATGTAAATTCAGCCCGAAAAGAGTTTTCATAAAAAATCAGGTAGCTGCCCCGATCGTGCAATCCTAAATAAACCGGAATGCAGATATATATTGGATCTGTCCCTGGCGCATACCTACCCCCAGGATCTCGATTCCACATCTGGTAGGTTTTAGGCTTTTGCAGCTCGTCCTTGACGGCGCGTAAATTTAGAGATGATGCTCGTTCTCCTAATCCATAAATGCGTTCTTCCGAGCGCAATTGTGCTTGATGCACCCATTTTTCTCCTTGTCGCTGGGGCGGTAATTCTGTTCTGAGGATTTGCCCCGTGCGATCGCAGAACTTGAGACTGCCATCTATACCAACAGTCACGCTCAATGCATCACTGGCGATCGCCCAACCGTTACCTATTTCTGATAGGGTTGTTTCAACAGTCTCCCAGTTGCGATCGACAACAGCATAGGGGAGCGGTGGCAGATCGGGAAACCAGTTCACTCGTACCAGATCGGCAGTGAGAAAAGAAATTTCTAGTTCAGCTTGCTTGAAATAGAAATATGCACCTCGGTCTATTGCTTGAGCCTGAAGTAATTTTCCAGGTTGGATAACCGGATTGGCAGATGGATCGGGAAGATATTGGCGCTGGAGGCGATCGCGTTTTAAAGAATAGAAAAATGCGTGCGGTATATACTGGAGAAAAAATAGCGACTTGAAAACGTAATTTATTTGCAGCGATAGCTGTTTGAAAAATGTCATGATGTCAAAATAATTTGGACTTATGAACTTGCGTTCGCCCTAATTACGAACTTCAAGAGAAACAAAGGGCTTCTTTTTCTTGACTCTCTATAAATTGCTTCATATAACTCAGAATTTTAACTATCGATTGCGATTTACTGAGTCATTCTTTTCAGATTAATTACTGAGTTGCTGTCGTTCTTCTCCTCAAAGAATTAATTATCCATCTATCTAAGGAGCGATTCAATTTTAAGCCCACTCTTCTATACATAGTTAATGAGAACATTTACTTAGATACTACTAATAACAAGCAACTTCTAGGTAAATTTTGCGCGATTGAGAAGTCAAGTGTTCTTAGCGCAACGAGCGTATTGGGTTATTACAAAATAGCCAGTAAGTTACAAGGAAGGCGTATGCAATTTTCCTCACCCTATTTAACAATAACTAATCAACTGGCATCATTGGGAGTCAAGCCCAAATATATTACGGATCTTGATTCGGCAACGACGGCATTACGTGCAACTGCTAAATTCTTGCATGGCAAAGAGTTGCGATCGGGGGGCTTTGCACCATCTCTTGCCGCTTCAATCACAGATGCCGTTAGCTATCTCCCTAAAGAACTTGGGAAAAATCTGTCTACTCGGTCGGGCTGGCTTAGTGCCTCCTCGCCCAACGTTGTAAACGACGTGCGGGCAGAAACCATGTCCCAATGGGTAGTAAACCAATATCCTCAACGGCGTTATCCTGGTGCCGTCATTGGTTCTTCAAATGGTGCTGCCGTGCATCTGTGTGCCGCACTTGGTATCCCCTGGTTGCCGCAAACACTCCTCATCTCTTTGCGACACCCTGTCGATCCTGACGAACCAAAACAGGAACTAGAGTGGGCTAAAGCACCAGCCCAACAACTGCTAGCAAAGAATCCCGATTTGTGCGTGTACCAAATGCACGACCCGAACCAAGATCGCTTAAAGGTTCCTCGCGTCACTTACTTTCGGCTGAAGCGCACTCGTCTCGGCACGCAATTCCAGCAGTTTCTCCAGCAGAATTTAGAGCCAGGGGCGACGCTATTCTTACTTGAGTGCCAATATAGCTGGTTGTCCACACAAGTTAGCGATCGCCATGTCTTTCAATTTGGTGGCAAAGGCAAATTAGCTCCAGATGATTATTTTCAGCACAGCCAGCAGATCGCTGACTTCCTGCAACAGAACGGATCTCAACACCGATATTGGGAACCGCCTACCCCAGATGGTAGATTGCCAGAGTCAGAGTGGGGGTTTGAAGGGGCTTTACGCGACGATGTAGAGCAGTTTGCCCGTCAGCACGGCTTTCGCGTTCGTCGGATTGTTTTCGATTTTCCCCAAGATCTGAGTCCGCTAGTTGCTGACTTATATCGCTGGTGGTATCAGGAACGGGGTCTACCAAGCGATCGCCTCTTGGTGGAATCGTTCGTTTACCTTCAGCCTTGGTTGGCGTTACGCCTGGGATTAGTGCCATTTTGGACGGTATTTAACGATCGCATGTCGGCAGAGCGGCTCAATAACTATTTAGATACTGCCAAGCCCTACGATGAAATTTACATGACTTTGTTCTCGAATGGTTTGAAAGCACTCGGTCAGGCTTCCATTGAAGAATGGCAATCTATTCTCAATCGCGCCCGTACTCGCGGTCAATTTATTGGGGTAAACGAGCAGACATATCCTGGAGATTTAGCATCGTATACTCGCCACTACACCGATTTGAAGAAACTTGAGGAACGCTACCCAATACCAGAATCGCTGACAATACAACAACTCGATAAATTTTTATCGCAAGCAGGCGCGCGCTATCCAGTGCAATGGATCGATCGGTGTTGTCAGGTTAACTGATTCCACGAGTTTTGCACCTTTTTTCCCTAAAATACAGCAGGCGATCGCAACTGAATTGCAACAACAATGACAAAGGGACAGAAGTTATGAACTCTAACAAAAAAGCAAAAGTTGCTAGATGAAATCCTCAGAGAAACACGTACTCAATCGAGAACGACAGGAGATTTTGCAACAGCTAGAAGACTGGCTGGAAACACCCATGCTGCTGTTAGGCTTCGCGTGGTTGGCGTTGTTTGTCGTTGAGTTAATTTGGGGTTTGACTCCGTTACTCCAAGCGATCGGTACAGTTGTTTGGATAATTTTTATTCTTGATTTCATTCTCGAATTTACCCTAGCTCCACATAAACTTGCCTATCTTCGACGCAACTGGCTGACAGTTATTGCTCTACCACTACCAGCATTGCGCCTGTTCCGGTTCGTGCGCGTTTTACGGGTGCTAAATACTGCAAGAGCGGCTCGTGGTATTAGGTTGCTACGTGTCATTACTCGCACGAATCGGGGGATGCGGGCGATCGGTGCTAGTTTAGGTCGTCGCGGTTTCGGATATGTTGTAGCAACAACGTTGGTAATTACCCTAGTCGGAGCAGCAGGGATGTATGCGTTTGAAAGTAATATTCCCAACGGTGAGGGACTAAATGACTACGGCTCGGCACTCTGGTGGACGGCAATGCTCATGACTACGATGGGTTCGGAATACTGGCCCCAGACTCCTGAAGGGCGAGTGCTTTGCTTTTTCCTGGCGCTGTATGCTTTTGCCGTATTTGGTTACTTGACAGCCGCGATCGCCACATTTTTTATCGGTCGCGATGCCGATGATGACGAGGCAGAAATCGCCGGGGCTAAATCTATCGCCGCACTACACGCCGAAATTACAGCTTTGCGTCAAGAGATTCAGGCGCTATCTCGTCAGCAATCGGAACAGTAAATTTGGTGACTCATCCGTGAACGAACTGAACACGGAGCTAGTAAAACCTGTAATAGCTGCAAATGCTCCTACAGCAGCGACAATACTTCTCCTGTCTCCTTTTTTCGGAATTTCGCTGAAATCTCCCCGACTTTTCCACTATTTAAATCTAACTTCAAAAAAAGAGGCAGTTAAACCGAGTAACTGTTGTTCATAACTCCTGTTTCAACAAATGCTGGCGTTGCGTGTCTTATGAGCGATTTAGTCAAGATTTTCACTAGGAAATGGCTAAATCGCCAAAGCGATCGCGCAACGCTCTTTATTACTCAAACACAACATACTGAGGCGATCGGCACTATGAATAGTATTTTTTCGCGGCAACTTTCGCTGAGTCTAGCATTGTTAGCACCAATAGCCACAGGTGTCGCTGTCTTTGGTAGTGGGTTGTCAGCACAAGCACAAACAATGACTCTCTGAACGATAATAGATTCAAGTACTACAACGGTTTTGACATTTACGCGATCGCATCTAAATAAAAGGATAACGTGCGTCAGTTACTAATACAGGTTCCGCGTGGCTGTGGCAAACAAGTGTTGGCAACTGCCAAAGCTTTTGACGGAGCGAATTTAACACTAATTGAAGCGACTGGGAGCGATGGCGCGATTGACTTAGCGATCGCCCACATCTCCAACAGCAAAGTTGAAGGACTGTTAGGAGAGTTGCAATCTTTACCACAACTACACGTCACGCTGATCCCGCAGGGGGTGATGGCACTACAGCCACCACCAGAAGAAGCACCCCAGCAAGTCACAAATGTAGAACTTCGCAGCCCAATTGAAATCTTTTTGGCTGGTCTGCAAAGCGTCGGTTCGTGGAAAGGCTTTCTAGGATATGCGGCGGCTGCGGGTGTAGTGGTTTGGATTGGCTTGTATACAAATACGAATTATCTGCTGGTTGCCGCGATGCTGATTGCACCGTTCGCGGGACCAGCAATGAATTTGGCGATCGCCACAGCACGGGGCGATCTAACTTTGCTCAAGCGTAGCATCATCCGTTACTTTAGCGCCCTGGGCGTGACAATTTTAGTTGCTCTAGCACTCAGCCTGATTCTGCAACAGGAGATTCCCACAACTCAAATGGTGCAAACGAGCGAACAATCTTCAGTGGCGGTATTGCTACCGTTAGCAGCTGGCGCAGCTGGGGCGCTCAATCTCGTACAATCTCAAAGAAGTAGCCTGGTATCGGGTGCATCAGTAGGAATGCTCGTCGCTGCTTCGCTTGCACCGCCTGCCGGACTCGTGGGGATGGCTGTGGCGATCGGCAGGTGGGATATGGTCGCGAGTGGATTGTTCGTCCTCTTGCTGCAACTGGTAGGAATCAATTTGACTGCGGCGCTGTTGTTTCGCGTCTTTGGCTTGTCCACAAAAGGTTCTCGCTATCGGCGGGGTAAGCAATGGGTGTTTGCGGCTACTCTGGCTGTGACTGTGGCAGCTTTGGTAGGATTATTAACTTGGCAGTTGAGCAACCCACCAGAATTTCAACGTTCTACCCGCGCCCAAAGAGCTACGGCTGAAATTCAGCAAGTGGTAGAAGCAAATAATACTACCAATTTGGTTGAGGCTAATATCCGTTTCACTCGCTCGGAAGTTCCAGGGCAGAATACGCTGCTGGGTGTGGTTTACGTCCAACGGCGATCGGGAGTCACCGCATCAGGGGAGGAAATTCGCAATACGCTCACCCGTCAGATCCAAACGCGCTTATTAGAACAAGGTTTTAATGTCACACCGTTGATTGATGTCAATGTCTTAGAAGCACCCTAAAACTTGAGCTATTCAGCCCCTCAAGCACTTGTGGAACACTATGACTATACATCTGCTGGAAATATCCGTTATCGATCGCAGCTGAAACAGGAGGCAACAGTTGGAGCAAGTTTTTAAATTGATTAGCTTCAATACCGAAATCGGGCTAAAGGTATTATTCACGCTTGCCTTCCTGATTGTCCTCTGGCTACTGCGTCGCGTCGCGAATGCTTTTATTAGAGAATCAATTCGCGATCGCTACAACGGACGGATTTGGTTCTGGGCAGGGCAGGGATTAAATTTAGTTACAGCAGTATTGTTAATCTTAGGGTTGCTGGAAATTTGGTTTGACAACCCCAATCGACTTGCTACTGCTATCGGTTTAGTCACAGCAGGTGTAGCCTTTGCCCTACAAAAACTGATTACGGCGATCGCGGGTTACTTTGTGATTTTGCGGAGCAATATTTTTAGCGTTGGCGATCGGATTACGATGGGTGGGGTGCGCGGCGATGTCATTGCTCTAGGTTTTATCCACACGAAAATCATGGAAATGGGACAGCCAGTTTCATTTCAAGATACAACTTCTCCAAGTTGGGTGAAAAGCCGTCAATTTACTGGCAGAGTTGTTAGTATCACCAACGACAAAATTTTTGACCAACCAGTTTACAACTACACGCAAGATTTCCCCTATCTTTGGGAAGAAATTAGCGTGCCGATTTCTTATACAGCCGATCGCGATCGCGCCGAACAAATTTTATTAGAATGTGCTGAGCGTCACACGGAAAATATTAATCAGATGAGTCAAGAATCTTTAAAAGTGATGCGCGATCGCTATTTTCTCCATTCTCACGATTTGACACCCAAGGTTTACTATCGCATTACTAATAATTGGCTAGAAATGACTGTCCGCTTTGTCGTCAGAGAACATGGAATTCGCGATCTCAAAGATGCGGTTAGCCGCGATATCCTCAAAGCTTTCGATGTGGCTGGAATTAGAATTGCCACGACGACTTATAACGTTGTCGGATTTCCTCCACTTCAGATCGAGAATAGCTTTAGTAATCCAAAAGAAAATTCGCAACACTAATCTACATTTTAAGCATTAGGATAAACAACTATGGATATTCAAGCAGCAATAACAGCAGCATGGCAGAAAATTGGGGGACAGATTGACAGCTTTATTATCATGCTGCCAAATATTATATTGGCAGTTATTGTTTTTTTCATATTTTTCTTCGTGGCTCGCTGGCTGAAGCTATTAGTAAAACGCCTTACCCGCAGGCATCGGCAGGCACGAAATTTAGGTATGGTACTAGGGCGATTGGCTCAAGGAGCTGTGATTCTCTTGGGCTTATTTGTCGCACTATCAATCGTTGTCCCCACATTTAGAGCCGGAGATTTAGTTCAGCTACTCGGTATTAGTGGTGTAGCAATTGGTTTCGCTTTCCGCGATATTTTGCAAAACTTCCTAGCTGGGATTCTGATTCTGTTGACCGAACCATTCAAAATTGAGGATCAAATTGTTTTCAAAGACTTTGAAGGCACGGTGGAAAATATCGAGACACGCGCTACGACAATTAGAACCTACGACGGTCGCCGAATTGTGATTCCCAATTCCGAACTATTTACAAATTCGGTCACTGTTAACACTGCATTTGATGCTCGTCGCATCGAATACGATGTCGGCATCGGTTACGGTGACGATGTGAATGAAGCAAAACGGTTGATGCTAGAAGCAATTTATAGCGTGGATGATGTTTTGCGAGATCCTACTGCTGATGTCTTGGTACTAGAATTAGCCCAAAGTAGCGTCAATATCCGTGCCAGGTGGTGGATTAAACCGCCAAGGCGAATAGACGATCTCAATTCGCGAGACAAGGTAATTTCTGCGATTAAGCAAAAGCTTTATGTAGAAAATGGCATTGACTTGCCTTATCCGACACGCCAAATTTTATTCCACGACCAAACCGAAGAGACAGATGGCGATCGCACTCGTCAGCGTGAAGGATGGCCCGCTGGCAGCAACGAAGTTCCAAAACCACGCAGTATCAGCGGTTCTCTTAAACGAATAGCCCAAATCCAAGCCTCAAAAAACGGTAATGGCAGCGATCGAAATCTGGCAGCGGACGATAACAGATGAAAAACGTCAAAATTGGGAAAATTTGGGATAACTTGCACTCTAGCTACTGGTTCTTGCCCACAATTATGGCAGCGATCGCGATCGCCCTGGCATTTACAATGCTGAATCTCGATCGCGCTGGTTTCTACGGACCGTTGGAAAAATGGGGCTGGATCTACGCGGGTGGTGCTAACGGGGCGCGAGAGGTACTTTCATCTGTAGCTGGTTCGGTGATTTCTGTTGCGGCTACTGCTTTCTCAATTACCATCGTGGCGCTTCAGCTGGCTGCGTCTAACTACAGTCCTCGCGTGCTGCGTAACTTTATGCAAGATAGAGGCAATCAAGTTGTCTTAGGGACATTTATTGCTACGTTCGTCTACAGCTTGCTGGTACTGCGGACTGTGCGCGGTGACGGCGATGATTACGACTCTTTTGTACCGCAATTGTCAGTTACAGTCGGGTTGCTGTTAGGACTTGCCAGTATTGGCGTACTGATTTATTTCATCCATCATGCCGCCACAATCATTCAAGTGTCCCATATCATTATGGACGCTAGTAACGATCTTCACGGCGCGATCGAGCGCTTGTTTCCCGAAAAGTTAGGGCGGAGTTTGCCCAAGCCGCACGAACATGCAATTCCAGCTAATTTCGATTGGGATGCTTATCCAGTCAAAGCTAATAATAGCGGTTATGTCCAAGCAATTGATAACGAAGAATTGATGCAAATTGCCTGCGATCGCCAACTATTATTACAAATAAAATCTCGACCAGGTAGGTTTGTGGTCAAGGGTAGCGATTTAGTCATGGTGTTTCCAGGAGATAAGGTCAATCGGAAACTGAGCGATCGAATTAACGATGCTTTTATGTTTGGCAGACAACGCACCGAACAACAGGATGTCGAGTTTCCCGTGAATCAATTAGTTGATATTGCCCTACGTGCCATTTCTCCTGGGATCAACGATCCGACAACTGCGATTGAGTGTATCGACCAACTAAGTGCTGGGTTGTCTCATTTAGCTCAAAGGGAGATTCCTTCTGCTTACCGCTACGACGACGATAACAACCTGCGTGTCATTGCCGAACCGTTCACGTTTGCCGGATTGACCGATGCTGCTTTCAACCAAATTCGTCAATATGGGAAATCAGATGTAGGAGTAGTGATTCGGCTTTTGGAAGCGATCGCTACGATTGCGCGTTATACCCAAAATGAAAAAGACCGTGCGGCACTACGCCGCCACGCCGAAATGATTCGGCACGATAGCCACCAAGCTGTTTCTCAGGAGTTGGATCGCCAAGATATTGAAAAGCGATATCAGGCAGTTTTGCAAGTGCTTTAGATGACTTGTGGCGATCGCCAAAATTATTCTTATTGGCAGAAGCAATATTGTTCTAACCAGCTCAGCCTGAAAAAAGAAATGACTTGCAATGCAGGTAATTTGCAATCTCAGATCGTCAGAAAATGACTTTAACTAAAAATGTCTAGAATTTTGTTCGCAGTTGCCGAGCCAGCAACATCTAAATTCTCATATCGTTTGGTTATCGGCACTATTTGCTGTCATTTTAGCTCTAGTGCATCTATTTTCCGGTAAACTCCGCTTTCTCGAAAGAACTCCTCGCACTGAAGGGGTGACAAGGAGGTTGAAAGGACTGGTGTGTGGGAGCGTTACGGTTTTGCGGTAGAAAAAGATAGGTCGAAAAATTGTCAAGCCGACCTATCAGACAAATGTTGCCTCAATTCTACCAGACCTGTTTCCAAAAACTGCTAACTCCCACGCAGTACAAAATGTTACAAATTTTGGTAATGCTATTACAATTTCATAAATCTGTGACAATAGAAAAGCTTGCGACTATCTTTCCACAGCCGATACTATTTGAAAGCCGTCGTCGCAGTATCCAACGATTCTTATTCGTACCACAATTGAGTATTAAAGCCTTTTGGTTTCCATTACTGAAGCGATGGGTAAAAGACCGGAAACTCAAACAGGGGAAACGACTAACATTAGCGATTGACCGTACCCAGTGGCGTGACCAAAACGTTTTTGCGATCAGTCTCATAGAAGACCGACGAGCAATTCCGATTTATTGGCAATTGTTATCGAAAAGAGGATGTAGCAATCTGGGTGAGCAAAAAGCCTTAATCCGTCCAGTCTTACAGTTGTTTAAAGGATACAAAGTCTTGTTGTTAGGTGACAGAGAGTTTCATAGTGTAAGATTGGCGAACTGGCTACAGTCCAAGCAAATTGGGTTTGTCCTACGTCAAAAGAAAGGGACATATATTCGCCTCTGAAAATCAATCTTACCAACGCGCTCGTAATGCTAGGGATAGTTCCAGGAGTCTCGTTCTTTTTAGAAGATATTCAAGTGACTAAACAACAGGGATTTAGTCGGTTTAATTTAGCTGGATATTATCCCCGTAAATATCGAGGAAAAGTCGAGCCATCCGGTTGGTATCTACTCACCAACCTTTCCAGTTTGAAAGCAGCACTTCAAGCATTTAAACAACGTAGCGGTATAGAAGCAATGTTTAAAGACTGCAAAACTGGTGGCTACAATCTAGAAGCTTCTCATACTACCAATGAACGCTTAATTGCCCTAATTTTATGAATCGCCATTGCCTATAGTTGTGCTGTTTTATCTGGTCGTCGTAGCAGACACATGGGAGTACAAAAATATGTGGGACGGTTAAATGAGTTACGGCGAACGTGCCGCCGACATAGTGCCTTTTGGGTTGGTTTATATGGTCAGCTATGGGTAGGTGCAATGGAGTCATGGACAGATTTAGCATCTGCATTAATGCAAACTAAGCCCAATAAACTGCTCTATTTCCAGAAAGGTCTACGGGCTATGGTACTGATTCAGTCTGCTTTGTAGCCTCGTTGTCACCCCTTCAGCAGCAGGTAAAGGTAGCGACGACTTGCCCTTACCCGCGATCGCAATTAGATCGATGGGAAAACCATCCCCCTGCCTGTGGTAGAGGTCGCCCCAGATCGAAAAGTGATGGATGACATTGTACTCCTGGTACAAGGTAAAGTAAAAAGCCCGACTCGATCGCAAATTGTAGCGGTTGGAACGCTCCGCCTCTGCCCCTAACTTTCCCCTCAAAATCAGAACTGCCCTCCCCTCTGGTTTCATCGCCTTGAGCGCGTTGAGGGCGATCGCGTGGTCGATTTGCGTCGTGCTGTAGCGCCCTAAGTTAAATAACTTGACTCGTCCGCGCTCGTCCATCACCGAGTTAAAAGGAGGATTGGCAATGACGATATCGTGCTGTTGGGCGGGAAGGTAAGTCACGGCATCTTCTTGAGTCACCGTATATCCCTGTTGCCGCAGGTCAGCCGCTCGTTCGCGGTTGAGTTCGTTGACCGAAGCAAGAGTCGGATTGGCTGCGGGCAAAAGCGCGCCGTTGCCAGCTGTCGGTTCGTAGACAGTCTTTTCTGAAGTCATTTGGGCTAGCATTGCCGCCAAATACGCGATCGGAACGGGAGTGCTGTATGCTTGTTGAGCGATACTGGTACTAGAGCGCGTACCGAGCGTTGGCTGACGTTGGTATAAGTCTACCAGTCGAGCGTATGCTTGACGAGGATCTAGCTGGGCAGTAGCAATAATTTTGGCAGCTCGGACTAACCCTCTCTCCACTGACTCATCGACTAACTTGGCGAGCGCCGTTCCAGGTAAAACTGAAGTATCTAATATCTTTGATGCTCGTTCGCGGGCTGAGACAATTGTGGCAAAACTTCCGCCTTGGATGAAGCGATCGGCGAAAGCCGAAACTAGTTCGTATTCTCGATCCATATTGCTTAAAAGTTCGGTTGAAGGTCAAGCAGAGGATGATGCTGGATATTTGTCTCCCAATCGCAGATCAAATTTTCCTCTCTTCATGCCTTATAAACAGATGCTCGCCAACCAATTTACCGCTGGACTGACTTGCTTTTGTACTTTAGTAATTGCAATATAATCTATCATGCAAAAATGTCGGAATTTCACTCTCAAATATTAAGTAAAGTAAAGCACGTTGCGAACGATTGATTGTCAAGAAGCTATTGAAGCAATAGACGAGCTAATGCTTCTCAAAGCAGGTAGACGCTTGAGCCAGGATGAACAGCTCGTTATAGAAGCGGCTTGGGAAGACAAACACTACAAGGAGATAGCCCAAACTCACTCCTCCACAATCGATCGGTTACAGCGCGATGTCGGGCAAAAGTTGTGGATTTTGCTGACAGGAATTTTAGGGAATGGGGAAAAAATTACCAAGAAACGGCTGCGGAGCATCTTAGAACGAAGAATGGTAGCAGGCTTCCTTTTGTCATCCGCTCCCAGTCAGTCCAATCCTGTTAATACCTCTGCTATACCCGTGATTGGGGGACAGCCTCCTAACGTGCAGACTTTTTTTGGACGCGAGGTAGAACTGAATCAACTGAGGGAAGCGATCGCCAATTGCCGCTGCTTAGTTATCTATGGAGCGCCAGGAATTGGTAAAAGTGCTATGTCCGCAAAATTAATCGAAGAAATCAGTACAAAGCGTCAGCCCCAGTTCGATTGTTTAATTTGGCAATCAGTTCACTATGGTCCGACACTTAAAGGCTTACTCGTCAATCTGCTTGACGATCTAGCTCTACCAGCAATCCCAGAGCAACATCTACCTCAAAACACGCAAGAGCTAGCTACTCTCTTAATAGAAACACTCTCCATGCGTCGTTGTCTAATAGTACTAGATAGTGCCGAAGCCTGGTTGCGAAAAGATAGAAATAGTAGCTTCAATCTCTATGGCGAGCAATACTCGGAATCTGGCGTTTTCTTCCGTCGAATTATAGAAGCAAAGCACTCTAGCTGCATTATTTTAATCTGTAGAGAGCCTTTCAAAGACTTAATGAAATTACAACGTTCGGGACGACCAAGTGATTCGTTCAAGCTGGAAGGATTGAATGTGAAAGCAGCTGGAGAAATTTTGCGAACTAGAAGATTAACTGACGAGCAGAAATGGTCAGAATTGCTCGAACCCTACTTAGGCAATCCCGCAGCAATCGAATTAGTTGCCAGTCGTATTGAAAATTTCTTTAGCGGCAGTGTAGCTGAATTCCTTCACTATAAAACTCTTTTGACATCTGAAATATTTAGGCAAACTTTAGCTCATCAATACCAGCCTGAAAGATTGAGCATTTTGGAACAGCAAATCTTAAGCCATTTAGCCCAAAGAGCAGACGATACAAATGATTTTGTTAGCTTTATACAGATGGTTGAAGAATTACACGTTCGACTGCCAAGCAGTTTATCTGTCTCAGAACTCATGAGTTCTATAGAAAATCTCAACAGTTTTTCTTTAATTATAAGAAATAAAAGCTGGAAAAACAAAAGAGCTTTTCTTAAAACTTCCACCTCTATTAAAAAAATATATTCTTCAAGAGAAGCAAGTAAAATTATTACGTACAGCCCACGCTTTTTCGACATCAAATATGCGTATTATTGCCCGCAATACCCTCCGTTGCTTCTGGGAGGAACATCCAGATGCAGAAGAACCTCTTAAACTTGGTATGCGGAAGTTTCTCAAGCAATCTGGTCGAGTCCAGCAGATATAAAAGCACTGTATCGCAATGTTAGTATTGTGGCAAATAACCGAGCGATCTTTAACATCAAAGGTAATTCCTATCGTTTGATTGTAGCAGTACGGTATGACATTAAAATCGTATTTATTCGTTTTATCGGCACTCACGCCCAATACGACAAAGTTGACGCGAAAACTATTTAGCTAAGCTAAAACATGGAAATTCATCCGATTAAAAACGAGCGAGATTACCAAGCTGCACTGAGAGAAATTGAGTTGCTGTTTGACGCACAACCCAATACTCCCGAATTAGAGCGATTGGATATTCTCAGTACGTTAGTTGAAGCCTACGAAAAAACTCATTATCCTATTTCCAGCCCCGATCCAATTGAGGCGATCGCGTACTACATGGAATCACGCGGACTTTCTAGCAAAGATTTAGAACAATGTCTTGGAAGCTATGAGGGAGTATTAGAAGTTTTAGCGCGGAAACAACCCCTGACCCTAGAAATGATTCGTTGCTTGAATCAAGAGTTAGGCATTCCCGCAGAAATTCTGATTCAGCCGTATACCTTAGCCGAAACTTCTGCATAAACTACTCCGACCTCAGCGTAGCGGGTCGGAGTAGTTTATGCAGCCCTAGATCGTTGCCAATTGAAAATTTGTGCGCCAATGGCGCACAAAAAAGAGCGGATACAAATAACAATGAATTTTCTCAAGCAGCGAACGTCAGTACAGACCGCGCTTCTTAACTAGAAACAGCCCAACAAATTATGGCGCTTGCAGCAAACTGTCGAGTTAGCAAGTCGAGTGGCAAGGCTACCCAGTGGTCGTGTTTCTCCAATCATTTTCATATTTTTCTTTTTCAAGGGAGTTTCCCTGCTATGTTAATTGATAGCCCTTTACTCCTTTAGTACAGTTCGTACTTAAGTAAAGTACAAGCGATCGCACCATTATAAACCCGAAAGCGAGCAGAGGTTCTCAGCCCCACTTGTTTAGCCAACTCTTTGTTTCCTGTCAAAATAAAGGCAGTCCAACCTTTAAAGCGTTGTTTGAAGATATCACCTAGCATTTTGTAGAGCGCGCCTAGTTCTCTTGCAACTCCTAAACGCTCTCCATAAGGTGGGTTACAAACGATTGTCCCACATCCTGCTGGAGCTTCCAACTGAGCTAACTCAGTTTGGCTAAACTGGAGCTGATGTTCCAAGCCACATCGTTCGCTATTACTGCGTGCCTGGGTCAATACCTCTGCGTCGCGATCGCTCCCCCAAATCGGTGCTTTTAGTTGCTGCAATCGCTCCTTTTTGGCTTGCGTCAGCAGTTGTTGCCATAGCTCTTGGTCGAAATCAGGAAAGCTTTCAAAGCCAAATTTTTGTCGCCACAAACCAGGCGCAATGTTTAAGGCTTTTAATCCAGCTTCTATCGGCAGGGTTCCCGATCCACATAAAGGATCTAGAAACGGAAGACTGGTATTCCAATCTGCAATTTCCAGCAGGGCTGCGGCTAAAGTTTCTTTCAGCGGGGCTGCTCCCATTGCTGGGTGATAACCTCGTCGATGCAGACTCGTCCCCGAACTATCCAGGCTTAAAATACAACGCTGTTGCTGGATGTGAACGTTGACCAGAAGATCCGGATTTTGGGGGGCGATCGTGGATCTTTGACCGAATTTACGCCGCTGTTGGTCTACAATAGCGTTTTTCACCTGTAGTGCAGTAAAGTGGGTATGGTTCAGTTTTTGATTGCCACCCGTACAGCTGACTGCTAGGGTGTTATGGCTTTGCAGGTATTTATCCCAGGAAATTTTTTGCACCTCACGGTAGAGGATGTCTGCATTAGGGCAGTAAAATTCGCGGAGCGGTACTAGCACCCGAAAAATTGTCCTTGCCCAGAGATTGACTCGGTATAGCGTTGCTTTATCCCCAACAAAATGTACCCCAGCGAAGTCGGGGCGGACTTGGCTCGCCCCTAAACGTTCTATCTCCTGGGCTGCAATCGATTCTAGACTACGAGCCACTGTTGCAAAATAATGGTTCATCAACGCTGCTATCTCAACTCGATCCATTCGAGTAACGTAACAAATCCCCTTTGAGGCTACCTCCGTCCTTAGCTTCAATGCTGCAAGTCGCAACGCTCGGCTTCCACTCAGCTCAGAGAACGATCGCGTTGCTCTGGTTGTAGATCGTCTGCGCCTTCTGACGATGATCTAAGTAGAGGTGGATGGAAAATTAGTCCCAAGGTTTAACCCTATTATGTCACTCGGAAGGCAAAAATCGAAGCTCACTCCCTGTAACCGCGATCGGCTCAAGGTTAGAAGCTTTATTTTCGCGCCAGCAACCCAACTTTCTAACCAAAAAGTTAAATAGTATTGCACTAAAAGCCTTTCAGGAATTAGCTCCCAAAGTGACAAAACAGGGGTATGAACTAAATAAATTGGAAGTAGTCTGCGCTCAAGTCCAAAGTTTCAGGACTAATACCGGGGAGTGCAGCGATCTGCTCCGGCAGTGCGCCTGAGATGCTGGCATATATCCCTGTTCCAGAGGGCAGTCCTTCGGGTAGATTGCCGAGAGTGTACTGCACCTCAACAGTAGGAGTCACTAGAGTTGATGCAGTCCGACTTAGTATTACAGTTGTAGATAAGCTAAACAAGATTGATAAGTAAATACACTTTAGCAATGCTCGATACATCCAACGTGTTTTTAACAGGTGTTGCATTAGAAGCGCTCGCCCAATGGAGCAGTACATTGAAGGCGTTTCAGCAAAAACTGGAAAAACACTTTGCTCGTTCTGAAGCACGCAAAGCAGCAAATGACTAGATCCAGGCACTACTAAGCCCAGTTGAGCGGAAGAATGGATGGCAGATGGCAGAACAAGTAGGCTATGTCAATCCCTATCGCTTCCAGCATCTACTAGGGCGAGCGCAGTGGAGCGCGGATGCAGTATGTGCAGAAGTTAGGCAGTATGCGATGGAGCATTTGAAGAGTGAAACAGATATTTTGGCAATTGATGAAACAGGCTTTCTCAAACAAGGAGAGCAATCAGTAGGGGTGCAGGTGCAGTATTACGGTACGACTGGACATTTGGAGAACTGCCAAGTGGGTGTGTTCATGTCCTATATCAGTGATAAAGGGCATACGTTAATAGATCGCCGCCTGTATCTACCGCGCTCGTGGAGCGAAGATCAAAACAAACGTAAGAAGGGAGCAATTCCAGAAGCAATTAAATTTGCAACTTCGCCTCAATTAGCGCAACAGATGTTGGAATCAGCCTTTAAAGACGGAATACGCCCCACCTGGTTTGTGGCTTTGGAGGTTTATGGCAACGACGGTTCCCAAGCGGTGGTGGCTGGAGAAGACTGCCAAACAACCGTATATACTCACAGTCAGCAAGAAGCAGCCTGTAGTTATTGGATGGCAACGCTATCAAGCCTCCGACCTAGTTCCGCAGAAGGATAGCCAGCAGTGGCAACGCCTCAGTTGTGGAACCGGTAGCAAAGGAGAACGACACTATGATTGGGCGAGTGTTGCCGTTAACTGCGATCGATCGGATGG
The DNA here is from genome assembly GCF_000317125.1 of Chroococcidiopsis thermalis PCC 7203. Classification (GTDB taxonomy): domain Bacteria; phylum Cyanobacteriota; class Cyanobacteriia; order Cyanobacteriales; family Chroococcidiopsidaceae; genus Chroococcidiopsis; species Chroococcidiopsis thermalis. The sequence goes on from NC_019695.1 coordinate 4,376,524, forward strand.
TTTCCAGCGCTGGATATTGTTCCGCCGCTGTTTAGAACATCCTGAAGACCCTCGCATCAGCTATTACCAAGTGTTTGCCAAGAGCGATACTACTCTAGAAACGATGGCTCAGATAGCTGGGCAAAGGTGGCGAATTGAGGAGTGCTTTAAATTCGCTAAAGACTCTCTCGGTTTAGGAGAATACGAAGTTCGTTCCTGGCACGGTTGGCATCGACATATCACTCTTGTCCTGACGGCTCAAACATTTCTCACCGTATTACGACACCAAACTGAGCCTGCCATTTACTCCTCTACCCCCCCTTTAACGATCGCACCCACTGGCAGTCTGGCTGCGTTCAAAGCGGCACGAGGTTTATTGTCCGACTGAGTATTTGGGAGATGAAGCGATGGATCTCTAGACTCTTATTTCCTACAGTTTGGTGTCTCGAACATGTTTTACACTGGTCTTATTGGCGACGCCACCCCAGAACGCTACTGCGCGTTACTGGCATTATCAAAAACGAGCTAGTCCCTCATCTACTTAAATAGAACTGTAGTACTAGTATGCTTACCGACACGACCACATAGAATCAAGTAGCGAATTACTGGGCGAAACTTAAAGCTATCCAACAGTCTCCGGCAACGACTTCTTCAGGTAAGCAATGATGAAGTGTTTTTTTCGACGAACGACCACATTTCATCTGCGCTCATCGCATCCGGATCAACAGCTTGTACTTGGGCATGATGAAATGCGTTGTGCTTTTTGACGCTTAGGCTCGTATCAAGCTGACTCCCGTGTTGTAGGATAGTCCACTAATTCGACTAATACCGCGCTTTTCTTGTGCCCTCACAATGCGACTGCAAAACAATCCGTACTTCCTCGTCTGTGACTTGCCGCCCTTGATAAATTGTGTCCAAGGTATCGGTAAACGATTGAAGAGCACTTTGGGCAACAGTAGCGTTGGCTACCCTTACTCGTTAAACCCTTGTTTATGGGTCTTATTGTGGCTACATAGTGGACAAGGCATGGCTTCGTGGAACCGGAGTAGTTTTCTTTACCTAAAACATAATATCAGTCCCACGCTTTGCTGACGCACAACCCCATTCTTCACCCTCAACCTGCTGGTATTTACAGTTACATTGCCTGCTCGACCTGTAGAAAAAGTTGCAGCACTAATGGCGCTGGGGAGGGATAAGTTCGGTGCAGTGCCCTCAACTTGGACGAGATCGGCGGCATTGATGCTGATGTCCCCTGAATCCCCTGCTACTACACCCGATGTTGTTGGTGTTGCATTTGCACTCAAGATAACTCCACCATTGCCGATCTCTAACTGCGAGCGTGGAAATCGTGATGTTACCAGACTGCCCGCTACCTAGTGCGAAGGAACCAACAATGGTTCCTCCCCCTACCTGATTCGGCAGCAGACCGATGACTCGCAAAGCTTTTGGCACGGACAAAGTAATGTCAGCTGCCTTGGCAGCACCATAGGTTGAGCTAAAAATTTGCCCACTGGATTGCAGCGCCAGCTGGGGAGTTGAAACTATAACCTGCCAGCCATCTGCCCACCCTAAAGTTTCGCTCCAAATACCGCTATAGACTCTTCCAGATGGATTGATATCTGCAATTTCCAGCGATTCGGTAGCGTTGACTTTCAAAGTTCCTGTTGGCAGTACTCCTTGATTTTGAATCAAAACCAGAGAGCTATCACCTAGCTGCAATTTTCTACCTTAGTATTTGAATAGAACTACCGCCAACTCCACTCGCATCTAGTAGCGATCGCCCACCCAGTTGAATATCCTTGAAAGTTGACACTCCTTCATATCCCAAAGACCAACCAGAATTTGTTCGCTCGATCTTGACTAACCCGTTATCCACGCTGCCTAAATCAATCCCTCCTGCTTGAGCGGTTAAAACGCCACCTTCTAGACTGACATCTCCCCCTACAATTGCCAGCGTTTGTTGTGGCTGAACTTGTAACCCGACATCAGAGCTATTACCTCTAAGGATCGGTTGGTAGTCCGCAGCAATGATATCGTGACCCTTGCCCAATACGCGAATTGCACCCGAATTACCACCAAATTGCAAACCTATTGGTACGCTGGTCAGCAGTGGCGTGGTTTGGGTCGCCGATGGCACTAAACTGAGTGCCTTCGGCGAATTTGAGACTATTAGCTGTACTGGCAAGAAATGAACCACCAATGTTTAAACGAGCGTTGCCACCAAAAATAATTCCATTCGGATTGAGCAGAAATAAGTTAGCCGCTCCGTTAGCTGCGATCGCGCCATCAATTTTTGAGACAAATTTTCCCGTAACTCGACTAATAATGTTCTCAATCGCAGCAGAATTGTTGAAATAGGCAGTAGTACCAGTTGGGATGGAAAAGGAATCGAAGCTGTGAAATAAATTAGTTCCTTTGGTAGTGCCAGCGTCGATCGAAATGGTATCACCCCGCTCTCTAACTAAAGAATTAGTAGGTAGCGTAGAATCTGGAACGATCTGCGCTTTGGCAGGTGGAGTAGATAGTAGAGAACACAGCATTCCTACTTGGATTGAAATTGCCAAAAATCTCGCGCAGATCTTCGCGATTGTACCAGGGCGATCGCTCGAATAGAATTCAAGTAATGACGGTTGCTGCCGAGCAACATGGCTCAAAAGCTTGATTCGGGCTAAATTGCCTAACTTATTACCAGTTAGGTTCATACAACTACAAATCCTCAATCTTTTCAATTTAGCTAGCCGCGAGTTTACGTGTTTTAATTAGGGCGATTTGCTACCATTTCCAGGCTCAGTGGGGGAGTCAAAGTTACGCCACGCCCGACAGGACGAACTGGACGGTCATCGACTAGGGATAAGTGCCAGTGCGAGAGAATCGTCGCTAGCACCAATTCGATCTCCATTTGGGCAAATGCCATCCCAATGCATCGACGATTACCACCACCAAAGGGATAATACTCGTATGGTGAAAACTGTCGCACCAGAAAGCGTTCTGGCTGGAATTGCTTGGGGAGTGGGTAAAGATCTTCTCGTTGATGAGTCAAGTAAGTACAAGGACTCAGGACTGTTCCTGGCTCAAACTGGTAGCCCATAATACTCAGCGGCACTTTCACAACGCGATCGAAGGTAAACCCAGTGATGGAATAAATACGTAGAGTTTCCGAGCAAACTGCACCAAGATACGACAATCGAGCGATTTCGCTGGGTGCTGGGTGAGAACCAAGACTACATAACTCCTTATCCAGCTTTTCTCGGATCTGGGGCAGTTTCGCTACCCAGTACAATGCCCACAAAACTGCTGTAGTCGTTGTCTCGTAGCCTGCCATTATTAGAGTAATTAACTCATCCCGAATCTCTTCATCTGTGAGGGCTGCACCAGCTTCATCGCGAGCAGAGAGCAGTAGACTTAAGATGTCTGGTGTCGAGCAGGCAGTTTCTTGTCGGCGTTGGCGAATTTGGGCATAGACGAGTCGATCGAGTTGCTGCTTTTTCTGGGGAAACGAAAAACGTTGCCACCAAAAGGGAGAGATAAAAGAATCAACTAACTCGCTCAAGCATTGATTTAGTGACTCAACACTAGACTCCTGTTGGGAGCCAAAAATAATTTGCAAGATAATTCGCAGGGTAATGGCTTGCACTTGAGGGCGAATCGCGAAAGGTCGATCTACTGCCCACTGTTGAATCTCCTGCTGGGTGATGCCACAAATAATTTGACCGTATTTGGACAAGTGTTCTCCGTGAAAAGGAGGCAGTAGCAGCTTGCGCTGTTGCTGATGTTGAATACCATCAAGTAAAAGCAGTGAGTTATTTCCCAACAGTGCGCGGAAAGCTTGATTTGCCTTTCCCGAATCAAAATACCCTGCTGGTGCAGTAAAAATTTCCTCGATCGCTTGAGGATGGCTAACGACAACAAATGGGCGAGAACCAATTACCCTAAAGGTGAAGATGTCACCATAGCGCCCAACGCAGTACTCTAAAAATTCGAGAAAGCGACCTCGCCATTTGAGATTGTGGAGAAAGGGTATAACTCGTGGACCATGAGGTAAAGACATGGTAACTTTGTTTTCTTTTCTTATATGTAGAATAATATATATGTCCGACGATTGGCGAATTTTTTGCTAGGATTTAAAGTAATAATTTTTTCGTTAGTCTAACTTTCCAACCGTGAAAATAGGCTTTTTTACCTCTTACTTTTAAGATTGTAAAATCTTAGCTAAGAGAGCATAGTAAAGTATAGAGATAAAGCTTTAAATATACAGATTAATTTCGCACCTCAGCTCCGATCGCTAACTACTATTATTACAACTCTCGTTGTTTTCAACTTCTGCGTAGAAGCTGGTAGGGTAAAAATAGTAGTTTCAAAACGATTCGTATATCAAGTTTAGAGACATTAGCTCCGAACCAAATAAGTCAGTAGCTAGCAATAGGCTTGGAAATAAGTCGATCGATCTCTGAAAATTGCAATTAATTATGAAGGGTTGACTAGAGCGTTCCTTATCTGTTGAGATAGGTAGACAATGTTGTTATATTTTGCACGAGAGGCAGGAATTTTAACAATATTGTTAAATATTTTTTATATCCTGTTTATCTCATGTTGAAGAAAGATAATTTAATAGTATACTTTCAAAATAGAAATTAGAAGTATCTGGGTTTGCCACAGTATTATCTATTTTTTTACTCTGGTTTTGTAGATATTTATAATATGCATCACTTCTCGTATACAGAACTAATTCACGAACAACATTTTTAAGTGCGATCGCATAAATATCTTTCCTTCCAGAAGTTTTTCTGACACTACAAAGCTTTTGCAACAAATCTGAAAAAGTACGATGAAGACTGCTAATCGTTTTCAAGAGGGCGATCGCCTGCTACCAATTGAAATTGCCAAGACAGAACTAGAAGCCAAACTAGGTGTGGGTTGGAGTCGGAAATCAATTAAGCGCAAGATCGACCAAGGGTGTCCGTTTGCTTGGAAGCAGGGTATCCATTATATTCAAATTGGTAACAAACTAGCATCTGTCAATGTTGATGCTATCTTGCGTGAATTAGTTTAGATAGGTGCTTTAGGAGGATTATTTGCCATAATCTCCTTGAATGTATCAAGAGTATGCTGACCATTAATCCAGCGATTATATGTTTTTAAATGAACAGTTGGCGAGTGCACCATCATTCGAGCGGCAACTGCGATTGGAAACTTAAATGCTACGCTGGCGCGAATAGCATAAGCGTGTCTGAGGTTATAAGGAGTAAAAGGCACTGCCAATCGCTTGAATGCTCGTGCAGTCCGTTCTCCATAAACTGTGAAATCGCCTTGACAGTTTACTGTTGGTAAGTTTCCTTCCCAAGGTCTCCAAGCTGTTGCCCACTCTGGGTAAAGTGGCATTACCCCCTCACGCGGACCAGTCTTACCTAAAAGTACCTGACAAGCATGAGGTGGTTGAGAATCAATTTGGCAATGCCAAACTTCGTGGTCGCGCAATCCATAGATTGCCATACGGGTATAGACTAGTTGCCATTGAGGATTAGCAATTGCCGATCTGATAGTGGATATCTCTTCATCATTGGGAATGTTGCGGGACTGAACTTTACTAGCTCAATAGCTGCCTTGATAGGGAGACAAATCTATAAGAATATCAGCGAACCTAGCTAGTCTTGTCAGAATTTGCACTAATCGCTGGCGCGAGCGCGTATTTGGCGGCTTGGTCTGTGCCACTTCTATCAATAATTCAGCAGTTAGGTTTTTTTCTGGTGGCAGGCATTTTAGTCCTAGCTGCCACTCTTCACGCTCCCAGTAAATCCGGTTTTTCTCGCTGTCGCCTTTGCACTGGAACCAGTGTTTTTTGTAGCGATCGATCCACGCCTGGCAAGACTGCCAGTTTGTAATTTCGGTGTAGTCGTTCCAGTCAAACTTATTTTGATCGAGTGCTGCCCAAATCTTTAAAGCCTCGGAGAGTGCCATTTTGTAGCCATAGCTTGTGGTGTCCAAACCCAATGCCAAATAAGTTTGCTTTGGTTTAGTCTCGGTTGAACCAGGGCGGGGTGGTAATGTCCCGCGTAGGGAGAGTTTGCGGTTACGCACCACGACTCGCAATCGGACTCCTGCTGCCTCAAGCTTTTGATTGATGCCATCTATGTCAGTTGCTGATTTATTTCGAGCCATGCAACTTTTCCTATTTATAGCGAGCGGCAGTTCTGTACTAAAACTCTGTACTGACGGCTGGATACCAATACCTAAGCGGTTTTTTCAGCCAAAAAACCTGTACTAAGTACTGTACTAAAACTGAGGTTAATTATGCGCGATTTTTAGTTGTTTTGCCGATTGACTGCCAGATTTGTCCAGTCCAAACCTACAAAACAATAAGGGCTAAAAACCTTACCAGCGGCAAGTTTCAAGCCAAAGCCATTACCCAAACTCATTCACAAAAAAAGCTGGTGACGGGATTTGAACCTGCGACCGGCTGATGACAAAACTGCAATCCAGTTTTTACAGTTTTTGTCGAATAACGGTTTGAGCAGGGCTAGAATTAGCTTTACTAAATTCTATGCTATTTTCATCGGCTACTCCTGCCACTACGATCGGTCATCCAGGAAAATGCAGCCACCTAAAATTCTCGGGGTTCTACAGGTCAGGAACAGCATACAAACGCTATCCCTACCCCAGTGTCTAATTTGCCACAATTGTCAATACTCATACAGCATAATTTAGAAAAACAGGGGGGACGATCGTTCCATTGGCAAAACCGTAAAATAGGAAATTCAGGATTTGCGATCGCTGCTATTCTTAACGTCTAACGATCGGTGTAAGCGTTAGTTAGAGCTTACCCTGGAAGCTTTTTAGCAGATGGGATAACGATAGCAGAAGGCAGGATTAGATCGGTGACACGAAAATTTTCAGTTCAATAAACAAAACGTCATAGCATTTTAACAACAAAGGTTTTGCTGTCGAGCATTTCGATTAACACCGAAATTCACACCGAATTGGTGGAGATATTAGAGGATAAAAGCAGGGCATAGCAATAACCGTAGCTCCCACGAGCGCGATCGCGTTCTAGAATTGGATGTAGAAATAGATAAGTTACCCCCAAAATAGCTTTTGAGCAGAAGCCACAGATGAGTCACTTTGTAGATTCAATCGGAATAGAAATCTCTCCAGATACTCTCAATCAAGGAGAAGGGGCAATTTTAAGAGAAATCGCGCTTCAGCTATATGCGCGTCAGATTTTTACCTTTGGTCAAGCTCGTCGCTTAGCTAATTTATCAGTTTGGGAGTTTCAACAACTACTGGGTCAACATCATGTAGAGCGTCATTACAATGAAACAGACTTAGCTGAGGATATCGATACGATTGCAGCGAGTTATTAGGCAACTGTGACAGTTATTTGTAATGCTACGCCTCTAATTAACTTTGCGGCGATCGCTCGTCTCGATATCTTACCAGCAATATTCGAGCGAATTATTATTCCTCAAGCAGTTTATGATGAAACTACTGGTTCGGGCTTCCCAGGTACTCCGTTTGTACTACAAGCGATTGCCTCTGGGTGGCTGCAAGTTCGTCCGGTAGCTACCATAGCGCCTATCATTCCTGTAGAACTAGATGATGGAGAAAGGGAAGCAATCGCACTAGCGATTGAAATTGCTGAAAGGCGAATTTTGTTAGATGAGCGTGAAGCTCGACAAATAGCGCAGAGACTTGGCTTACAAGTTATGGGCACGCTGGGTATTCTCTTATTGGCTAAGAACAACCAAACCATACCTCAAGTTAGACCGATACTCGATAACACGATGAATGTGGCTCAATATTGGGTGAGTGCTGCACTCTACGCACAGGTTCTACAACTAGCTGGGGAAGATATCTAGTAGCGCACTCGTTGGCGCGATCGCGCTCTTCCGTGCGAGGGATCGCGGTTTTCTTCCCGATTCTATGGAGTGCGATCGCTGCTCGATCTCTACATCACGCGATCGCCTTGAGAAAAGCAACTGTAGTAGACCAATCTATGGTTCGATTCAACAGGGAGCGTTCAAAGAGGGAACGAATAAGGCTAATTTCTGGCGCTGACAAGTAGCGCGATAGATACTCGACATACGCAGGTCGCGTTGTATCAGCAGCACTAGCACTAAACCAACGGTTGAATAAATCTGGTGACACGTAAAGCTGAGTAGGATAATGTTCGACGGTGATTTTGACTTCGATCCCTGCTGCTGTCAGTGCCAAGCGTAGATCTTCCACATCCCAATTCACCATCGGATCGGTAGGATTAGCATAGATTTCCTCTTCTGCTGCTGCTAAACGCTCGGAAAGCTGGGCATCTAGCCTGTTAACATCAAGCAGACGATACAACCGTTGTGTATGGCGAGTGAGATTTTCTGCTACTAATGAGAGTGCAGTATGGGGAACGCTTTTGTCCAAATGTCATTCCTTGTAAATTTGCTCCTAGAGAACGTTTCGAGAAATTAATGGATGTTAACCATACCCCGCTCCCAGTAGTAAGTGTAATTATGGGCGAAATTCAGGTAAAGCTCAAGCAAGCAAATGTATCAAAAGGCTACATTAATGTGGGATGGCGAGAAGCTAGGGAAATGATGGAAAAACAGCGCAACAAGTTCTAGCTTTTAGCTTTAGAAGGTATGTTCCGAAAATTATACAAGCTTTTCAGGCGAAGTGGTTGGAAAGACACCTCCTGAAAAACCGTAATCTTACGGATTTACCAACTCTTGGTTTGGGAATTCTCCTCAAAAAAACCGTAAGATTACGGTTTCGTGCGGTCAGATAACGAAATAATCTTATTATCGCCCTTAATTCGATAAGTACTTTTATACTATTTAGCTGTAACAATAATTTTGCAAATAAATTTTTGGTGCAAATTTAGAAAAGCAAAGGGGGTAGAAATACGTTAAACAAATTACGTTAAACAAATTAAAAATTAACGATAATATATTGAGGTCAGATTTCAAAGTGAACAAAGAAAGAGACATAAATATTTTTATCAAAGAATAATTGGTAGGTATGTATCGTTTTGCCCACTCGCCTTCCAATAACTCAGCACATGCTCGTGCAAGAGCTTCTTGCCAAGTAACAACATTTAATAGATCTTCAAGTAATACAATTAACTCATTATTATAATCTCTTCCTAACCTCCAGTAACTTTCTGCTATCTGACAAGATTCTTCGTAACGTTTTCTCTCTTTATTTTTTTCGTATCTATTGTTTTTTTCTAGTTGATATATAAGTCCAGATTGGCTGAAGTTACTAGAACCACTAGTGATTGCGTTATCTCCTCTAAATATTTTGGCATGAAATGGTCTTTTAGTGTTAGCAAGCTTAGCTTTCACTTTACCACTTTTGATTAACTCAATAGCAACAATAACTTTGGCACAAAGAAATATAGATATTCCTCGCTCTTGAAGCCAATACTTCTTTACTTCTTCAGATAATTCATGTTGAAATAATCTTTGCTGACTACTTTGAATTGTATTAGGTTCATGACCTATGAAAAGTTGAATTTCTTCAAAAGCCTTCGCATCTATATGGAGACCTGCATGACATAAAGCTAAAAACTCAACAATCATCCCCAAAGATGTGTATCCTGTAATAATTAATGGCTTTTTTGAAATAAGTAAATCTTCAAAAACTAAAGACTTAACAGTATGACCTGCATAGTTATAAGGAAATCGTTCATGAGAAGGTAACTCAATCTCTGTTTCTTGTGGGTTTTCATCTTCATCAAAAAGGCTAAGTTAAATAGATTTCATAAACCAGAATTTTTGTCAATAACTATTGATAAAAAATAATACTAAGATAAGGATAAATCTCAGCACGTGAATTGCACAGTTACTATATTAGTAGAACGAAGCAAGTAAAAGTTTTTGCGTATCATTTAACACAAGCAACTGGACACACACGCTGAAAAAAATGCAATAGGCATTTGTTACTTCGTAGCTATTCTACTAGGTGAATCAGATATTCTCGAAGTAATACTTTGATAAGAATTTACTATCGTTCATTTGAATGCTATGTTGTGAGAACCCTATCTACAAAAGACATATAAGAAAAAGCTATAGAAAATTGTCGGAGTACAGCACGTTGCTGGATCGATTCCTCTGCAACCGCTAGGGTGATGTAGATCGCACCCTGACGATCTGGAGGTGTAGTTTCTACTGCTAGCTCTAGTGCGTTGAGCAAAGAACGGGCATCACCATTCGCAACGTTGACTAAGTGCGCTAAGGCATCTTGTTCCAGCTTGACTTTGAGCTTGCCATAGCCGCGTTCTGGGTCTGATAGTGCTTGTTCGGCAATGCGGTACAAATCGCGATCGCCCAAGGGTTTGAGTTGGAAAATCCGCGAGCGACTGACGAGTGCTTTATTGACTTCAAAGAAAGGATTTTCAGTCGTTGCGCCAATGAGAATCACAGTCCCATTTTCTACCCACGGTAGCAGCGCATCCTGTTGTGACTTATTAAAGCGGTAGACTTCATCGACAAACAGGATCGTGCGCTGTTTGTTTTTGTTAGCTCTATCTTGAGCAGTTTCGATCGCTGCCCGAATTTCTTTGACTCCTGCAAGTACAGCATTAATAGCGATGAAGTGAGCGCGGGTGGTATTGGCGATAATTCGTGCTAGGGTAGTTTTTCCAGTTCCAGGTGGTCCAGCAAAAATGACAGAAGATAATTGGTCGGCTTCAATGGCACGGCGTAGGAGACGACCAGGGGCGATCGCGTGGTCTTGTCCGACAAATTCATCGAGCGTGCGCGGACGCATTCGATCTGCTAGGGGTGAGGAGTTGGTTGTCGATTGGCGATCGCGACTGAATAATTCCGTCATTTGTGCGTCGATACTCTTGGTAATGCAATACTTCAGAGGAGAAGGTTCGTTTCCTCCATCCGCCGATGAGTTGGGGAGCCACTTACGTGCGCCACATCCCCTCATTGAGGAGCAAGTGCGCTGCCCCTGTCCCCTCGTTATAGCACCCCTCGTCTTTTCACTGTAACTGTAAAGCTATAGTGGGAGCATCACGTGCGACATTTTCAGGCAAAGCATAACAGAAGAAAGGATTGGGCAATAGACGCGGTTTGGGCGGTTGTGCCGCTCGGATTTGCTCTAGTGGCAAAAACTCATGCAGTTGCATCCCACAAAGCTAATCATCAAAACGCATTAGGACTCTAGCAGTGTAAGTTACCAAAAGACTTGAATATTCTACACTCAAGCCGAAATTCATGCCCAACTCAACCATCCATTCCAATAATAGTAGCTTGCGTATCATGTCTCACCGGACGCGAGCGACCAATCCAAGTTTCAGCTTTCGCTAGCTATCCTAGTGAAACAATGCGATCGCAAAGATATCTCACCAAGATGCAGACTTTTCAACGAATCAATTGGTTAAAGTATTGGAGGGCTAATCGGTTATTTAGCCAATTAGTCGTTTTGGGAGTCAGTAGCGGTATTTTACTTTACAGCACTGGAGTAAATGCAGCCGAACAGGTGTTTTTAAAGTACGGTGGCTTTAAAGTGACACGTAGAACCTCTCCCTGTGAAGTGTGGTTTCACCCCACCTTGACTCACTGGGAGATTCGCTATCGTGAGGAGGGTGAGAGGGAAACAAACAGAGCAATAATAGCTCGTTCCTTTGTAAAGAAAAGTCAGCGCACCTACCGCTACTTACTTGATTTGAAGTCGTATGAAATTTAAGAGATCTAGCTCTCAAGTTCGTCGCTCCCTTAAGTGGCTAGCGATCGCTTTTGCGACAATTACTGCAACATTGGTACTGCTGAGTGCTCCAAGTCTGGCAGCTACTCAAACTTCAACACTCACTGTCTATCGCGATCCCTCCTGTAGTTGCTGTGGGGGCTGGATGTCTCACCTAGTGTCAGAGGGCTTTGAGATCGAAGAGATCGCCACATCCAAGATGAATCTAGTCAAGCAGCAACAAGGTGTACCGAATCGCTTGGCATCCTGCCACACCGCAACGATTGGGGGGTATGCGATCGAGGGACACGTTCCCGCTAAAGACATTAAACGCCTGTTGGCACAACAGCCTCAAGTAGCTGGAATCGCCGTAGCTGGGATGCCAATCGGTACGCCTGGGATGGAGGATGGCGAGAGACGAGAGCCATTTACTGTCTTCTGGTTCGATCGACAAGGAAATGCAGGAGCTTTCAATCGTTACGTGTTTGAAAAGTTAAATTGATTACCAAGTATGGCTTCCACCGTAGGACTGATAAAAGTTGTTTCTACTGTTGTTTGCACTCTTGCCATTAACTTTTCAAGAGGCACGATCGCGTCTTTCACCCCGATCGGCTTAGGCTAGAATTTCTGGTAAGTAGTATGCCTGCAACGGCTGGGGTAGTAGATGAACCATTTTTTCAAACTGCCCCGTAGCAAGAATTTTTGATGTCGGAGTGAAGCTCGTGGAAATAGTCACGCAACAGGGACACTCAGCCAGCATTCTCGGTTTAGCAGCTTCTGGGGGCATGGATGCGAATTGTATCGCCGCCGCATTTGAGGCAGGGATCAATTACTTTTTCTTTTACGATTTCACTAATGAGAAATTTTTAGCTGGTCTAAGATCGCTGTTAGCAACAAAGCGAGAGCAAGTTTTAGTTGCCACGGGTAGTCAAGAACGAGATCTCAACTGGTTGCGCCGTGACTTCGATTCTGTGCGCCAGCAACTAAATATTGATGTCGTCGATGCCTTCTTTGTCGAATATATCTATCCGAGTGAGGATATGCAGCAAGTTGAGGCAGTACTGGAGCAGTTGCAGCTTTGGCAACAAAAAGGACTTGTGCGCTACGTCGGAGTCACCACCCACAACCGACCGATTGCTTTAGAGCTGATAAAGCGCGGCAAGTGCGAGTTATTAATGCACCGCTACAACATGGCGCATCGTAAAGCAGAAGAAAACGTTTTACCTAGCGCTCAAGCAGCAAGTATTCCTGTCGTCGCATTTACCTGTACGCGCTGGGGAACGCTGTTGAAAGGACATCCCAACTGGCAAGAAAAACCACCAACAGCCGCCGACTGTTATCGCTACGTTCTGAGTCATGGGGCAGTACGCTTAGCACTCACCGCACCGCAGAATTTACAGCAGTTGCAGGAAAACCTAGCTGTTTTGCCAGCACCTCCCCTCTCGCCAGCAGAAATCACCCGTTGGCAGAAATATGGTGACTTAATCTATGGCAGTGGTGAAGATGCCTTTGAAACTCAATGGGTGTAAATTGTGCTAGAAAATCCCCTGACCTGGTGTAAGTAGATTGTCGGGATCGTAACGGCGCTTGGCGCTGACTAGCTTGCCCCACACTGGATGAAAGTGTTGTTTCCAGTCGGCTTGGGAAAAAGGAACAGCATCAATTGGGTAGCGATATCCATCCAGAGAACGGTTACGCTCGAAGAACGTGCGGTTGTCAGCTAGCATTTTGGCGATCGCGCTAGCATCAGGTGGTGCAGTGCGTAGAATAGCAAACAGGAACACGACTGCCTCATCAGGAACCCGAAACAGCGGTAGTGTCAAGCGGTCTGTCGGCACGGGATACAGTAGCACTGGACCCTGACCCGTATCTGATAAAGTCAAGCCAGAGACGATCTCTCCAACAAAGCGATCGACCACTGTTGCTGGGACAAATAAATCTAACCAAGGATGCGGGTAAAACCAAGCACCATTCTCCTTTAAAAAAGCCACAGTTGGAGCTAACCGATTGGCAAAATCAAAGTAAGACTTGTCTTCAATCTGCTCTGTACCCTGACTGTAGCTCAGCCCAGCCAGCAAACTGTTGTTGTTTGGCTTATTTGGTGGAGTATAAAAGCTAGCTGCTTCCAGCAAATAGCGCCATCCACCACTGGCATCGGCTACGACTTGACCTTCTACGTAGTCGAATCGTTTTTGAGCAATTAGTAGGCGTTGGTCGCCAGTCAAAGCAGCCAGCTCGTTGTAAAACAAGAGAAATACGCGGGAATTTTGGGCAGCAGGAACCAGACGAACTGTTGCCCTGACGATAATGCCACATTGACCCAATCCTGCCAGCACTGCTTCAAACAAGTCGCGATTTTGGGTACGCGAACAAGTTTCTAAGTTGCCCAAGCCCGTCACTACCTGAAGCGATAGAACATTATCCACCTGCACGCCGTAGCGATGGCTCGTACCGCCGATCCCACCAACTGCTAAAGTGCCACCAACAGATAGCTCGATGTAATCTGTCAGGACGGGGGGTGTTAGTTGTCGCTCTAAGGATGATTGCAGCAGTTGACTCCACAACAAGCCTGCATCTACTTCTGCCCGCTGTGTATCAATAGAATGAATCGTGTTGAGCGTACCCATGTCAATAACTATCCCCGCCTCTACCTGGGATTGACCGTAGGTGGAGTGAGCTTGACCGCGTGCGGCAACTTTTAGTTTATGGCTGCGAGCAAACCGCACGATCCTGACGACATCTTCAACCGAACCTGGTTTGAGGAGGGCAGTTGGGTAGCGGCGCACCAGATGACCGAAATCATCAGCGGCAGCATTGCGCGTCGTAGCATCGGTGTACAGTATGCCATCCAGGGGTGGCAGTGATTCAAATTCAGATGCAGCACTGGCTGATGTCACCCACTCTCGGTTAACTAGATCGAACCCAACAACGATCGCGATTGCGATCGCACCTTGCAAAACTTGACGGCGTGAGGCATTGTGCTTCATCAAGAATTCCCCAAACTACCTTTGACAGGCTGAAACTCTTTTGCCCGATAAGAACTGCTTCAAACTTAAATGGCGGTATTTCTCATTGGAGTTAATAAAATTTGTGTCGGGGTAGTCAGAGCGGCATTGCATCATGATTTTGAGCCATTCAATACCTTATGAATTTTCGATAGCAATGCCCAGCCCCGATTGAGTAGGAAAGGAACCACAGCGTATTGAGTAATTGATGTCTCGCTGTACGCAACTCACACTACAATGCGAAGGACAAGTGCAGTTATAGTAGTTACAATCAAAGTCAGACAGCCTATGGCTATGGAACCAGAGGATTATGCGAATTAAGCAAATTTCCGTTAGTGGTTTATTTGGAATTTTCGATCATGTAATTCCATTGAATATGGACGAACGGATCACGATTGTTCATGGACCGAATGGCTTTGGAAAAACAGCAGTACTGAGAATACTGAATGGATTGTTTAACTCTCGATACTCAGAATTAAAAACTATTCCATTTAGTACTTTTCAAGTTGCATTTGATGATAATAGTTATGTTGAAATAATAAAAGATTCTAGCGATGCTGATAAAATAGATAAAAAGAGGAACATAAGTTTTAACTTTTATAAGCATGGATTGGAGAAATGTTCCTTCCTTCTAAAGAGTGCAAAAGCTCGTGCCGATCTAGATTCGTTGATTGAGATTTTCGACGATGTGATACCTGGGCTTCGTCGAATAAATTCTAAAACCTGGCGATATATTCCTACTGGCGAAGCTCTTTCTATAGAAGAAGTCATAGATCGTTTTGAAAACCTCTTACCTTCAAAAATGAGGTTAATACAAGAACCCGATTGGTTGGAAAAATTAAAAGATACTATTCATATTCGTCTTATAGAATCGCAACGATTGCTAAATTTTGTTCCTATACGTTCATCTAAATATTTTTATGAATCCCCTACAATGTTACCAACTGTATCTGCATATTCTGATGAGCTTGCAAAACTTATGCGAGATAAGTTTACTGAATACGGTACAACATCTCAATCTCTTGATAGAACTTTTCCATTAAGAGTAGTAAAACAACAGCTATCACCAGATTTAACAGACGAACAACTTCGTTCGCAATTAAATGAACTTGAAACAATCCGTTCTCGCTTGATAGAAGTGGGTTTATTGGACAAGGATGAAAACTCAGATTTTCAAATCCAGCCTCAAGCTATAGATGAAAGTACCAAAAACATACTATCTGTATATGTTGAAGATGTAGAAAAGAAGTTAAGTGTTTTTAATGACATAGCAAGTAAGATTGATTTGTTAAGAAACATCATCAATAAAAAATTTATGTACTCTTATAAGCAGATGAATTTTAGTAAGGAGAAAGGTTTTATATTTACAACACACTATGAATCATCTTCCTCATCCAATTCAAAAACTCTCTCACCAACAGATCTATCATCTGGAGAGCAGCATGAGTTAGTTCTTTTGTATGAATTACTATTTAAAGTTCAGCCTGATTCTTTAGTATTGATTGATGAGCCTGAGCTATCTCTTCATGTAGGATGGCAGGTGCAGTTTTTAAAAGACTTGCAAGAAATAACAAAACTAGCAGACTTGGATGTTTTAATGGCAACTCACTCGCCTGATATTATTCAGGATCGTTGGGATTTGACGGTTGAACTGAAAGGATCGAACTAGTGAGAGATTTGCTTTCGGTTGACCGTATTGCTAACCAAATTCGCTTAAGACGAAGTACTTATTCAGGTACTTTTTTATTGGTAGAAGGTGCTTCTGACAAAATTTTTTACGAGCGTTTTATTGATAGATCGGCTTGTGAAGTAGTTAGCGTTCCAGGAAAACCTTCTAGTAAATTACGTGTAATTGAAGTTTTGAAAATTTTGGAAACATCAAACTTTCATGGAGTTTTGGCAATTGTCGATGCAGATTTTGAACGGCTTGAAACTTTCCTGTACAGCAGTCCTAATCTACTCCGCACTGATACCCACGATCTTGAAACTATGCTGATTAAATCGCCAGCATTCAATAAAGTGGTGACTGAACTAGGCTCTGAACAGAAGATTCTCCAATTTAATCGAGATGTAAAATTAGTATTACTCGAAACTGGGATGTCGGTGGGTTATTTACTGTGGATTTCTCAGTGTGAGCAATTAAACCTGACCTTTGATGGTATTACATTTAGTAGTTTCATTGATGAGCAAACTCTACAAATTGATGAACTCAAACTGATTAGAGTAGTTAAGAATAAATCCCAAGCATTCTCTTTAAAGGATGAAGATCTAAAACAACGGCTAATCAGTCAGAAAAGCGATTGTCACGATCCTTGGCAAATCTGCTGCGGTCATGACTTAGTAGAAATCTTGTCGCTTGGCTTACGTAAAGCGATCGGCTCTAACAAAGCTGCTGACGTTGAACCGAACAGTCTTGAACGTAATTTGCGGCTTGCCTACGAAGAAGTCTACTTTTGTGAGACACAACTCTACTTGGATATTCGCATATGGGAAAGAAACAACCAGCCATTTAAGGTTTTGCGGAGTAACATACAACTTTTATAGTACAAACTTCCTGCATCACTTTGGTATTCGACCTGTGGTGCGATCGCCCTTCACCATCATCAACAAACCAGCGGGCGATCGCCCTTAAAGGCAATTCTCATCAGTAATGTAATTACTGTTGATTAGACAAAGCACTATTGGACTAGAGTAACCTAGCTCGGCGCAATCGTTCGACGAAAGCATTGCGTTTACTATACTGCCCGTAAATTTGATTCAATTGCTCTTGAAATGCTGGATATTGATCTCGATATTGTGCTAAATCTCGTAGCTGCACTAATAACTGAACGGCGCGATCGTAGGTCTTGGCTTGGGGCTTTTGTAGCAGTGTTTCTACTTCGTCCCATGCTTGTGTTTCCCGTCCAGCCAATGCCTGTAGTTCCTGAATTCGTCTGGCTTCTGCTGCTTGTTGTTGGTGTTTTTCTGCCTCGGCTCGCTCTGTTTGAGCTGCATCTAAAAGCTGTTGAATGGTTCGCTTAGATCCATCGGGAGAAGGGGAAGTAGCGATCGCACCCAACAATTCTTGCCTAAACTTGACAGATAGGTGGGGTTCTGCTCTCGCCAATCGCAGCAGGAAAGCATCGCACTCACTGCGGGATAACTGAGAGATCGCTTGCTCGATTGTTTGTTCTGAAACAACTGTCGGTTCGCTGCTAGAGGCGGATGCAGCTTTGAGCAAATGCTCGTCTAGCTGAAAAATTTCTTTAAAGGCTGCTTGAACATTGGAGAGTTGATTCAGTCCAGAAGGAACTGGAGGTTCTAGTTGTGTTGGCTCCAAAGTGATGTATTCTGGCGATCGGGTAATGGCTTTGAGCCATGCTAAGTACAAGCCCCGATAGTCTTGTTGGAGAATCTCTTGGCGTAGTCCGACCAGTTGTGAAAGAATTCCTTCTCCTTCGATCCAATAATCAAATCCTTCCTCTTGGCTAAATTCCCAATCTAAAATGGCATAGTCCCCCATGTAAGAAAGACTGATGCAATCCTCAAGACAATAGGGTTCAATAGCATTTGAGTCGATGAGGGCTTTGGGGAAGCGAAACGCCAACTGTTGCGTACCCCAATTGGCAATGTAATAGAATGCGTCAAAGTATTTTGCCAAGAGTTGCTTGGGGTCGCCTGGAAGATCGCTATAGCTGTAAGTAAACACAGCTTTGGTGGTACTTAACTCCACACGGCTGGAGAGTTGAGCGATCGCTGCTTGTTCTTGCTTGGTCAGCGATCGGTCTAGAGTTTGGAATTCGTAGTACTGATATTCGCTCATGCGATCGATTAAAGCTGCAAAAGTGCATAAAGCTTAAATTTGAAATCCAGGGCTTGAGCTTGCTGGAATTTTTATCAGTGGTGGGTAGGATTTATTGTAGCCCTAGAAGAGTTGATGAGAAAGCTACGAGGGATGTACGTAAGCGCGATACGAGAGCGATCGTTAATAGATTCCTACTCTACCACTATGACCGAAACCACTTATGCTGCTCGAACTAGCCACGCTTTTGTGTTGACTGAAACTGCAACGGTTGCCCAACTGATACATCAAGGCGTAACCCAGGAGCAGATTCGCACGCAAGTATTAGTAGAAGACTTGTTCGGGCTGCGCTCCCAAGTTTCTCGCGCACGGGCGCTGCAAACTATCCTTAAACGCCTTGGGCAAACAACAGAGGCATACATTCAATTTATTGCTACTGGCAATCCTGACATTCGCCGACTTACTATCCTGTTCCTCATCCTGCGAGAAGATCGCCTGCTACGGGAATTTATCGCTGAAGTCTTGCTGGACAAAATTAAGGGTTGCGATCGCTTAGTAACTCCTGCTGACTTACGGACTTTCTTTGAAACCAAGCGAGACTCTTGTTCTGCTGTGGCTGCGTGGTCAGAATCTACCTACAAAAAAGTTGCAAGCAACACCTTACTGGTACTGGTCAATGCGGGGTTGTTGCAGCCCACCTCACCAAAAGGGAATTATCAAATTCGCGCCGTTCCCATACCATCCGCTTTACGTCAGCAACTACTTGCTGATGGGTTGGGTTATTACCTGAGTTTAATGTTAGACGTTTAATTCAACGCAGGGGAAGGGGGAATCTATATGTAGCTTCTCCCCTCTGCTCCCCTGCTCCCAAGCGCAGCGATGCCCCCCTGCCTCTTCAATCTACTGCCAGTGCTTTAAATACTGCGTCTACAGGATCGGCGTAAAATGATGTCTGAAATTTTGCAAATAACTCTGGTGGGACGCTAACTAAGTCTACGGCACTTGCCATTGGTAGGAGAACGCGCTTAGCACCAGCATCAAAGGCTACTTGCAGGCTAGCTGCTAGATTGTTGACTGGGTTAATCGTACCACCTAAAGTCATCTCACCAAATATGGCTAATTGTGTCTGGACGCTCCGTTTTAAGGAAGCGGAGCATAAGGAAACAAACAAAGCTAATCCACTTTCCTCCGGTGTCCCAGCTCCTTGCAAGTCGAGTAACTGGAGCAAGAAATCCCAATTATTTGGGTGTATGCTGCTGCTAACCCGTTGAGCGTTAGCTTTAAAGTAATTGATGGCAATGTTTACACTATCTTTCATCCTGGTAGCGCTCGCGCCCCCAGTGCGTACCAACTTGCCACTACCTGGTACTGCTTGCAGTTCGAGTTTGAACGTGCCGACGATACCGCTATCCCCAGTACTGACAAAGTATAAGTGACCAGGAGTTAGTATGTCTTGGCTAATCAAGCTCGCTCCACCTTGTTCTGGAACTGAGACAAAATGTTCTTCTAAAGTTTCCAAGTCAATGTAGCTGAAATGCACGTCGTAAAATTCCATCCCACCAATTTTCTTGAGCTGTTCCTTCACCCGCCGCCGCACTCGTAGGGCGTACACCAGGGCATCGCGCACGTCGTCTTTGCTAAACGAGCCATCGGGGAAGAGCAACTTCAGCAGTCCCGATACAGTTTTGCGGACTGCTTGTACATCCCGTTGCTTGAGATGATTACCTAATCGAAAGTAAAGGTCGATCGCATCGGCAAAGCTGCGTTTCCGCATTTCCCGCAGCCACTCCGCCAAGTAATCTACGATAAAACCGTACTGATTGGTAAAATTTTCGGGGCTAAATTTGGGAATTTCCCAACCAGGGATATAGGCGTGAAAGCGATCGAAGAAGGCAGTGTCAATCATAGCTTCGGGGAACGGTGCTAGCAGGTGAGAAGTTTTCACCAAGGATTCCACGCTTTGATTAATGTTGCCGACAAACACCATAGAAGCATTGGCGGTAATCTCTGCCTTACCCCGTGCAAATGAACCCGATGCCATGTAGTCTTTCATGATTTGCACGCCATCATTATCGTGGAAGCTGATGCCTGCTACTTCGTCAAAGGCAACGACATCAAATAAACCTACCAGTCCTACGCAGCGGCTGGACATATTGTAAAACAGGTTTGCTACTGTGGTTTTTCCACCAGAAACCAAGATTGAGTTGGGAGAAACTTCTTTGTAAACGTGAGATTTGCCTGTAGAGCGCGGTCCCAATTCGCAGCAGTTGTAGTTATTTTCACAAAGGGGTACTAAGCGGGCAAGTAAATGCCACTTCACATCCTCACTGGTAGTGGTGGGTTCTAGTCCCGTCGAGCGAATCAGCAAGTCAATCCATTCGCTACGAGTAAAAGCTGGACGACCTGCAAACAGTTCATCCATATTCACGCTGGGCATTTGGATCGGTTTGAGGCTTGTCACAATGAAGGGGCTGGGTTTCATCCCAGCTTCGTACTCTAGTTGCAGGATGCACCAAATACCACCACCCAGGAGTTTTTGGTTAGGTTTGACGATTTCAGAATCAATCACTATGCCCTTGACACCCAGGTTCATTAATGCGCCCTGGTAAATGTCATTTTTCTCGTTGAGTGTAACTGTCACGCGATCGATGATGGTGAAGCGCCCTAATTCCCGAATCTTAGATTTAACCTGTTCTGCTTCGTCAGGACGGACGTAATTCTGAGCTAGGATGTTTTTTACACGAGTAACGCCTTCCTCAATGGTGGTTTCATCGTCAGTAGCACAGTACATACCCAGTAGGTATTCCAGCACGTACACGGGTACGTTAGCACCCTCTTTGATCCGCTTGGTCAAGTCTTTCCGTACTACCTTTCCAGGGTAAATGTTGTTGAGTTTTTGGTTCAGGTCGTCCATTGGGGAGAAGTGGCAGGGGGGCAGGGGGAGATGATTTGGTATCATCTACTGGGTGAAGATTTCGATCAGAAGTCTCCAAAGTCGTTGGCGATTCCTAAACTAACTGTCCAAGGTTCTCGCAGCAATTCACTCTCGTCATCTGCATCTTTGACGATTAAATAGGCGTTAGTAGGGGGATTAGCGGTAGTTACGGTCAACCGCAGGTTAATTTCCCGATCGCTGGGATGGGGGCTATTGCTACTTAATTTAGCTCCTCTCACGTCTGTAATGGGTGTATTCGTTTGGGGATCGTATAAGGCAACTGTAATTTGACGCGATCGCCATCTACCCTCAACTGCTTCAGTCTGTACTAATGTCAAGCTAAAGCGATTATTCGTTACCCGTCGGACTCTCGCACTTACCTGTACTCCTACTTTACGGGCTGGTCCCTCGTCGCCTTTTGCCCTTTGGTGATGGTAGGTAATGACTGGTACGCAGATTTCCTGAAGCGATGCCCCGCCGTGGACAAACTGCGCCCCCGCCCCTTGGACGGCAAAGCGTAAACTACCACGGGGTACAATGGCAACACCATCTTTTAAATATGGCAAGTTGAAGTGCAGCAAGGTTGAGTCGCTCACTTGCTCTCGTGCTAAGAGGTAGCGGCGTTTGCTTTCTAGCACTGCTTCGCTACTCGGTATGGGTCGCTTGTCTGCTTCTTGAATCGGGCGGCGTTGGTACAAAAACCCGTGATCGGCGGTAATAATGACGTTTGTACCGTTGATAGAATTACAAATTTTCTTGACTAGCCGTAGCAGTTCACTAATTGCCTGTTCGCAAGCTGAGAATACTTGGCGTTCGCTTGATGCCTTATCTCCAATTGCATCAATGACGTTGTGATAAATGTAGATGAGGCGATACGGTTGCACGGCAGCCCGTCCCTCGTCTGTATTCATCTCTAGTAAGTTTTTGGCATCAATTACCGTAGCTTCTACACGGCTATTTTGATTCAGTACCTTTTGCCTTGCGATCGCTCCTTTGGTACTCAGCCCATCGAGTAAAACATCGTCACTACCTGGAATAAGTTCTAACCTCGACCCTGGAAGCAGTGCTGCCATTCCCAATCGCGTGACGCTGGGTAAAACTCCAAATTGCGCCTCTATGCTAGTTTCACCCCGTATTTCTTTCTGGATTATCTCCTGGAGTTCGCTGGCGACTTCGTAGCGCAAGGCATCGGAAATAATCACAAATGCTTTCTCGCGATCGCTCCGTTCTAAAATTGGTAGCACGTACCTAGCAAAAAACTTGGTTTGAGAAGCTATACCTGCCAATTCCCAGCGTTCGTCAAGGGCATTAGACCAAGCATCTCCTAGCTCATCCAAAAACCATTGGGTGTATAAATTCTCTACGTCTTCAATTAAGCCCTTCAGGATGTCCCCATGAGCATCATCACTCTTCGTAATAAAGTGGCGGTAGGCTCGGTCAAAGGAATGTAAATTGCTAGCATAGGCTTTGAAGAGGGTAGGTGCAGGCTGGCGGAATCCTTCGGTATACTGCTGCTTAAATTCCAACAGCGCGATCGCGGCTTCTATGGCTTGGTAAATCTTCTCATACTTGGAAAACCAAATTAGAGTGTGACGCGCCTGTAACCAATTGCGCCAAGGGGCTAGTTGTGCTGTTGGCTGCCCTATCTGAGAACGTAGTGTTTTGACGCAGGTACGAATTAAAACCTGGTCTACGACCTCAAAGCTAGCTGCTTCATATAAAACTTCTGGCTCTAAATGCTCGATCGCATCAAATATCTGTAATTGTTCTGCTACTTCACTACTAAGGATCTGCCAGCCAGGATAATCCTGCTGGTCGCGCATCCACTAATCGATAAAGGCATAAGCCCGTTGTCCAGGCGTGATAACTCGATCTGCTAACTGAGGCGGAATTGCACCGTGCAGCGATTTAGCGAAATGAGTGACTAGCAACTGCACGAATAACTTGTTTAAGCTGGGATTTTGCGTAGGGAAGTCGGTGTGTTCTTGGACTATCTCCCAGAAGGCTGCTGGGGAGACAAAACGCTCAATGTCAGACCAAAGGGAATTATCGGACTCTAACAATCCTCCTAGCAGCACCCGTCGGATCAACGTACCTGCGTCAGGGACTTTTAAGCCTGCGAGAACGGAAAGCATGGCGAGGAGTAATCCCCGTTCGTCGCTATCAGGGGAGATAGCCATTGCTTGCAGGGCTTCTGTGCGCTTGCGGTTTTTGAAAAATTTTATCTGTTCTCGAATTACACTCTCTAGGCGGCGCTGGCGCAGTCCTAAATCAGCGTAGATCAGAGCAGCAGGATCGGCAGAGAAGGTTAAGCCGCTCTTTTGGATATCCAGCAGCCAGTTTTCTTGGGGCGCAGGTTCGGGAAAAGGGGCGTACAGGAGAAAGGCTTGAGTCGGTTGCTCGATTAATAGGCGATACTTGACGGTGAAGGGAGTGTCAATCAGTTGGATTTTCTCTACACCTTCGAGCTGGAGTTCGTCGAAACTGCTGGCAAATTGCCGATCGGGATCGTACCAAAATACAACCCGTTGTCCTGAGTGCGACCAACGGGCGGAATCATGGAAGAGGTTTTCTAGGGTGTTTTGGATACGGGCGGTGTTCATTCTCCTGGTTTTTCTGCTTCAGCAATTTGTAATTGTTGTACTTGTTCCACCGTTAAACCTGTCACTCTTGCCACTACTTCAATAGACATTCCCTCTTTTAACATATTGATCGCAACACGTCGAATCCCCTGTTCGATACCTTCAGCTCGACCTTCAGCTCGACCTTCAGCTAGTAATAATTGATAAGTTACTGACTCTTGCATAATATCTCTCCGTAGCAAACGCTGAATCTCTTCTTCTTCCAATACTAGCCCAGCTAGGATGAATGCAGATGCAGCAAGATTGCTCTGCGTTCGTTGGTTGGTAATATTGTTAATTACTGTTGCGACTTCCTACAAAGTATTAGTTTTATTATCGGTATTACTTAAAACAGCAAATGGAAGTAAGCCAGGAGTTTGCAAAAATATTTCTGTTGGTTGTTCCCATAGACGAATTACTTGGAAGCGATGAAATGTTTCTTCAAGAGTAAATGTAGTTTGCCCAACCAGTTCTGAATTAGTTTTTTGTAAATAAATCACTACTTGACGCATCTGTTTGCGAGGAAAGCGACGATATACCCGCAAACGGTAGTCTGCCATGCGAAAAGGAATATTTCCATCCGGTTGAGTTTGAAATTCGATGTGCAAAACTATTTCATCTGATTGCCGTAAGATGAGAGCATCGGCACGAATTGGTTCTAGGGAAAGTTCTTTAGGACTTAACTGGGTTAAGGCTATTGGTTCGCCTAGCAGCCAAGTAGCGAAATCGTTGGAAAAATTCTCGACTAGGAACTTACAGAGATTATCGAACATGAAAAAGTTAATATTTGTGAATCTAAAAAAAGAGGAGGTTTTGCAATGAACGAGCTAGAAAAATATCGTAGTGCTATCAAAGTTATATTAACAGAATATTATGAAATAGCTAATATTCAAGTTACGGAAAATAGAGAAGTTGAGGCAAGCGATCGCCTAGCTTTTGATGAAACACGAGATCAATATCTTTGGTTTCGTTTTGGTTGGGAGGGAAAAAAGCAGATCAAGTATATCATCATGTATCTCTGCATTAAAAACGGCAAAATTTGGGTTGAAACAGATGCAACTAATTTCTGCGTTGTTGACGATTTACTATCTGCTGGCATCCCTCAAAGTGATATTGTTTTAGGGTTTCATCATCCCAGTAAACGAGAATTGACAGAATTTGCTATTGCTTAATACCATTTCTGTTTATCATTACACCAGTTTCAATCCTATAGCCCCCCTTAAAAAGGGGGGTTGGGGGGATCTTCTAGGCGCGAAGTTTGAAAGAAATGGTATGACTCATTACAATAACTCCCTTTTCCATTGAGAAGCTTTCTCTAAATCTGCCATTTTTAAATCAGAGCCTTCATAAACCAAGCCTTTGAAGCGAGTGTAGTTGTAGGCTACTCCATCGTCAAGGTTGAGTGTAATTCGCGCATCGGCTAGGGTTTGCAGCTTGGCTTGGTAATCTCGCAGTTCTAGCTGTTGGGCTTGCAGTTCTTTTAAGCGGTTGGTGGCGGCTTTT
Organism: Chroococcidiopsis thermalis PCC 7203; assembly: GCF_000317125.1. Lineage (GTDB taxonomy): Bacteria > Cyanobacteriota > Cyanobacteriia > Cyanobacteriales > Chroococcidiopsidaceae > Chroococcidiopsis > Chroococcidiopsis thermalis. Next base: position 4,402,024 of record NC_019695.1, read on the forward strand.
TTAGCGGCGCTGGAACTGGCGTTGTCTAGCTGTTGTTGCGATCGTGCAATTTCACCGTCTAATTTGACTTGCAATTCCAAAACGTAATCGGTGCGGATGCGGGCGAGGGTGTCTTCGTTGTAGCGGTGTAAGTAGACTAATGCGCCAAAGGCTCGTTTTTTACCACTAGTAAATAGCCAGTAAATAGGACGCTTTTTATAAGTTTGAATGTGGTCGGAGATGAATTCTTGCACAAAGTAGCGACGGATGCGTTCTTGGGCACTTTCTCCGTTTTTAAGTTTGAGGGCGTTGGCGATGAAATTGAGATTTTCGGTGAGGGTTTCGGGACTGTAGGCGACGCGCAGAAATTCTATGAAGCGGGTAACGATGTCGTCATCAAAGTATGCTTGGTCGGTAATCGGAATAATTGCATTACTGCTGGCGGGGAAGGTTTGGTGTAGGGTGGGGTCGAAAGGTTGTCCGGCGTGAATGAGTCCTGGTTTGTCGAGAGAATAGCGCCCCATCATACAGCCAACTGCGTAGGAGATGAGGGAACGGATATCTCTGTCTAAGTCGGCGCGGCGGATGGTGATTTGGTCGTCGGGTACTTCTGGGGTAAGTTCGTCTTGTAAGCCGTAGGCTTCTATCCAGTAGCAGTTGTTTTCTTCTTCAAGGCGTTGGAGTTCGCGGAAGGCGGTTTCTGATTTACTTTGCCAAATGGTGAAAGCTTCGCTGAGGTGTTTGGTGTTGTGACGTAATAGCGGATGGGTTGGGAAGTCCCAGGAGGTTTCAAAATTGTCCCAGTCTTGACGAGAAATTTCGATAGCTGATAAGGCAATATTTTGAGCATACGTATGCGATTCATTATTGACTGGCGCAGGTAAATTTTTGATATCACCTGACTGAAAATTAAGTGTAGAACTTATAACTTTAATTAACTCAAAAGCAACGTTAGAACACATATATCCCAACAGCCAATAAATATAATTTTTGCTTGTAAATAATGATGGACTTGCATCATCAAAAATTAATTCTTTTGGTAAAAAACGTACACCAAAAAACGACGAACTTATTTTTGACCACGTAATACCCTGAAGAAAGTAATATTTGGCTCCTGGCAATGCTTCAGCTTGTCCAACTTTGACCCTATACTCTCTCACTTCTTCCCCGTCATTCAAGTAGTTAATAACGTATTCCAAATTTCCGTACCATCTTCTAAATTCTCCACCTTTGCTTAATGCAAACCAAGATTTAATTGAATTATTTTTACCTTTAGTTGAATATTTCAAATTTGTGCGCTCAATACTTACTTCTTGCCAACAACGTATAAAACGATCGTTTTTATTGGTTGCTATTCCTTTAGTAGTAACAGCAATTTTACCTAAGTTATGACTTTGCCAAAAAATGTTAAAAATATTTTTACAGACCCAGTAAGCGATCGCACTCCCTGGTATCTTCGCAAAGTCAGCTTGATTAACTCCAAAATACCTATGTTCACCACTGAGGTATTTTTTCTCTTTCGACTCAGCACTATTATAATTAACTAAACGAACATAATTTCCTGTTCTATCTTGAGGGCTTTGTTTACTCAATACAAAAGTTGTTGATTGTACAACTTCGCCACCTATTTCAGGAAAGGCTCTTGCTCCCAAGTGAACCATTGACTCTATAGTGTATTTTGTCAACAATTCTTTTCGTAAATTTTCATAACTACTGAGGAACATCCAAGAATGTTGATTGATGGTTGCCATAAACCCAGTATTAGCAACCATCTTTATACACAGTTCCATAAAAACAGCAAATAAATCACTTTTACTGTTTTGATAATTCGTATTAACAAACTTTTTGACTACATCATTAAACGAGCCGCTACCCATGTAAGGCGGATTTGCCACCACAACCCAATACTGATTACTCAACAACTCTGCCTGTAAAAGTAACCCTTGCAAAGCTGGAACATATTCTCGAAATAGTGGATTGCGATCGCTATTTTCCAACTTCTCCAATTGCGCTTTCAACTTCTGTGCATCAAAAGGTGGTGGCGTAATCAAACTTCCCAAATTATCGGCATTCTTAAAAGCCTCAACTAGCGGTTCCCAATCTTCAGCTTTCAATTCCGCAGCAGGCGGTAAAGTCTGACTATGAGTAGGACGCACCGCTGTAATATTCAAAGCAGGTGGCTGCCGCAGAATCCGCGAATTTTTCGCCCGTGCCTTCATCAACACGGCAAAACTTGCCAACTGCGCCGCACGTTCATCAATATCTAAACCATACAAATTGTGCGTCAAAATCAACGCCGGAATATCCCGTTCTAGATAACCTTGCTCCTTGTAAATCTCAAACAGCAAATCAAACGCATACACTAATATATGACCGCTACCACAAGCAGGATCGATCGCAGTCAGCTCTTGGGGTGTTAAAGACTTCTCCTTCTTGACTAGGCAAGGGGGCAAGGGGGCAGGGAGCAGAGGGGAGAATTGAGTAGGGGAATCCGCTACACCAGCGAGTTGTTTGGAGCCATCGGCTGGTTTTGGTAAGCTAGCGACTTCTCTACAGCAAGCAGGAGCGATCGTCGAAGTTATCGAACCAATTCCAGAATTGCAAACGAGCCTATCACTACAAGGTTTACTACTAATTGGCTCGGACTTTCTGACTACTCCCAATCTAGGCGATCGCTACGAGCGAGTCGTACAAAATCCTCCTTTCTCACAGCAGATATCTCACGTGAAAAGAGCCTATCAATGCTTAAAAGTTGGAGGCAGGCTGGTCTCGCTTGTGAGTCATAGTCCTTGGCAATACAATACCAGTTTTTACAAGCAATTTCGGTATTGGTTAAACGCAGTTAATGCCCAAGTTCAGGATTTGCCTTGGGGATTATTTGTCAATAGCGTTAGCGAAGCTTAACGAAGTTATCGCTATACCTGTGTAGAGTGCTGCCTCATCATTATCGACAAAATTTAGAGACAAAATTGGAGAAATTATCGTGGCTAAAACAAAGTCAGAGGTAATTGCAGAAGCCGCAACGATTTTAACTGCACGCCATCCCAACAAAGAAGACCCGCTCAAAAGAAGGGAAACCTTAAAAGCTAGCTTTAGCTGGTTGTGCAGAGAGCTAAGTGAAGACCAACCAGAAGCCAGTGCAGAAAAGATTGTTGGTTACGTCAAAGGTATTTTGGCGCAAAAGCGCCGATTGAGATGAAAACACGGGAACAGGCAAATACTCCACTAATTGTCTGTTCCCGATCGCAAGCACCTTTGATTATGCCAGAAATTCAGACTCTCAACCAGCTAGAAAGAAAACTCATTTCCTTTGGCGTAACACCTCAACCAAAACAAACCGCAAGAGGTAGTATTTGCCTGCCTGTTAAATATGTAGGAGCGGGTTTTGGCGCTGTTCTCTCTTGTGTAGGCGGTCAACCTACAGAACGTTGGTGGGGGCAATGCAGTCCTACCGTTCAACACAGAATTAGAGAACACTTTGGTGCATTCCAAGCAGTGGATGCTCTCTAGACTCTAGTTCAATTCAATTAGCACAACCCGCACTTACATCTAGAGTGCGGGTATCTCTTTCTAGAATCTTCTATTCAGTTATAGAATCATGCCAATACACATTTATTGGGGCGAAGACGAGTTCCTGATGAGTCGCGTGATTAAACAATTGCGATCGCGCGTTCTCGATGAACGATGGGCGAGTTTTAATTACTCCGAATATCCTCCAGATTCAAAAGATAGCATTCCTCAAGCGATCGCGGATATTATGACTCCTCCATTAGGAACGGGAGGTCGGTTAGTTTACTTACCATCCAGCACTCTATTGGGAGTTTGCCCGAAAGAAATGTTGCAGCAGTTAGAGCACATCTTAGCGATCGTACCAGCCACTAACTTTCTGCTGATTACTACTATTAACAAACCCGATTCTAGGAACAAGTCAGTGAAGCTGCTGCTACAATTTGCCCAAGTTAAGGAATTTCCCTCGATTCCCCAGTGGCAGACTGACACGCTGATAAAGCAAGCGCGTAACTTAGCAAAAGAAACGGGGATCGAGTTCGCACCTGATGCTTATCGAGTATTGGTTGAAGCAGTTGGTAACAATACGCGCTTATTAGTGACCCAGTTAGAAAAACTTAAAGTATACGCCAATGGTGTAACTGTCAATGCCGATACAGTGAGAGAATTAGTTACCAACAATGCAACAAACAGCTTGCAATTGGCAAGTGCTATTCGCACGGGTAATGTCTCTTTGGCATTAAAATTGGTTGAGGATTTAATTGCTAGAAATGAACCTGCCTTAAAAATTGCTGCCACCCTGACGACAACATTTAGAACTTGGTTAGTCGTCAAACTTTGCATCGCTGCTAACTGGCAGGACGATAGCGCAATCGCGTTCTTAGCAGAAATCAAAAATCCCAAACGGCTTTACTTCCTACGCCAAGAAGTTGCTAGCATTCCAGCCAGCAATTTGCAGAAAGCTTTGTCGGTGCTGTTGGAATTGGAATTAATGCTGAAGAATGGATGGGATGAAAAGACTACTCTCCAAACCCAAATCGTAAAAATCTGTGCTTAGCTCTAGCTATAATCCAGTCAAATATGTCATCACAAACAACTGTATCTATTCCCATTGTTCCAACTGCAAACAATCGGGAACATGCTGTCAGCAAAGAACGAGCAATTGGTGAGTTTTCTGGTTTGGTGGGGCAATCAACAGCCGTATCTCTACTTGGAGGCGCGATCGCAACTAATCGAATTGCACCAGCATATCTGTTTGCTGGTGTAGATGGTGTGGGCAAAACACTGGCTGCTCGCACCTTCATCGCTCAACTCTTTGACACCCATAACCTCACTAACCATCCCGATCTATTATGGGTAGAACCAACCTACCTGGATCGGGGAGAATTGGTTAATCAAAGCGAGCTAGCTCACTCGGAGGTAAAGCCCAAGTCGCCGCCTCAAATTCGGATCGAGCAAATTAGAGTTGTTACTCAATTTCTCTCTTGCCGTGCGCTAACTGCACCTAGCAAAGTCGTAGTCATCCAAGACGCAGATCGAATGGCTGCTTCTGCTGCAAATGCTTTGCTGAAAACTTTAGAAGAACCAACCAGCGGCAGTATTATCCTGATTTCATCCCAGCCACAAAAACTACTACCTACCATTGCCAGCCGCTGTCAGGCGATCCCGTTTCATCGGCTGAATGGCAGTAATATGATACGGGTGCTGGAAAGACTTGGAAACGCGGAAATTACGAACGATCGGGCTGTCGTGGCGTTGGCTGCTGGTAGTCCAGGGCAAGCGATCGCCCACTACAACCAGTTGCAAACTATGCCAAAAGTGCTTGTAGAACAACTTGAGTTACCTCCCACTAATGCCTTGAATGCAATGCGCTTGGCGAAGGAAATAGATACGATGCTGGATTTCGAGCGACAACTGTGGCTGCTCGATTACCTTCAACACCTATGGTGGCGATCGCTTGGTAACACCAACTGGATAGAAAAACTGGAAGCAGCCAAAGCCGCCCTATTAAAGATGGCTTCTTCTAGGCTCGTTTGGGAAGTACTATTGCTGGGTAATTGATTATCGGCTAGCGCATAGTCATACTAGCTGGATGCGTCATGCCTAGATGAAAATCGACAATAATAGTGTAGTTCCTCAAAGGATAAACTGTAATGCAAAAGATTGTGCTACGTACTCGCGTTGGTAAAGATGGAATTTTGCATTTAGATGTACCAGTTGCGCTCCAAGATGCCGACTTAGAAGTTACGGTAACGGTTCAACCTGTCACCCCAACGCAGACAAAATCACCCGAAGAATTAGGCTATTCATCTGATTTTTTTGAACGTACATTTGGCTGTTTAAGTGACGAGCAATTAGAGCGAGAACCACAAGGGGAACTCCCAGAGCGGGAGCCGCTAGACTGATGTATTTACTGGATACCAATACTTGTATTGGATACTTGAAGGGTCGAGCAGTTGGTGTGAGGCAACGTTTAGAAGCAATACCGTCCACAGATGTCTTTGTCTGTTCTGTGGTTAAGGCTGAGTTATTTTATGGAGCGATGAAAAGCTCAAATCCAGAACGCACGCTGGCACGGCAGCAAGAGTTTCTCAACCAATATGTCTCCTTACCATTTGACGATAGAGCTGCCCTAATTTACGGACAGATTAGAGCTTTTCTTGCTATTAATGGTACGCCAATTGGACCCTACGATCTCCAAATTGCTGCGATTGCTTTGGCTAACAATTTAACACTAGTGTCTCACAATATTAGAGAGTTTAGTAGGGTATCTCAACTCAACCTTGAAGACTGGGAGGCAGGATAAGAAAGTAGATTTTGATAGGTGTTGAGCGCTAAGGCGCATCTGCCAAGAAGAGATTTATATTGTTGCTATTAGGATAGTCCCGCGATCGCCACTTGAGCTTTCAATGAGAAATGGATAACGCAGCAAGCGCTACGCGCAAAATTCATGAGAATTTAGGGAGTGTAATATGACCCAACAATTCATCAATAGAATCGAATTAGTCGGTCGCGTCGGTCAAGATCCAGCTACCCACTACTTCGAGTCGGGTGCGATGAAAACTACCTTGACTCTTGCTGTCAAACCACCTTATAAAAGCGATTTACCAATGTGGTGGGACTTAGAACTGTGGGGAAATATTGCCCAAGTTGCTACTGATTGGGTACGTAAAGGTTCGACAATTGGTGTTGCTGGAGAACTCAAATTTGATGTTTGGGTTGACAAAAATAGCGGCTTACCTCGTAGCAAACCTGTCATTAGAGTCAGCGAATTAGAGCTAATTAGCTCCTCTAAACGCGGTGAAGAACCCAATGCTTCTAGTCATGCTCCACAAGCTAGCATAGCTAACGCTAATTTTTAACGAAAGTCAGACCACACTTCACTTGTGGACGAAGTGCGGTTCGCTACTTCATGGCGCTACGCGCAACTAAACAGAATCTATTCGTCTGCAATGGAATATTATGATTAACGCAACTCTTACAGTGAAAATTCGCTCTTGTGACGAAACCCACGATCCTCAAGGAGTAAAAATAGTCTACGGCGATTGCTCGTTTCATTCTTACTCCAAAGATGGATTAGTAGAAAGCACCACGTCTTTTCGTGCGAAAGGAGCAGCTGCCGTTGCGATCGCTAGAGTGGAAGCCGGAACAGATGGTGTAGCCGTTGGTTATCCAGACATGGAAGTAGTAGACACTGGTAACGGATATAAGGAAAAGAAATGTACTCTATTTATTCGTAACTTCATTCCAACTGAATTTGGTCAATCCAAACTTACTGAGAAGCATTTACAATCTCAACTAGCAGAACACACTTTAGTTACAGCAGCCACAGCTAGTAATAGTGTGTCCGTTAATGAATTAGATATTCCATTCTAGTAGGATTAAGCGACAAATCTTTTCAATACAGATACTCCTGATTTAAATCTAGGAGTATATTTTTTCTTTGCTACTATCAATTAAGGAAGTTTTGTACCGGTTGACAAAACAATTTAATGAATTTATTCAACTTTATTCGATTGCCTTGACCACTGCGGCAGCAATATGAGATATTACTCTTTCGCGTGCCTCTAAAGTTGCTTTTGAACCAACGACAAATACTGCGATCGCAATTTGTCTTCCCTTGGGAGAAGTAACGGTGCCAACGTCATTGTTAGCAGTGCCGATGCCCAGTACGCCTGTACCCGCACCAATTTTATGAGCATACGAACAATCCTTATCTGCGCCACACGCCAATCTCGTTTTTTCCAGGATAAGCAGGTAGAGGTTGTAAGTTTTGGAACAGTGGCGTGTAATCTGGGCGCGTCCCTTGAGGTGTTGTATTTTCAGGAACTTAATTTTTCACTGGTTTGATGCCTTCCTTAAGATAAGCCACAATTGACCAAGTATTGCGATCGCTCAAGTTCTGATATACAGACCAAAACATCGGCGGGCAAATTGTATTATCGTGTTTGTCTTGTCCTTGGCGGAAGACATTGAAAACTTGTTGAGGTGTCCAGCTACCAATTCCCGTCTCTTCATCAGGGGTGATGTTGGATGGATAAATTTGGAATTCACCGATTTGAAACGGTTGCCCTGGAGTTCCTGGCAAGTACCCAGCTAACCACTCTGGATCGTTAGGGGTTTTGTTCGGACTGTGACATCCAGAATGGTTACCTAATGCCGTAACAATATACCTCCCGCGTTGAATCAGACGCGGGTTAGTCAAATCGCGAGCAAAATCGTTACGACTATTAGCCTGCGTTACTCCTAATGACAATATGCTAATGAGAACTACTAGAAACAGAAAACTTGACAAAATCCGCTATTTACTCTTCATTTCTTACCTCTAGGATGGATAGAGTCGAGCGAGAGGCATTGAAAGACCGAATTAATTTCCTTTGAGAAAGTCCAGCAGCGCAGGATTGACCAGATCGGCATGAGTCCAGTTGATGGCATGAGGACCGCCAGGTATGACCACGAGGCGACTGTCTTTAATTGACTGTGGCAGTCTCGCTGCGGTCGTTTCAAGTGGGAGGATGCGATCGGCATCCCCATGAACGATTAGGGTTGGCACGTCGATGCGTGGCAGATCGTCACGGAAATCGGTCAACCACGACGGCACGCAGTCTAAAGTTCCCTTGGCAGAAGCTCCTGCCGCGACATTCCAACTCATCTGGATGGCATCTTTGCTAATGCGATCGCCTCCTAGCACGTCCGTGTTGAAGAAGTTTTGGAAAAATGCTGATAGATACGCTGGGCGATCTTCAACAATTGCCTTCATAATGCCGTCGAAGACACTGCGATCGACTCCTTCGGGATTGTCGTCTGTCCTCAGCAGAAAGGGTGGCACTGGAGCCATCAGCACGGCTTTCTGCACCCGCTCCGAGCCATATTTGCCAAGATAGCGCGTGACTTCGCCTGTTCCCATTGAAAAGCCGATCAACACAGCATCATGTAAGTCAAGCTTGGTCATCAGCACGTTCAAATCGGCTGCAAACGTATTGTAGTCGTAGCCAAACGAGGGTTGGCTAGAAGCGCCGAATCCTCGGCGATCGTAGGTAATGACTCGATACCCCGCATTTAGCAGCACTAAGACCTGCTTTTCCCAGGAATGACCGTCGAGGGGAAATCCATGAATCAGAACAATCGGTTGACCTGTCCCCAGATCTTCGTAGTGGAGATCAATGGTTGCAGAATTTTCTTGACCGACAGTAACGTAAGGCATTGCAATCTCCTATGAATGCTGAATTTGAATTGCTAGCTGACCGCTCTGGACACAGCACCCTCTTAGATTTGTGTGAAGCCACCATCGACGAATAGCTCAATGCCGCTGACATAGCTGCTGTCATCTGAAGCCAGAAAAACAACGGCTTTGGCGATCTCGTCGGGCGCACCAGCTCGTCCCAATGGAATGTTGTTAGCTTGGCTCTCCACAAATTCTTTCAACTGCGCTTCACTGAGGCCCAGGAGATTGTAACCGGGAGTCGGAATGAGACCAGGGCTAATGGCATTCACTCGAATCTGGCGGTCTTTGAGGTCAACTGTCCAGGTACGGGCAAACGATCGCACGGCGGCTTTGGTGGCACCATACACACGGAAGGCTGGGGTGCCCTTGATGGAAGCAGTTGAGGCATTCAGGACAATGGAAGCGCCCTCTGGCATCAGTGGCAGTGCCTTCTGCACAGTGAACAGTAGACCCTTGACATTGGTGTTGAAGGTTTTGTCAAAGTGTTCTTCGGCGATCGATCCGAGCGGGACGAATTCGCCACCACCGGCATTCGCAAAGATTATATCCAAGTGACCTTGCTCTTGCTCGATTGTGGCGTAAAGCCGATCGAGGTCTGCCAGATTGGAGACATTGCCCTGAATGCCAGTCACGTTCTTACCAATTTCGTTTATAGCAGCATCAAGTTCAGTCTGACGACGACCCGTGATAAAGACATAGGCACCTTCAGCGACAAATCGCTTGGCAGTAGCAAGCCCGATGCCGCTGGTGCCGCCAGTGACGAGTGCAACTTTTCCTGAGAGTTTTTGTGACATAGTGTTTTCCTGGGTATGTGATTATTACTAATGCGATCTCCAAATCGGCAATTTACTTACCAATAAGCCCGCGAATCGTTTCGCCCTGATGACAAATGCCGAACGGACAGACATTCATTGGCTGGCCCAGCACCGACCATCTCACGATTCGCGAGGACGGTTCGCGCCGGGCTGGTCGAGTGCAGTGTCGGGTTATCCCGTCGCCCGCTCCGCCTGATGAATTCAGCCTGGAATACGGGCGATGACCTTGATCTCGAAGTCGAACCCCCCGAGCCAGTTGACGCCGATCGCCGTCCAATTCGGATAAGGCGCTTCCGGGAAGACTTCGCTTTTAACGGTCATGACCGTGCCGAATTGATTCTCGGGATCGGTATGAAATGTCGTCACGTCGACGATATCGTCAAGCCCGCATCCACCCGCTTGCAGGGTCGCCTCGAGATTGGCGAATGCCAGGCGAACCTGAGCCTCAAAGTCGGGCTCGGGCGAGCCATCGCTGCGACTGCCGACCTGACCGGACACGAACAGGAGGTCACCTGATCTGATCGCTGCGGAATAGGTCTGCGACGTGTAGAGGTCATGCCGACCGGCCGGGAAAACGGCGTCACGCTGGACCATATGGAATGCTCCTGTTGTGGGTCGCTGGAAATCTGAGAGTTTTTGTGACATAGTGTTCTCCTGGTTGTGTTTAGGGATTACAAGTTTGATTACGTCTCGTTCAAGCGGCAAAGCCGCCATCAATTTTGAGGCTCGCGCCCGTGACAAAAGTGGCTTCAGGACTGGCGAGATAAGATACCATGCTAGCCACCTCGTCACCCTGTCCATAGCGACCGAGGGCAGTCATCTTGGTCTGCCCTGCGGCAGAGTCTCCATCTATGGGATTCATATCGGTGTCGATCGCCACTTGGTCGCAACGTTTCGCACTGCCGATCGACTACTGCGCTACATACCCACCCTCTAACATCAATGTTTCACCTGTATTGATGTATGAACGACAATGATTTCTTGAACGATAGATGAAAGAATTCTCACCTGTCCGCCCTAATCAGTTTGTTATGTAGCAGCAACTGTTGGGATCTATTTCATTAATGAATTCATAATGGGGTGACAAACTCGATCGGATTGCCGTTATTGTCTTGAATCACACAGAGCCGAATACCCGGATCGGGATAGCTTCCGAGTTCGACAAATGTTTTCACACCCCGTCGATTTAATTCAGCAAGAACTGCATCGACATCTCGAACTCGAAAACAAAAATGTCCGATGCCTGTTGTCCTTAATCCTTCACCAAAATTAGTCGCGATCGGCATTCCTGATTGTGACTGAGTAGAGCCAATAATTTCGAGGCGAAAGCCATATACACTGAGATAAGCCAATTTCAGATCTGGGAAAACGCCTACTGTCCATTCATGTTCGATCGTCGCATCTAGCTTTTCTTGATACCACTGAAGCGTTTCCTCATAGTTCGGTACATTCAAGCAAACACGATCGATTTGCATCGAACTCAGAGGATTTGAGCCTAGAGTTGAAGATGTTTGAGTTAAAATTGTCATTTGAATCTCCTGTAATTGTGAATGTTCTAGATACCTCAGAGTCTTACCATGTGAGCGAATGGGGTGCGAGATGTCCGATCGTCGATCGAAACACATCATCTGGATCGTATTTCTGCTTAAGATCGAGCAATCGCTCATAGTTCGACCCGAAGGCAAGCCGATCGCGCTCCTGTTCTTGCTCCGAAAGGAGATTGATGTATCCCTCTCTCAAAGCATCATTGAGGTAATTTTGTTCCAACTTTTATCAAATCGGCAGCCTTTTCTCCAATCATAATTGCCGATGCATTTGTGTTTCCTGCGATCATAGTTGGCATAATCGATGCATCAACAACTCGTAACCCTTCAATCCCCCGTACCTTGAGTTGAGGATCGACAACCGCCATCCGATCGATACCCATTTTGCACGTCCCAACAGGATGCCATCCCGTACCGCACGTTTGCCGAATATAATCTTCGATTGCTTTGTCGCTCTGCACAGAACTTCCTGGAGCAATTTCCTCGCCCCGAAACTCATTAAACGCATCGGAGTACACAATTTGACGCAAAATTTTGAGTCCTTCAACCATCAGTTGCATGTCAGATTCTTTCTGAAGATAGTTGACCCGAATCAACGGTGGGTCGAAGGGGGAGGAGGAACGTAGTCTTACACTACCACGACTTTCGGGACGGGTGATGTAAAAGGGAAGGGTGAATGCCGGACCTTCATGTGCATAGGCAGGATCGACATATAAAATCGGAACAATTGTAAATTGCAAATTAGGTGCTTCATCTAAATTATTGTTGGTATGCATAAATAACCCAGCTTCTCCCCCATTACTACTTGGCGCAACGGGCACGTCAGTAGTAGACTGGTAGGCAATAACGGCAAGTGGGTGATCTTGAAGATTCTGTCCGACACCCGGCAAATCAACGATCGCAGGAATGCCTACTGCCCGCAGATGTTCGGCAGGTCCAATTCCAGAAAGCATTAGCAGCTTGGGGGACTCGAAGGCACCAGCACTCAAAATCACTTCGGAGTTGTTCCTAACTTGATACTCCTTTCCATTTTGGACATACGTTACCCCTACCGCGCGCTTTCCCTCAAAGAGTAAACGAGTCACCAATGCTCCTGTTTGAATGGTCAAGTTGGGGCGATCTTTAATCGGACGCAGAAATGCCACTGCTGTACTTTGGCGCTTGCCATCTTTCACGGTCACTTGGTAAAGTCCTGCACCTTCCTGCTGTACACCATTAAAGTCGGGATTTTGCTCATAGCCCTGTGCGATCGCGGCTTCCACAAAGCGTTGCGACACTTTTGCAGGAGAGAGTGGATCTGTGATGCTAAGGGGTCCATCAACCCCGTGAAATAACGATGCTCCCCGCTGCTGGTTTTCCGATTTCTTGAAGTAAGGCAAAACATCCTGATAACTCCAACCAGTATTACCTAATGCTTGCCAGCTATCGTAGTCACGTTCATTGCCTCGGATATAAATCATGCCATTAATCGAACTGCTGCCGCCCAAGACTTTACCGCGTGAAGATAAAATTTTGCGGTTGTTTAGGTAAGGTTCCCCTTCAGTTAAGTATGCCCAGTCCACTTCCGAGCCTAAGAGTGTAGTAGGCCACAAGTTCGGAACTTGAAGTTCTGGCTTGGTATCAGGACCACCCGCTTCGAGCAGCAATACTTTAGTATTAGGGTCTTCTGTAAGACGGTTGGCAACAACGCAGCCTGCTGAACCAGCGCCAATCACAATATAGTCATATTGAGCCATTTCATGTTTCATACATGTAGTTGTCATGATTTCTCCTTTTCAGGTAATTGTTTGTTGAATGATGGCGACATTAGTGGGTTGGCGATCGCAAATTCTGCTGCTAGTCGCGCCCTGCCACAATAATCTTTTCTGCTAGACCGACTGGGTTAGAAAACATGACCTCATGACTACCGGGCATTTGTACAAGCCGAAATAGCCCCAAGCGGTTAGACATTCTCGGATGCCAACCCCACTGTTCGCCTTGAGGGAGGACATTATCTTCTGTACAGTAGAGGTAACTTTTAGGAATGGGCAGCGAGTAAAACTGCTTCAGGTCTAATTTGTCAATCCACGGTTGATACGGTTCAGGGGATAATCGTGCGTAACTGGATCGAGCCAGTTCGAGGTCAGCATCATTGAGAAGCGCTTCTCGCCAAAGCTCAAACGGCATCACCATCGTACGATCGTCCGATTCTCTAGCTAGAGAGTCAAATAACGCTTGATAATGCGGCGGAAGGCTATCTCTGAGGCTTTCTCCATCATTGAGGACAAAAGCATCTAAGAAGATCAGTCGTCTAATGCGATCGGGAATCGCTTCAGCAACTTTCGCAATGATTGTTCCGGCAAAACTATGACCTAAGAGAACAATATCGGTTAAGTCTTTGCCAACAATGGAATCGACGATCGATTGCGTACATTGAGCATGGTTAACGTTTTTATCTACGCTTTTACCATGTCCGGCGATCGTGGGAGCAAAAGCTTGATGTCCTTGCGCTTGTAAATGTTTAATGACAGTTTCCCAAGCAGAACCATCGTGCCATGCGCCGTGAACTAAGACAAAAGTTAACATTGAATGATTCCCCAACAATATATGTAGGAGCTAGCAATCAGAAACGCGCCGAGTCCTGATTGCAGGTTTGGGCGTTTGTGTGCTGACTCCTACACTGAGTCGCGATCGCTGGCACGATCGATTAGTGCGTTTGAGGGCAAGCTTGGATCGATCGCCTTACGCGCACTTTCAACACCCACAACGGGTAGTGTACCCGGATCGAGCAAGCCGAGTTGAACCAATACACTTGCCTGATCCCAGTAGATGTGTTCGTGGGCTAGCTTGTCGCCACGGAACTGAACGATCGCTACCAATGCCACTTCAACCCGTTTCCCTGTCGGAGCAATGCCAGGTAGCATCCAGTCCATTCGGATGGTATGAGTGAACTTAACCAGCATTTCATCGACAAGCCGATCGGTTCCAATCGTGCGCGAGATTGGGATTAGCTCCATGTCTGGCGGTATTTGTGGAATGCCGTATTTGGAATAAAACTCGCGCAGTGCTGGTTTCCCTACTCCCCCAGTCATTACCGGAATGTCATTAACATAAGCATCCTCAACCATCGTGGCAAGAGCATCTTCAACGTTGTGAGTGCCAAACTCGTGTCGCAGATGCTCATCCCAGAGTTCTTGCAAAGACTCCTGGGCTGGTGTCAGGTTGCTAGTTGCCTTTATATTTGCTTGTTCGTCTACAGATTGCTGTTTGACCATGATTGGATTCTCCTAGTTCTATCTGTTTAAGGTGTATTGAGTTCCAAGGCTCGACTTCTTTCAAATTCTTACAATTATTGCTTCAACATCGGCTTCTTTCGTGACATTTGCTTGCACAAAAATCGCCTCTCCGCCAGCTTCCTGAATCAATCGAACGGTTTCTTCACCTTCATCCATTCGACGACCCACCACCGCCACCTTTGCTTGTTGTTGGGCATAAGCGATCGCGGCTGCACGACCAATTCCTGAAGTTCCTCCAGTGACTAACGCCACTACCCTGAAGTATCATTGTGTTTCTCCTTCTGTCAATGCCATTAGATTCAAGTACTAATTAGAGAAGATGCTTGTAGCCAGATGCATTTACGCCTCGTCTATGGCGCGGTTGCAGCACGATCGATGAGCTTGGCAACGGCATCTGAATGGGAAACCATCACGACATGGGACGCGCCATTCACAACAACGGTTTCCTTTGAGATAGCGCGCTTCGCCATGAAAGACAGTGCCGCTGGAGGAATGTTCAAGTCGCGATCGCCATAAATAAACCAGGACGGGGTAGATTTCCATGCGGGCGCACCGGAGGCTTCGTTCAGGGCGGCTTCTGTAATCGGGCGCTGGGTGCTAGCCATCAGTTGCGCGTCGCTAGCGGGCACATCCGCAGCAAACTGGGCGTGGAACTTGTCCTGCTGAATGTAGAGGTCTTTACCACCATCGGTTAGTTCAACTGGTGGCGCGAGTTTTGGTCCGAGCGTGCTGCCCGGATAACGTCCTGAGAGTTCAATGGCAGTTTCGCCCGCATCAGGAGCGAAGCCAGCAACGTAGACCAGTGCCTTTACATTCTTGTTGCCGTTGACCGCATTGGTGATGACTGCGCCTCCGTAGGAATGCCCAACTAGCACAATGGAACCCTTGATATCCTTAAGGGTACTGGCGACATAAGCTGCATCGCTCTTGACACCGCGCAGGGGATTAGCCACAGCAACCGTCGGGTAGCCTTTGGCGATCAGCTTGGTCAAGACACCGTTCCAACTAGAAGACTCGGCGAATGCGCCGTGGACGAGGACGATCGTGGGCTTGTTAACTTGTGCATTTGCAGTACTCATGATAGCTCCTAGAGAAGTGATGGTAAGAGTTCCTAAAAAGAGAGTGACAATCAGAAGCAGGCGGATGCTGTTCCTGAAGTTAAGCATGTTCATAGTGCGATCTCCTGGTGAAGGCGGTAGTCACAAGGTATTTGCGAATGTTTGAAGTTGTGCTACTTGGGGCTATTTTTCAGGTGATGATTTAAAGCGATCGGTGAGGACAGTCTAACTTTTGGTAAATTCCAGCACAATTTTCCCTTGCGTACCCCCCCGCTCTAGACGCTGATGTGCTTGAATTATCCGCTCCCAAGACAGCGTTGAATCAATGACGGGGCGAAGCTGAGTGCGCTCGATTAGTTTTGTTAAAGCATCTAATTTTGCTCGGTACTGTGGCGTGAGAACAAAATGGATAGTCAGATTCTTGCCCCATGCTTCGATGAGTGATTGCGGCGTTTGAGTGTCTACAATACTCACAAGCCTGCCAAATGAGCGAATAATTTCTGGGCTACGCTGGATTGTTTGCCCACCGATCGTATCCAAAACTAAATCAACACCTAGCTCATCTGTTTCCTGATAAATAACTTCCGCGTAATCTTCGTTCTTGTAATCAATGGCTCGATCTGCACCAAGTTTTTTGACAAAATCGAGATTTTTAGAACTGCATGTTGTAAAAACATAGGCTCCCATTGCTTTTGCAAGTTGAATCGCCATTGAACCAACGCCACCAGCACCCGCATGAATTAGAACTGATTCCCCAACTTGAAGATTGACCCTCGTCACTAGACAATCCCAAGCCGTTCCTCCTGCGAGAGGAAAACACGCTGCTTCAATGTGCGACAAGTTAGAAGGCTTAAGCGCAACAATCCCTGCATCAGCAACATGATATTGAGCATAGCTGCCAGATTCTCCAAAAATCTGCGGCGAGTAATAAACTTCGTTTCCTACCTCAAAGTCTGTCACTGACTCTCCAACTGTCTCAATAACCCCTGAAATGTCAACTCCGATAATTGCCGGTAATCGAACCAAGTCTTTGTAATCACCACGGCGAGTCTGATAATCAACTGGATTGATCGATGTCGCACACACCCTTACTAGAACCTGATTAGGTTTTGGTATTGGCTTGGGCACAGTTTGAATCTCAAAACTCTCAGCACCACCAAATGTTGTCAGTACGGCTGCTTTCATACATTCCATCTGTGCTAACCATCCTTGCTTTATAATCAACGGTAAAGGTATTTCAATACCACTCAACGTAAATGGTTCTCTCTTGTCCCGCAAGTCAGCACCATCTAGTAAGGTAGTTACTGTTCAGTCGCAAATGCAGTTATCACAATCCCGTAACTTGCCAAAAAAAATCCCTGCTTCTCAACCAACTGTGGCTCATATCGTAGAGCATACTCTTGGTTGTAAATGGATGCTGGAGGTTTTACGCTTAATTCGTCAAGGTATCAACCGCCCAGGAGCAATGACTCGTGCAACTGAGGGATTGACCACTAAGGTTTTGAATGAGCGATTAGTAGATCTTGTCAACTTTGGTATTGTTGAGAAAGTTGCTTATCCAGAAATTCCGCCCCGCGTGGAGTATAAGTTGACTGCCTTTGGCTCTCGGTTCGTTGAAATTCTGGATATGATTGACGATCTAGAAGAATATTGCCAAAGTCGCCTCTAGAGCATTGGGATAGATAGTAGTTTATGTGCAAGTTAAAGCGCAGCCCAACAACCGCGCTGCACCGGAACGCTTCAATAGAGTGTGACCAAAATTTGATGTATTAGGCGGCGAGAGTGAAGCCATAGCGATTAATTTTTGACCAGAATTGTTGCCATCGACCTTCGGTGTAAGTCAAAGTTCGTAGACTCAAGACAATCCCCGCACCACGTTCTTTCCATTTCATCCCTGCACCGCACAAACGTGCTTTGACAATGACTTTACAGGCAGCTTCGGTGACTCCCGAACCAATAGGTAAATGACGGGCAACAGCTTCGGCATAATGCATTTGGTGGTGGTGGTTGCGAAAATAGGTGATGGCGTCTTGCAATCCAGATCGAATAGACTCGGACAACCGTTTGGGGTCGAGTGATTCCATTTCTGCCAATAGACGAGTGGCAGCGCCGACTTCGTGTTTAAGAGTGTGGCAATGGGTGTCCATCCAGGCTTGTTGATACTCATCACTACGAGGATGGATGGCTTTGGCGACCTTGCCCAAATACTGCGTGACGTGGTAAAAATCTAACACTTGAGTGTGGGTAAGTGGCTTTAAAAACGTCCAGTTCTCTTGTGCCCCATCAGCTAACCCTTGATAATGGGCATGTGGGTATAACCGCTTTACCTGTTCGACTTGGAGTTGCATCCGCCCAAGAAAAAACTCTCGTCCATGTTCTGGTGCCGCAGCAACGTATGTCGTGTGTTGACGTTCTCCTAAAGCGTCGTACAAGCTAATGGTGCCGACCATTGCTTGCCGAAAACCATCCTCACATAACAACATGCACGTTCCATCCACCCCAATGCTCACCGTCTCAATAGTCGGTAACTTTGGTGTTTGATAGTGCCAATCTTCTTCTTTGAGTAAGGCGATGGTGCCGACAGCTTCTGCCAAGGTTTGTACACTCGACCGATGTACTTTGAGTCCATGATTCTCTCGTAAGTCCTCCACCAGGCGCACACTACTCATCTGTGCGTATTTATGACTGATTTGTTTGGCAAATCTCGGTGTCGAGGTGATGATGATGCGAGCATCCACTTCTAATGGACATAAAGTTTTCCCGCCATCACTAGTTTGGTAGACATGGCGCTGAAGAGCTACCATTCCGTAGGGGGTTTGATAAGTCTTGGGCAATTGCCCTTTGCTGGTCCAACGCATACCGCCACTCTCAATCGGAGAACCATCAGTGTCAAACTGTTTAAGTGCTTCTCCACTCGCCTTAGTTCCTGCCTCATTCAACACTGATTGGAGTGTTTCTTCTGTTTCTAAAAATGTCTTTTGCAATGGCACTACGAGCTGGAGTGTGACAAACTCAGCATTGCTTTCTACAATTGTTACACTCATGTCCCGCTCTC
Organism: Chroococcidiopsis thermalis PCC 7203; assembly: GCF_000317125.1. GTDB lineage: Bacteria > Cyanobacteriota > Cyanobacteriia > Cyanobacteriales > Chroococcidiopsidaceae > Chroococcidiopsis > Chroococcidiopsis thermalis. Next base: position 4,420,982 of record NC_019695.1, read on the forward strand.
TCCACCTGCACCTGCTTTGTCTAAAGCATACCAGGTTCTCTTTCTCACATCAATATCTGGTCACACCCGTCTGAAGTAGGCAATGAAACTCAAAGACGCTCGCCATATGTCAGCCTCTGCCCAAGAAGCTCTGCGGTATCGAGTCGTAAATGCAATTGAAAATGGCATGAGTAAATCAGAGGCATCTCGCGTGTTTAAGGTGTCGCGTACCGCAATACATAATTGGACAAAAGCTACAGCAACCGAAGGCTCAAAGGCATTAAAAGCCAAAAAGCGTGGACCCCGCTCCAGCTCGCGACTGCTGCCCCATCAAGCAGCAACAGCGGTACGGCTAATGGAGTTGCAGTGTCCAGATCAATTAGGTTTGCCGTTCTACTTATGGACTCGTGAAGCAGTACAACAATTTCTCCTCAGACGCTTTGAGTTATCAGTGTCGGTGTGGACAATCGGGCGTTATCTGAAAAAATGGAATTTTACACCACAGAAGCCACTGCGCCGTGCTTACGAGCAAGACCCACTAGCAGTCAAGCACTGGCTAGAAACGGAGTATCCACAGATCTGTCGTACTGCTGAGCGAGAGAATGCAGAAATTCATTGGGGTGACGAGATGGGTGTCCGCTCTGACTACCAAACAGGGCGTTCCTACGGTCGAGTCGGGCAAACGCCAGTCGTACCAGGAACGGGTAAGCGCTTTAGCTGCAATATGATTTCGACCATCACAAATCGTGGCAAGCTGTGCTTTAAGCTGTTCGCACAACGTTTTGACTCTGCTGTGATGCTTGATTTTTTGCGTCGCTTAATTCGTCACAGCTGCCAAAAGGTGTTTTTGATTGTGGATGGTCATCCGGTACATCGATCTCGTGCAGTCCACCAATGGCTAGCAAAACATGCAGATCGCATCCGCTTGTTTTTCTTGCCTGCTTACAGTCCCGAATTGAATCCCGACGAATTACTTAACCATGATGTTAAAGCCAATGCTGTCGGACGACAACGCGCCAAAAATAAAACCGAGCTGATTGACAATCTTCGTAGCTATTTGCGTAGCACACAACGTTACCCTCACGTTGTGCAAAACTTTTTTCGTGAGAAACATGTTGCTTACGCCGCTGCCTAAAACTGTTCACTATTCTATGCTCTGGTTAGTAACAATGCCGCGTTTAACGGCAACAATTACAGCTTGGGTGCGATCGCTGACATCTAAACTTATTCAAAATCCGATTCACATGAGATTTAACCGTGCCTTCACCGATACTCAAAGCCGCCGCAATCTCGGCATTACTCATCCCCTGTGCCAGCGAGCGGAGTACCGCCAGTTCTCTTTCACTCAGTTCTGGGTTGCTGAGGCGCTGTACCAACTTTGCTCCCACATCGGGCGGAATATACTTCTGACCCCGATGAACGGTACGAATAGCATTTAGAAGCTCGTCAGGTTCAGTTTCTTTCAACAGATATCCTTTTGCGCCTGCCTGCAATCCCCGATAAATATCTTCGTCACTATCATACGTTGTCAGGACAATAATCCGAGCAGATTTAGATTCAGCGTGAATGGCACTAATCGCTTCAACTCCTTCAACTTCAGGCATTCGCAGATCCATCAGCGTCACATCTGGTTGGTGTTGGCGAAATAAAGCGATCGCCTGTTTCCCATTTTCGGCTTGAGCGATCGCTGTCATATCTGGGTCACGGCTAATAATCGTGGCTAATCCTTGCCGAAAAATGGCGTGATCGTCCGCAATTAGAACCCGAATGGTTGTGGCTTGGCTCATCGTGACGCTACTCCCGATTGACGGTGACAATAATTTCTGTTCCTTGCCCAGGTTGACTCCTAATCGTTAGTTGTGCGCCGATGCGCTCTGCCCGTTCGCTCATGCCTAGTAAGCCAAAACCCTCAGAGGATGGAATACTCCCAACTCCAAAGCCCTGTCCATTGTCTCTCACGCGCAAGCAAAATCGATCGCGATCGTAGACTAGCTCCACTCGAATTTCGTCAGCATTGGCGTGTCTGATCGCATTGGTTAATGCTTCCTGTCCAATCCGCAGTAGGTTACTCTCTACTTCAGTAGGGAGAGAATACACTGCACCCTCGATCTCATAATATAAAGTGGTATCAGTTGCGGCAGCTCTGGTTTGAGCGACGAGACGATGTAGAGCGCTCTGTAAACTGCTCGACTCCAAAAGCTGAGGACGGAGCGCTATCACGGATCGCCGCGCTTCACTTAGTCCAGTTCGCGCCAATTCTTTGATCAGATCCAGGTGTGCCCCAGTTGCTTCTAAATCGTCCGTTAGCACTTGGTTTGCGGCTCCTACCTGAGCCAGAATGCCTGTAAACGCCTGAGCAAGTGTGTCGTGAATTTCGCGTGCCATGCGGTTACGTTCTTCTAAAATCGAGGCGGCTTCTGCTTGCTTTTGCAGCGTAATATCTCGCGCCAGCCAAATCACCTGTTCGTGCTGAATCGGGGCAATGCGAGCCGAAAACCAGATTTCTCGCCCAGCAAAGCAGTGACTGTATTCAACGGTGAGGACTTGTTGGGTTCTCAGCACCTGCTGAATGTGATTCAGGAATTCATCGGCTTGTTCTTTGGCAAAAAGTTGATGCAGCGTTTTGCCAGTACACTCCTCTCCATAGGATGGATTTCCTTTGATTGTGCAGAGCAATTGCCCTTCAGCATTGAAGATACATAGCGGATCGGGAATGGCTGAAACGATCGCCCGCAGTTCTGCTTCAGAGTCTCGCAACGCGGCTTCTGCTTGTTTGAGATTGCTAATATCCGCAACCACCCCTTCGACGTATCCATCGGCTGCATTCAGATAAGAAGAGGTAAGTCCCCAGAAAACTGTCCCATCTCGTTTTCGCAGTTGTGCTTCATAGCTTCGCAGTTCCCCATCCCGCTTCATCAACTCATGGGCTTGTTGGCGATCGCTGGGATTTACAAAATAGTCGATGCTGTGTTCTAGCCCAACGATCTCCTCTGGTGAATCAAAGCCCAATAGGTTGGCAAGGCGTTGGTTGGCATTGAGAATTAATCCATCCGAGATGCGGTTTCGGAAGATGCCAACCTGTGAGTTTTCAAAGATATTGCGAAACTTGGCTTCACTTCTCCGTAACGCTGCGGTTCGTTGGGCAACCTGTTGTTCTAAAGTCCGGTTGTAATCGGCTAGTAATTTCTCGGCTTGTTTGCGCTCGGTAATGTCTTGAAAAGCTGCGATCGCATAAGCTATATTGCCCCGTTCGTCATAAACTGGCGTTCCCCATGCTTCAACTGGAATTGTGGTGTTGTTTTGGTGGATTTCTACATCATCAACTCTAGTACGTTCACCACTCAACGCCCGCACAATCGGCAGTTTCTCAGTTGGATATTTTCGCTTGGTTCCCGCCAGATAAGTTTGATAAACTTCTGCAAGTCGATCCGGTGTTAGGGAAGGATCGATCCCCTTACCCAATAGCTGAGTTGCCTGCTGATTAAAGTAGTAGGGGCGACCTGCCGCATTCAATACTCCAATGCCCACCGGAACCGCTTCTAGAAATTGTTTCATTCTACTCTCGCCTTCACGTAGTTTTGAGTAGAGCTTGGCATTTTCAATAGCGATCGCCGCCTGGGTAGATAACAGATTCAGAACTTGCGATCGCTCGGGTGTAAATGTTCCAGCCGCTAATTGATTTTCTAAATACAATACACCTACTAGCTTAGCTTGATTGAGTAGTGGCAAACAGAAAATAGATTTGGTTTGGTTGCGTTGAATGTATGACTCATTGATAAAAGCTCCTTCACCAATCGCATTGTTTAAAATGACAGTTTCATGGCTACGAATTACATAATTAATAATTGATTCAGGCAAGCAATCTATAATTGGAACGGATTGCAGCACTTGCGTAATATAGGCATTCTCACCATCACCATCATTTAGTTGACCAGTCGCTTCAATTACCCACTCTCCTGAGTTTTCTAGAATTAAATATCCGGTTTGTGCGCCAGCATTCTGAATTAAGATTTGCATTAAGGAACGCAGCAAATGCTCTAGTTCAATTTCACGAGCAATCGCTTGTGAAGCTTTCATTATCGCCGCTAAATCTAAAGCAGTATCCGAGCGATTAGAGCTAGTTTCAGAAGTGGTAGATACTGACGTGAGAGTTACCTTAGACAACTGAGAAAAAAATTGCGGATAGCGATTTTCCAAATCTTTAACTTTAGCTTTTGCACCCCAGCGATCGTAGCAGTAATGGGCTTCTTTCATGTATGTTTGGGCAATTTTTTCCCGACCTCGTGCTAAATAATGTTTAGCCGTCAATTCATAAGCTAGTGCTTCTTCTTGGATCAACTCATTTTCAGAAGCACCCGATATAGCGCGTTCATAAAACTCTTCAGCCTCAAAAAATTGCCCTAAGACTCGCGCTTTTTCTGCCTCGACCAGATAAAACTTATGTAGATAATTCATTGGAGCATGTTCTGCCCATTTCTGCATCTTTTCTTGGTTGGCGTTAACACTACTTAGCCAAGCTGCTTTTTGAGAGCTTGAAGCATCAAGCGGTAGGCTCAAAAGCGCTAGAGAATGATACAAACAGAATAAAGGCAAAACCTTTATTGCTGTCACCTCTTCAAAGTGTTGCCTTGCCAAAACAGCGGTTTGTATAGCTTGATGATATTCTCCAAATAGGTAACACAGTATAATTTTGTATAAATAAAAGCGGCTAATTCCAGTTCCATCTTTAACTGCAATAGCGTGTGATAACGCCTGCTCTTCATCACATACACTACCCATTAAACGGCTGGGATTTTCAGACCTATCTAACAAATTAAGAATTGTCTGCCACAACATTGCAATCCAATGCGAGGGGCTTTCTCGTCTAATTTCACCGATCGCTTTGCTGTAGTTTGCTGTTTTTTGTTCTAGTTGGGTGAGTGACTCACCAGCAAAAAACGAGTTATAGCATACGTTATAGGCAGCATAACCAGCAAATTCAAAGTCTCCAGTTTCCACTCCACTTTGATAGGCATCAGCCAGCATCGGTATTGTGTTCCTAAGATGCACCTTCCAGTGCATGATATGGGCACCCGAAAACATTAATGCTTTAGCCTTTCCTTTTTGGGTATTCAATCGTTCTGCCAAACCCAGAGCCATTTTGCCGAACTTATAACCGAGTTCAATGTCTTGAACAACTCCACATAGAATAAACCCGTAGACAGCATAATACAGTGATGACCAGATAGCATTACCATAGTTGATTGATAAATTTACCGCTTTGCAAGTAATCAGTATCACCAGTGCTGGTGACACGATAAATGCAGCAGCCCCTATATTCGCTAGGATTGACATTGCTGCTAGCGGTTCTGGTGCAGTCATCTCTGGTAAATTAATCAAGTCTTCGATTTCTCGTTCAGCGAGTAGTGCAGCCGTTGACTCCAATTCCCTTTGAATATCTACCTGACTTGGATTTTCTATTAAATCTATTCCCAGGAGCTTTAACACTTCCGAGCCAATTTTTAGTGCTGATTTCAGGTTGCCCTGTGACAAATATCTCTGAATTCTGCTATCGTAAACCTGCACTTTGTCGATCGCTGTCTTGGCGCGGATGAGTACCACTTCTACGAATTGTTCCATCTCATCGAAGCAGCCATGAAGATACGCTGCTCCTGCTGCTTGGGAGTACAACGCTAAAGTTAGGTCATACTCATTCTGCCAACTATCTGTATCTAAGAGTTTAAGCCCTGTTTTGAAATACTTAAGAGCTGCTTCATAAGCCGTTGCTGCCTTTGCTTTCTGTCCTGCCATTAAATTCAATCTGGCAATTTCAGTTCGTTCTGGTTGAGCAGTGACTAGCTCAATTCCCCGATCTAGATGATCGATAATTTCAAATAGCCGTTCCGACAGTTGCTCTGGTGAAGTTTTTTCGAGTAAATTACGTCCGATCTGCAAATGAACAACTTGTTTGTGCGACTCATCAATTAAGGCATAAGCAGCTTGCTGTACCCGATCGTGCAAAAACTTGTAGTCTTGAACTAACAAGTTTTCGTCTAATTCAGATAGAGGTTGAATTAATCCAGCATGTATTGCAGCTAGTAAATCTAGAGAAATTATTTTCGGCGATTTTTCACAAGCGATCGCTAACGTTTCTAAATCAAATTCAGCTCCAACACAAGCGGCTAAGCGGAGAATTTGCCGTGTTTCTTCTGGCAATTTCTTCAACTGGAGCAGCAGCAGTTCTACCACATTATCGGTTATATTTCGGGCTTGAATTTGAGCAATATTCCACTGCCAGCTTAAGTGTTCCGCGTTAAAGGTCAGAAGATTTTCGCTATACAGCATTCGCAAAAACTCACCAACAAAGAAAGGGTTGCCCTCGGTTTTACATAACACTAATTGGGCTAAATCGCGAACAGTGTCAGGATTACGATCTAGCGTCTCGGCAATCAATTGATTCAACGATTCCAACGTTAAAGGTGTCAAGATTATCTCCTGAAGCACTGCCCCTTGTTTTCGCAATTCTAAGAGCGTCAAGACTAGTGGATGCGTTGGATGCACTTCATTATCTCGATAGGCTCCAATCAAAAATAGGAATTGTGTCTGTTCGTCAAGTAATAATAGCTCGATTAACTTTAGCGTGGCTGAGTCGATCCACTGCAAATCGTCTAAGAAAATTACTAGGGGATGCTCCTTGTCACAAAACACCCGCACAAATTTTTGAAACGTTAGATTGAAGCGATTTTGAGCTTCAGTTGCTCCAACGGACGGTACGGGTGGCTGCTTGCCAATAATTAGCTCAACTTCTGGGATTGCATCAATAATAATTTGTCCGTTGCTGCCCAATGCCGCAAGTAAATGCGATCGCCATTGTTGCACTTGCTCATCCGGTTCCCCCAGAAGTTGCTGCACCAATTTTTGCAGGGCATCGACAATTGCACTGTAGGGAATATTACGCTCAAACTGGTCAAATTTGCCCCAGATAAAATAGCCGTGCTTTGCCGTGATGGGTTTATAAAGTTCCTGCACTAATGCTGTTTTGCCAACTCCAGAATAGCCAGAGATTAGCATCATTTCGACTTTGAACTGAGCATTGTCTTCATTCCCCCTGACGGCTACTCTATCAAACGCCGATAATAATGCTCCAATCTGGGCTTCTCGTCCATACAGTTTTTGGGGAATGTGAAACTGCCCCGAAATATCTTGAAGACCTAAAGAGATGCGATCGATTTGACCGCTTTGTTCTAGTTGCTGGGCGCAGGTTTCTAGATCCGCCTTAATTCCCCAGGCACTCCCATAGCGATCTTCCGCATTTTTCGCCATCAATTTCATGATGATATCTGAGACTTGTTTGGGGATCGCTGCATTCAATTTGTGAGGCGGAACGGGTAATTTGGCAATATGGCAATGGACTAGCTCTAGTATGTCTGTTGTCGGGAAAGGTAGCTGTCCGGTTAAAAGTTCGTAGAATGTCACGCCCAGCGAGTAAAAATCAGTGCGGTAATCGAGCCAACGATTCATCCGCCCCGTTTGCTCAGGAGAAATGTAGGCAAGTGTACCTTCTAATACATGAGGACTTTTGAAGCTTGGATTGGTGCGGTTAAACTGGGTGGCAATACCGAAATCAATGATTTTTACCACACCCGTATCTGGATTGAAAACGATGTTGCCAGGATTGATATCTTTGTGGATGATATTAGCGTGATGAATCCTGCCCAGAATCTCTGTAATGTCAAGGGCTAATCGAAAGAAATTGGCTAAGGGCATGGGACAGAATTCTTCTGGACGCTGCTGCATCCATCTCTCGATAGATTCTCCCCCAAAATCTTCTAAGAGAATCGCGATCGTGCGTTGATAGTCTTGCTGGCTGTATGCTTTGACAACTCCAGAGAGATTCAGGGAGCGGGTAATTTCATATTCCTGTTTGTAGCGAGTTAATTCTTGAGCAGAGGGGTAATCTTGCTTCAGCAGTTTGACGACGATCGCTTGCCCGTCTTGCTCTCTAATGCCGCGATACACAACAGATGCCGCACTCTCATAGATTTTGCTATTGATGGCGACTCCAGGTAGGGCAATCATACAATCTCCCGATGAGTGTCATCTGCTATATCACAAAGTATATCGTTATTAGTAAAGTTTATTAATAAAGTTTTTCCGCAGCAATTGGAGTGCAGCATCAGAAAATGACGATAAGCTCTGGCTAGAAGCAGATTGTCAGCAATAGATGATTTCTGGCATTTTCTACTCCTACAAATAGGTAAAGAAATAGGGGAGATAATCCACCCTATTGCTTTACCTACCCAATCCTACGGAAGGATCTGATTGAGTCATTAGGAATGGTTCCAAGACCTATGTTAGGGTAACGTCCTGGTCCCAAATCGGCAGAGACACCCCGAAATTGAGAATCTGTAAAAAATCTCCAAGTTCCCTGATTAATGACAATTGAAGTCACGCGATCGTTAACATCATTACCTACATTTGGAGTGTCACTATTTGTTTCCACTAACTTGCCTCTGAAATTGCTGTCGTTATAAAGTTCTACAGCAGCCATTGTTTTTCTCCTTTGTGTATTTGGCAGATTTAAACAGAAGATGAAGATGTGTTTATCTTCCTTCTATCTCCTTGTTTTATTTATCCCAAGTGTAAAGAGTTCCAATGCTCAACTTCTTTGGTGATTCTTACCACGATTTATCAAATTCTTCTGATGAAGGGCGCACCTGTTTTGGTGTCATTCCGGTGAATCGCTGAAACTGTTGAGTTAAATGACTTTGACTGGAGAAACCTACTTGTAAGGCAATGTTGGCGATCTCCAAATCCGTTTTTGACAGCAGCATTTTTGCCCGCTCCACTCGCTATTCGATCGCATACTGATGCGGAGAAATACCTGTAGCGCGTTTGAACAAACTAGCAAAATAAGTGGGGCTAATATTGATGACTTTGGCAATTTCAACCAGTGATAAATCTCTATTGCGATCTGCTGAAGCTGCAAATCGGTCTTAGAGAAGCAGTTCACGAGATTAACTCGATCGCTCTCTAGCTCCGATGTTTCAACAACTTGCGCGATCGACTCCGGCTTCAAGTAAATGTGCAGCATTGACTTATAGCTTACACTTTCCCCGCAGTGCCAGTAGCTCGGTTGTCCCGCCGGAACAAAAATACAGTCGCCCTTTTGAACAATAGACTCATGCTTTGCGTTGTCACGCTTCTGGGTCAAATGAATGGGTTGTCCTAGCGGTAAGTTGAGCCAGTGATTTGACAGGGCAGGAATCTCAACTTCAGTTGATGTTGGAAAGCTTTGATACTGTTGAACCAAAATCTCATTCCAGCCCAAATGCTTACTGGATAACACCAGAGATTTATTTAACCACTGGTCGGGTTCGACTGAGCCGATCGAGTTACTTGTCGTAAATTTTGTTTTTAGCATTTGACCCATCTATTTGATTTGGTGCTATTGTTAAATTGGTTACACTGCAAAAAATTCTATCTACTTCCAGCAGGTTGCATCGCATCGAAAACATCAGTACGCCAGTAACTCTTCATAGCTTGTTCTAGGATGTGCCTGCAAACTACACGATCGACGATCTCAAACTGATGTATGTTACTTCTGGGCTAAATTTTTTCTTTTCAGGAGAATGTCAGTTTTTGTAAAACTTCGTTACAAACTGTGAGTGTTGCCTAGAATGCGCTGGCTGTTAGTCGGACAATCACTTCGTTGACATCAACATCGTCCGGCTGGGACACCGCATACAAAACGGCAGATGCGATCGCATCTGGAGTCAGTGCGGTTTTACGGATTTCCTTCATTAGGTCTTTTGCTGCATTATCTGTAATTTCTGCACCGAGTTGGGTTTCTACCACACCAGGAGAGATGGTGGTGACGCGAATATTTTTCGATTCCTGCCGCAGTCCTTCGGAGATTGCCCAAACTGCATATTTGGTGGCGCAATACACTGCGGCAGTAGGCACTACCAAATGTGCGCCGATAGACGCTGTATTGATAATCTGTCCGCCGCCTTGTGCCTCCATCATCGGCAAAGAAGCCGCAATGCCATTCAATACACCACGAATGTTCACGTCGATTGTGGTATCCCAGTCCTCGACTTTCAAGCTATTCAACGGGGACAGGGGCATCACACCTGCATTGTTGAAGATGACATCGACGCGACCGAACTTATCCTTGGTAAACTCAATAAAGGCTTTCACATCCTCGCGATTGGTGACATCGAGAGCTTTAAATTCGGCTGTACCCCCTTGCTGGTGTATTTCCTTGACAATCTTTTTCAGCTTTTCGGTTCGCCGTGCCCCTAGAACAACATAAGCACCATTTTGGGCAAGTAACTTGGCGGTAGCTTCTCCGATGCCACTACTGGCTCCAGTAATCGCAATGACTTTATTTTCTACGTTTAACATGACTTTTCTCGCGATTGAAGTTGATTTGAGTTAGAGAGATTGACCACCAGAGACTTCGATTCTCTGTCCATTCACCCAGCGATTTTCTTCAGACAGCAACGCTGCAATCGCACCTCCAATATCATCCGGCTCACCCACACGACCTAGAGCGGTTTGCGATGCGATGAAGCTGTTAATGCTTGGATTGTCCCGCACTCTACCACCGCCAAAATCGGTGACGATCGCTCCTGGTGCGACTGTATTCACCGCAATTTGCCTGTGTCCCAATTCCTTTGCTAGATACCGAGTCAGAACCTCGAACGCTCCTTTGGCGCTGGCATATGCGGCATAGCCTGGATAGGTAAAACGGGCAAGATCGTTCGTCATTGCCTTATCTTCTACAGTTGTAATTGAGCTGACTTCATCCTACGAATAGAATTGGGCTTTTCAAATACCTAAACCTATTGGATGATTGCCTAATTCTCCAAAACAGAGATTGTCATAGGTTCTATAATCGTTAAGAGTAAGGCTGAGCGAGTCTCTATGACGATCGAAATCTCCAATTCTGACGTAATCGCAGATCGGTGCCAAGAACTCGCGACACTGGTGATGCGGCACACCGAAGCCAACGGCAACATTATCCAACCAACTGCGATCGCGCAATTGGACTTGACGCGATCGGATGCTGTATCTACCGCACTTCATGGCGTGTATCAGCCAATCCTCGCGATCGTCGTGCAAGGACAAAAAGAAGTGTTGCTGGATGAACAGAGGTATCAGTATGGCGCAGGGCAATATCTAGTCGTTTCGGTCGATTTACCACTGAGTAGCTTTGTAGCCCAGGCGACACCCAACAAACCGTATTTAGGACTGAAACTAAACTTAGACCCGATGCAACTGTGCGATCTGGTTGCCCAAATGAGTTCTAGTGTGGGTAAAAAAGAGAACTCTGTCCGAGGTATATCAGTCAGCAACGTCGATGTTGAGGCGATCGAGTGTGCCTTCCGCCTGGTCAAGCTTTTAGATACGCCGCAGCATATCCCTATGCTGGCACCACTAATGATTCGCGAACTCTATTACCGTCTGCTCATCGGCGAACAAGGTGAAGCGGTGCGCCAAATTGCCACATCCGGCAGTAATATGCAGCGAATTGCCAAAGCCATTAAACTGATCGAGGCTGAGTTTGCCCAACAGATGCGGATTGAGAATTTAGCGAGGCGGGTCAGTATGTCTACTTCGTCGTTTCATCAACATTTTAAGCAAGTGACTTCGATGAGTCCGCTTCAGTATCAAAAGCAGTTAAGACTTTTAGAAGCACGTCGCCTGATGCTTGCCGAAAACGCTGATGCGGCGTATGCTGCCTATCGGGTTGGATATGAAAGTCCCTCACAGTTCAGCCGCGAATATTCGCGCCTGTTTGGTGCGCCACCGATGCGGGATATTGAACGGCTGCGAACTGCTTGAGCGCAACTAGTATCATCGGAAGAAAAACAGAGTAGGCACGTTTTATTGGGCGATCGCAATGACAATCGCCCTAATTTTGGCTAAACAAAGCTACTGTTTTAGTAGTCGTTAAAAAGACCATGCAGCAGAGTGCTTTTTCAACGATATTTTTTCCTCCCCAACTCGATCTAACTTTTAATAGCGTAGAGCTGTCTAAATATTAACGTTGCAACTATATATTCGTAGTCGTATTAACCAGGATTGTAACCGTGCTGCTGATAATAATCATCGGGATCGACAGATAATGGTAGAGAATCAAGGTCTTCACCATTGCGAATATCTTGCTGTACCTGCTCTTGGCGCTGTGCATAACTCTCGATCGCACTGAGACGCGATCGCATTTGGTATTCACCAAAATTCATACCACGAGCAGCCCAAGTCTCAGACATCCGGTTGAAGTTCTCTACATCTAGCTTCTTCTTGAACTCCAGTTGTTTCAGGTATCCCTCGCCTAGTCCAATACTGCGGGCATACTCAACATATTCTGGCTTGAGCGTGCCATCTGGGTTAAATTTCTTTCTCTCCTCTTGGGAAAATAAATCTTCAGCAGTATATTCTATCCAGGGTTCTGGATCGGTTTCGTCTAGTCTCTTCCATTCCTCATACTGGGATTTGAGTCCAGCCGCATAGTCATCAATAGCCGCATCGCTTAATCCTTCAGCTAGTAGCTGGATTTTTGCTTCTTCTTTAAGAGTTCCATCAGCGTTGAATTCTTTTTTATTCATATTTATCCAACGTTTAACTCTTGTCATTCTTAATTCCATAAAAACTCAATCTAACTCAGTTTTATGGTGCTTATTTTTAACCACTTCGATCCTCGGCTTAACCAATGGATACATACCGATGGCAATCGACAGAATCCTAACTCAATTTTAAAGGAGGAATTGGATAACACACTGCTAGAGTTTTTCTTGCCCGATCGACAGTTTTCCTTTGGACAGATGGATGAATATAGTACGCCAGAGGACTTGAAAAATCATCCAAGTGGTCAGGTGTTACTGTTCTCCTCCAAGTCAAGGCTACTGTATGGTTCGCCAGAGTGCCTAGAAACGGTAGAAAAACTTTGTCCCGATCGCAAAGACAGAGGTGCTTACGGTTCGATCTTTTTAGGTAGTTGCAAAAACGCGATCGATGAAAAACTCAATATCCTAGTTGTAGATGATGCCACGGGTGCGAACGGAGGAATATTACCTGATGCTGTAGCCTACCGCTTGGTCGGTGACTGCTACGGTCAGATTTCGCCTCAACTATATGACAAACTAACTCGAAGGCAGCCAGAGGAGAAATACAGCGTTATACAACACCGTTTTGGCTGGCGAGAGGGTGATGGAGAAGATACCAAGTATAGGTTTGGTAAAGGAACGCTGCGACCGTATAGCTTGGATCGGATTAAATATGCAAGCTCCAGCAATAAACCAAAAATTGATCTAATCCTTCCCCTTTCTAGTTTTAAGGGGACTGACAAAGATAATCCCAACGCTCCGATCAAACCACAAATTCAGCCAGGGCTATACAGCCAGAGAATTTGGTTGGGTGAAAAATCTCAGTCCCAACAAGGTAAGACTGCTATTTCTCAACTTCTCGCGTCTTTTCCCCAAGGGATGAAGGACATAGTTGAAGAATTGGAAGCGCAGGCGATAAGACTTGCTCAAATTCAGGACGATCCCAGAAAAGTTGCCCAACTCTACTGCGAGCAATACGAGAAACGCAAGACAATTGCAGATGAGAGGCGATCGCTGACAAATCTAGCCGAGACAACATCAGAGTTAGAAGAAAATGGTAATTTAGACGACTATGACTCCCAGACCGAAAAAAATGACTTGTTTACGTACAGGCTGATTAAAGCCGATCTGCAAGGTCACTGCCAACTCCTAGAAACAGAAAAAGTCAAACACCAGTTGAGTCGATTTGTCCAACAACAGTGGCGCGACATTGCCATCGGTCGTACGCTTAGCTTTGACCGAGGAACGATTATTCCCTCCAAGGAACTCAAAAATGGCGAAATCTGCGTCCCTTGGTTTGATGAAGGTGAAAAAGTCTTGAACTTTCGTTCGCCATTCCTCAACTCCAATGGCTTGTGCGTATCGATTAACAAACACGTCCAAGACTACATCGGACCAGACGGCAGACCGCTAGAAGGCATCATCGTAGTCAACGATGAAGACCATCAGCGGATTCAAGCGCGAATTGCCGCACTTAAAGCACGAGGAATTGAAACTCAGGAAGTAGACCCAATCGAAACCGAATCAGAACGCCAAGGGCGCGACTTCGATGGCGATTGCATTGGCGTAGAGTTAGCAAGTCTATACCCTAACCTGACGGCAGAAGCCGAAGCAAGAAACCTTCCCCAAAACGCCTACGCACCTACTCTCAAGCTGAAGAAACAATCATTCTATAGAGCAGATGGCACTCAACCACTCTTTGAAGAAATTGCCATTTTTATGTCCGATAGCATTAGCGTTGGTGTCATCAACAATCAAGTCACCGCACTGGAAGCCCTGGAGTCGGAAATTGAGATTTTAAAAACTTACGGTGACTCCCAACAACAATCGGAGTATTTAGATACTGTAGCAAACCATTATCAGAAATTATTCGAGCGAGAAAGTGATGCAAAAAATCTCAAATTGATTCGGGAAGAATATAGAGCGAGGATGAAGGCAATCGTTGACTTAGCATCAGCCCAAAATAGAACGCCTGCGGTAGTAGAGCAAGCAATGTCAATCAATCGCAGCATCTACCGCAGCATGATTGAATCAGGATGCTTTCAAAACCAAATAGCTGTCGATACGTTCAAGAGCGCCCGCGCCCCTGACATGGAATTAATTCAAGAGAATAAAAGATATTTGTACCGAGATGTCAGCTATATCAAGGATAAAAAACTACCATTTGCTTACTTAAATGAAGCGATCGCGCCTGGAGGTTATTCGCCAGTAGAGTTACTTATTGCTCAAACCAATAAGTATTTTCAACACTCTCAATTAGAGTCTCGTCCCATCGTCCAATTTCAGGAGCTGTTTAAAGACGTAGAATTTACACCTCAACAAAAGTTCGCCGCTCTCCTTGCCAAACACGAGTTCGATCGGAAATTTAACGAAGTGACCCGACTGGAGCAGCGTCGCCAAACCGAGCAAGGACCGTATGCGATCGTACAGACCAAGAGTGGAGCGCAAATTGAAATTACTAACTTAACTCGCTACGGACACCCTGGTATTTGGAATGCTCAAACTTTAAATCTGAAACTGAAAGAAATTCCAGAACAACAGTGCACCCCACTGCGATCGCACGGGCTTCTGGCAGTAGCACAAATTAGTGCTGAAATGGAAAACGGACAACCGAAGTATCGCCCTTTGGGTACAATCAGCCAGCAGTCTATTCAAGACTACAAACTGAGGGCTGGTATGACATCAATTGGAGCAATTCTAGTTGAAATCAAACCCCAACTCAAGCCTAGCCAAATCAAATTGCTATTCGGGCAGGCTAACGCGATCGCCGAAAACTTCCGTGCTGCTATTCCCGAATCGGAGCGCCTATCAGCCGCTGCTGCTTGGAGTGTATCTGCTACTCGCGAAGAAGAACTAGAGAAAAAATCTAAAATCTCCCAATCCAATCGAGAGATGGCTTCAGATAATCCTGATAACTATGAAGCACAACAGCAGGAAGATACCCGAAAAAAAGTGTCAAATTTTGTCTTTGCTGCCTTTGGCGAGGAAATTTTATCGAGATTGAACCAGTTGCAGTTTGCCAATCTAAAAATCACGGGGATCGCAAAAGAAGGCGAGATCTTTCAACAGAAACTATGTAACTTGGAGGAAAAACATGAAATTGAGATCGGACAGAGCGATCGCTCAGCAGAAAACGAACGGCATAACACGATAGCTGTCTTTGTGAAAGACAATGATGGCGAGTACAGAGAATACGGCATTTTGGAACAAAGAACTGGTAGATTGCCTATCGGTACTAAAGCACGAGCATCCATACTACCTGGAAAAACCTACACGGCTAAAGCAACACTGGTCCAGGTGGGCAAACCCGCTATAGATTTCACCATTCGAGAAATTAGTAAGTTCTCCCATGCCGATAAAGTATTTAACAACGAATCAGTTATTCTATCAGTCTGTCAAGTACCAATCCCTAACGAAACGGTAAAAATCAAACTAGGCAAATGCACTTTGGGAGAATTAGATGCTGATTCTATTCATGCTTTGAAACCAGCTAACTATCTCAATAATGGTAGTTTCTTAAAGCTTAAACTTAGAACTATCGAGGATAGCAGGCATGAAGGAGCATTCGTTATTGGAGAATCGCCTAATGGGAATTTGTTGAGAATTAACAAGATTAATTATTACGACTTTAAAGGAGAAGAATTTCAAGATGGAGATTACAGCATCGGACAAATTGAAATGACTCCAGCTAAAGTGAGAAATGTTGTATTTTTGGAGGGAAAACCGCTAGGAGTTCTGTTTTACAAGCAAGACAAAGAAGCCTTAAAACAGTTAGGTATTCTCCAAGTAGGACGGCAGGTGGCGATGAGATGCCTTCTTCAGAGCAATTTCAGCCATGCTTTTGTCAGAGTTGACCCCGCTACAGTCCAATACCCCGAAGTCTGGACGAAGCAGAAGGGAGCGATCGCCTTTGCAGCAGCCCCAGATGCAATGATAGAAAAGAGCGAGCTTTTTCTGTCGAAAATCAAAGAACGTCCTACTATCCTATTTGCTAACCCAGAAGACAAAGTGCTAGGACTGGTGGGACTGGCAGTTGACGATCGCAAAGTGGAAGTAGTAGATAATTGGTTGCGATCGCGCTCGATTGAATTTAGCCCAGTCTTCTCTCAAGAAGCTCCCATAGAAACCAAGAAAGGACTTGCCGTCCGCTACCTAGCCGCTAGTAGCATCAAGCCTCAAGACATGGAAGCACTCAAGGCTAAGGTAGGTACACCTCTAGATGCTGCAAACTACAGCACTCGCTTGGGTTCTCTACCCAATAGACCGCAACCATTTGCCGAAAAGCCGATAAAACTTGTCAAACCCCAGACTCTCGACAGTAATGCAGCACCAGCTCAGGCAGCAGGTGTAACCCCAGCACCCAGAGATCGAAGCCATCAGGAGCAATCCAACCAAGAGGCGACAACTATTCCCAATAGCTCTGCAAAACCTGCTTTGAACGGTAGATACTCTACCCTTCACCAAATGTCAAATGAGGAGCGACAAGTATCGCAATTTATCGAACAACAACGCTGGCAATGCAAGCAACTGTACGAACAATTATCGCGGCAAGTGCGCCAGTATCCTGGTTTTAATGATGCTTCAAATTGGGAAGTGGATGTAGGAGTTGCACTATTAGTACTGAAAGAATCTTCTGATGCTAACGAAGTCGGACGAGTTTTGTCCCAATGCGATCGCCTGCAAGAGTGGAAAGCTACATTGCCCCAAGAGGAGTACAAGACCAAAGGGAAGAGTTACATCGAGCAAGTTTATACTCAAGCTCATAGCATACTGGAAACCCAACAAGAGCATAAGCAGGGACTAGAAATTGAGTAGAAGCATGGCTGCGATTGCGCTTTACTAACTATCCTTGGCTGAGGAGCTGGGAGGCAAATTTAATTTGCCTTCTCAATATTTGAATGGATGTAGGTTTTCTTGCTGAGAGTTAATCCTGTCTAGTTCGGTCTTTTACCAACTAGGAACAAAGCGATCGCCAAGCGAATTTTATGCATTTATAACATCAAATCGTAGAATTAGGATGCGTCTGCTTTTGCCAAATCAAACGAAGTAAAAAAATATACACAAAAGCGTCCTGTTTAAAGATTTAACTGCGGCATTTACAGAGAACTTATATAAGTATATTTGATTTTAAATAGAAAATCCGTAGAATTAACGAAATCATTCACCTATTTAATAAGTTATTACTGAAAAGGTAAAACTTAATAACAAAATAGCTTTAGTTAAAGCTATTTTTGCGCTAACTATTTTACATTTAGTAGTTAATCTATATTTTTCAGGTAAATATACTAACAATTTCATAGAAAATTGACGACTATTGCAATCGAGCGCAGAAGTTATCTAAAAATAAGGCGGCTTGAAGTGGGAGTAGTTTATATAGGCGATCGCGCCGTTGGCAAAACGCATTTAGCTATGGAATTAGCTAATCCTCACAATGACTATGTTAAAGTTTCTAGTCCTGACTATGAAAATCTCAAAAGGCTATTGTTTGATGAAGATCTGGGTAGAACTAAAGCTACAGATGCTCAAAATCCAGTCGATGAACGCTACCTAGAGATCCAAATTCGTCTTCCTACTGGTTTGAAAAAAGTAGCAGTAGATTGGGTAGATACTCCTGGCGAAATCTGGCGTAAGACTTGGCAAACAGATCGTCCAGATCAGTGGAATAATTTTCTAGAAGCAGCTAGTAAAAGTGAAGGCATTTTACTCATACTCTCACCGTATCGAGAGATGTTAAAATCCAGCGTTAATTCAGAAGAGTTTATGACACAACAGCAATGGTGTAATAGGTTCGATCGCTGGGTAGAGTTCTTTCGTCGAGATTGTCCTAAAGTAAAGCACTTAACTCTTTGCTTAAATAAAGCAGATCTCTTCTGCGACATCGCTCAAGAGGCTCGACAACTTGCATATCAGCCTCATGGTTCATCGATGAATTGGCAACAACGCCATAGTTATGTCTTTAATCGATATTTTAGAGCGGTTCATCCACAGATTGAGCAAATCAATCGAAGTATTTCAGGTTTATCAGTTCGGTGCTTTATTACAAGTATTTATAATCGTTCTCTCTTAGAGTTGCCCTGGATATATCTAGGTAGCTTCTTAGCAAAATAGTCAAGGAGTATGTGAAATGGGTAACATTTGTGTTATTGGTCCTAGAAGCTCTGGAAAAACAACTTATCTAGCTGCTTTAGCATATTTTTCGGATCGCAAAAACGTAGGTACAAGCTCTAGCAGCTTTAACATCCAACCTCTAAATGAAGATGCAAAAGAACTAGCTGCTAAAGCTGAAAATATTATTTGTGAAGGAGCTTCATTAGCACCTACAGAGGTAGCAGGAGGCATAGATTCTCTACCATACTACTCTTTTAGACTTGAGAAGAAACAACAATTTAAAAAATACGTTGAAATTAATTTAGCTGTCAGGGATTATCCTGGGGAGATTTTTGAAGAATTAGAATCAGGAACGTCTAATTCCTTGCATGAGGAATTCATGAATGAATGCTTAATGAAGGATGTGACTGGATGCTTGATTTTATTAACCGAATGGCAAAAAGGAACTGATAAGTTTTACAAGCGAGTGCTAGAACGATTTATCAAATTAATGGACGATCGCGATCGCATTGCTGACTTACGGATTGCTGTAGCTATGAGTAAGTGCGAACGGGGCGAACTCTGGCCCTGTCGTCTAGAACCAGAAATGGATCTGTTTGACGTTCATCTGCCGAAAACAAAAACAACTTTACAAACAAAAATTCCAGAGAAGAATTTACAGTTTTATGCAATCTCAACCTTTGGAGTTTTGAAACGCAACGATCCGCGACCGAATCGCATAGATGAAATTGGCACTAACGGTAGACATTCTGTTTTGCGGAATGCATCTGCATGGCGACCTTACAACACGATCGCCCCTCTTTGTTGGCTGAGTAATGGAAAAAGGATGAAAGCTGATGCTTGATTGGTTAACGAAACGCAAGACAACACAGGGAACATCTGAAGCCATTCAAAGTAATGGGGTGCTCCGAGTAATTGGCGATCGCGCTTCTGGCAAAACGACTTATATGGCATCTCTGGCGCGGTGGCCCAATGCCGAACCCTCTAGCCCCGTGCAAAACGTGACCCCTGTTAATGAAGAAGGAGAGGAACTAATTGCTAAGGCGCAAAACATTCTAGAACAGGGATTGGAGTTAGAACCAACTGACTTGAATGCCAGTGCAATAGATGTTAAAGATTATACTCTCAGCATTGCTTTAAAAGGACAGTTTTCTTGGAAAAATCCAAAGGCTAGCGCCCCTTCGCAGTTAGTCACGCTGAACATTAGCTGTAAAGATTACGCAGGGGAGTTTTTTACCGATCTGCTCTATCAAGCTGGTGACTCGCGGTTACAGGACTACCTTGAGGATTGTTTGCAAGCGACGGGAATTATGTTTTTAATCGATGGTACGACCCATCGTAAAGATTCTGAGTATGCCAACGGTCTTGACAAGTTCCTAACGGCTCTCGATCGCACTGATATTGGTGCAGAAAAGCGCCGCGTTGGTTTGGTAATGACCAAGTGCGAACAACCGGAATTATGGATCAAGCGCCACCAGCCGCGAGAACTTGCAGCAGCAAGATTTCCCCAAGTGAATCGCAGGCTGCAATCTTGGCAGCAAATGGGTGCAGGTAGTGTAGAGTTCTTTACTACTTCAGCTTTTGGGATGCTGGGGACTCGCTATCCCGAACCCAACTCAAAGCGGATCAATCGCGATCGCAATGGTACAACTTCTGTACTTAAAGATCCCAAGCGTTGGCGACCGTTCGGCTTGGTAGCTCCGATTTACTGGCTTTGCACGGGCGATCGGCATAAGGAATTAGATAAGGATTGACCAGATGATGACTACACAGACAGAAATTCAGATTCATGAATTCAGCACTGGCATCCGCGCTGAGAGAACTGCTGACGGTGGTTGGGTGTCGCTGGGCTTCACTGGGCAGTACATGAATGCAACTATCGATCCCATTCCTCATGCTGTCCAGCGTTCAATTGCTAACAAAGAATTTGCAGTAGCGGAGGGTGCCACTAGCGATGAACCAGCGATTATTGGTCGTGTGGTGTCAGGGAGTGAAGAGTCTGATTGGTCAGTCATTGCCATAGTGACACGCGGACGAGATGAAAAGGGGCGGAGTGCCTCTTTCTACCGTTACTTTCTTTATGAGGGAGACAAGAGAGTTAACAACCTCTGGAAAATACTGGGCTGGATTGAAAATTATCAGCAATTGCATAACGGGGAAATGCCTGTTTTTAACCCGTTTGATACTAAAGAGATAGAGCAACCTAATTTATGCCCTAGTTTTACTCCGCCTCAGATCGATCTACCACCTGAAACTGAAAATTTACTCATCGATTTCTCCACACCGATTCTGATTCCGCCAGATTCAGAATATACATTACAGGTCGTAAGTAGGCTGGCTAATAAAAAAGTCATAAATGACGGTAATAATCAATTAGTCTCGTGGGCGTATAATGTTGAAGCATTGGAGCAACCAGGGCGATTTCTCATCGTTCGAGCTGCTAGCGATCGCGCCTACGAACTGTTGCAGAAAGCCAAACTTAGCATTTCTCAAGTCACTACGCTAGACGTAGACGAACAAGCAATCAAGTCTGCAATTAAGGGATTGATCAATAGTTCCAAGGTGAAGCTTGAATACGTGCAGGCGATCGCAGAACCTTTAGGAAACATCGAAATTCCTGAAAGCTATTGGAAAGAAATTTTTGACGGTCAAGGTGCTAATAATGCACTCAAGCAAGGAATTTATAGTCCTCAAATGGTGCGGCTATTAACGCTGAGGGCTATTGTCATTCCAGAAACGTTAGTCGATTATCTTGCTTGGCTAGAGAAAGGGAGTAAACAGAATGAGAACTCTACAATATCTGCTGAGTTTCAATCTCAAATCAGAAATTCTTTAAGTCAAATTTCTGCCACAGCACCAAACCTTGAAGTCAAGATTATTGAAGGAATCAGGATTTTACTTCCCCAGCTTCTCACTCAAAAAGTTTCAGTAGACATCGTATACCAGTTGTTTACAACTACAAACGGACTTTGGGCTAAGTTTCATTATCAAGTCATTCAAGACATCGAGCATGATTTGCAGTTGATGAGCAAATTTGCTAGAAGCTCTCAAGATTTAGATTTTAAACTAACAGAACAATCTTGGCAGAAGATCTGGGAAGAACTCAAAAAATACTGGCAAATACGTTCTTGCGTGCCACAGGAGAAATATCAGGCATTTGCTAAGCTTTTTGAGCAGTTAGGCTATTCCAAATTATCAGTAATTTTCTATCACATAGGATTGGGCAAAGTTCCCAAAAATATTTTTTTTCAGGTTCGTCCCAATGGTTGGCAGTGTAACCTTTATGGTATTGGCGTTGAAAGAGAAATAACTATTCCAGAATTTTTGTGGCTTGTAATATTAAAAATCGGGAGTATAGAAGTGCGCGTTCCATTTGTAATTATATTGACAATACTTAGTCTTGTACTTGGCTTAGCAGGTGGTAAGTTTTTACTTGCAGGTTCGTCAACCACTCAGCCCACAGAGGCTGTAACACCTAATAATCAAGGAAGCACAGCTTCTACACCTTCTAAAGACAAGCCATCCGAGACATCCGAAGAACAATCAATCCAAAACCCTAAAAAACAGAAGGCGGTAACACAATTTGAAACTACAAAAAGATCTATTAAAACATTCGTTGAAAAATTATCAAAAGATGATGATTTTCAACGCTTAATCAGAGAGGAAATTAAAACTGTTTTTCAAAAATCAGATTTAAGCGACGAAATATTTAAAAATACATCTGGCGATAAAACTGAAGAGTTGAAATGGATAAATGCAATTTATTCTTATCAAAAAGCCAAATTCAATAATGACGAGGCTAAAGCTGACGGAATTATCAAAGACAATGGAGACACAATTCAAAAATTAAAACAAGACATAGTTAAAAAATTGAAGGAAGAAACTGAAAAATGATATTTTATCAATTTTAATAGCTAAATTTATCATGAGAATTTATCTTTATATATTAGCTGGAATTACTTCGGCATTAATTGGCTGGAATCTAGGTCAATTTATCTTAACTGAGCAAGGTTTTCTACAGCAGTTTCCATCTATAGTTCTGTTTCCCTGCATAGCAATCTCACTTGCCATTGCCTTTGTCTTTACTGAAATCTTTGTCAGTAACCCGACTAGACCAAAAATGAATTTGAAAGTTGCTGTGCTTCCTGTCAGCATTGCGGCTGGACTGGGATTACTGGCGGGTTTAGTTGCAGGGGGAATTTCTGAAATATTGTTCTTGCCAGCAATTCGCGTACCTACACCAATCGTAAGGACTCTAGGCTGGTTGCTCATTGGTAGCTCTACAGGCATTGCCGAAGGGGTAACTTGGCGCTGGCGAAGTATCGAAGCAGGGGATCGCAAGCGTTTCCAACAACGCTTTTGGACGGGTTTAATTGGCAGTATCGCTGCTAGTTTAGCAGCCGCTTTAATATTCGAGATGCTACGGCAGTCATTACCCGAACTGATGCAGGCGATGAAAAAAGTTGAAGATCCCATCGGCTTCTCAATTTTAGGAACTTTACTCGGTTTCGTGTTTAGCGTTTCCACATCTCCTAGCTACATGGCTGCACTCAGAGCTGGAGCGGGTTTTGAGTACACTGGAGAGCCAATATATGACGATAGCAGCGATCGCAATGCAAATGCACATCCCATCATTGACAAGCAATCCAAACTAAAGTTTGTCACCGATAGCGAAGCAGATCAGATCGAAGAAGGTCTATCAATTCAACTACCTGCTAAAGGAAAAATCGGTATTGGTTCTGATGAAAAGGCACACATCCGCATCCCTGGATTACCTTTACATGCGGCTGAAATAGAACTTCAACCTCGTCAGACAACTCTAGTTCCCGACCCTAAATTTTTCCACACCGTAGAAGTCAATGGTGAACGTTTGACTTCCCGCAGATCGATTCGCTTGAAACATAACTTCGTTTTGACTTTTTACCTCCAAGACAAAGGTACAGACAATGAGAAAAAATTATTCCGGTTTGTCTACTACAATCGTTTTCTGGACCCGCAGGCTTAGCTTATCTGTATTGCTGGCTGGATGTCTTTGCAGTCCTAGTTGGGGTCAAGTCAAAACTGCCGAAATTGTCGGCAATCCCACAGTTCATGAGGATGAAGTTAAACTCCGTATCAAAGTTACAGATACTAATAACAGACCTTTAATGGGTCTACAGCCAACTGATTTCAATGTAGAAGTTGACAAAACACCAGTTAAGTTCGATCGCAATAACTGGAAAAGTTCCGAACAGACAGAACCCCCTCCCACCTGGATCGTAGTGCTGCTGGATTTCAGTGGTAGTATGCAGCAGATGGATAGCCGAGGAACAACCAAGCTTGAGGGTGCGATCGCGGCTATTAGAAAATTTACAGCAGCTATAGCAGAGCGAAGTCCCAATACTCAAATAGCAATTGTACCCTTTGGCGATCCTGGTGTTAATTGCAGTGGCTATCCAGTTGATAGAGAGAATCTGGATAAGTTTTTCCCTGCTAGTGATTTTAAACTCGGTAACTACCTCGATTTTCTTGGCGGTCAAATTCCTTGTGCTTCTACCAACCTTTACGAGCCTGTAACTAAAACCATCAACTTTTTAAGCAGCCTAGAAGATAGCCGCTTTTACGTAACAGAAAAAGCCTCAGAAGAATCTTCGCAGCCGCAACCAAAACTAGCCGTTGTTCTTTTATCTGATGGCTATCACAACAAACCTAACGAGCAACAAGATTTTGACAGCCTGATCTCATTGTTAAAGCAAAATGACAGAATTATCGTTCATACTTTGGGTTACGGCTTGACATCAGAGCAACTGGGACAAAAATATCAGCTTAAACATCCTGCTACACGAGCAGATATTGGTACAGCTCCAAATAAAGTCCCAGAGGAAGAGTTTGTTGACCAAAAGCGTTTAGCAGAAATAGCTAAAGCGACTGGTGGGATTGCTGAATTTTCTCCTGATGCTGAGACAGTCGCCGCTAAGTTGAAAGTCTTCCTAAATGCTCTACTCGGAGAGTATGAGATTGTCTACACCGATCCCAGTGGCGAACGAGGCTCCAAGCACGATGTTAGCGTCAAAGTCCAATCGGTAACATCAGAATCCAAGCCTTACACCATAACAGTATTCGGGCGATCGCTACCGTTGTCAACACGCCTACTAATGTTGGCGATCGTATTACTAACAATCGGCGTTGCTGGTGTACTTCCGTTTTCGCTTTGGGCAAAACACCTCAAACGTGAAGCGCAGGAGGCTTAGTGAAATGTTTCTTCCTGCTCAAAGCAGCATAAAAAAGGCACTAGTCTGCTTCATGCTATTAATTCTCGCTGGGTGTAGTACTGCCGTCAAAAGTGCCAACACGGTAAGCAGCACATCAAATAAATGTCCCGATCGACCTGAAGGTTCATTAAGTAGCGATCGCGTCAAATCTATATATTTTGGCTCTCAAACTGTAAAAGAAACAGGTGTGGTTAGTCCTGGTAAAGACCAGGGATATGCTTTTGAAGCGAATGCGGGTCAAAGGATTAGCTATCGGACTAATCAAAACATTTGTACCTGGGTTTTCACACCCAACAATGAAATCGTCAATAGTACAAATTTACCCTTAGATGGTAAATACACGATGCAGGTTGCGGCACTGACAGGCTCTACAACTTTTGAAATCGAAATGGGACTAGGAGAACTAGAACGAGTATCTAAAAATTATACCTTTCAATCTACATCAGCTAATTCATCTGCCCCCCAAAGATATCAATTTTCCTCATCTGACTTTCCTAAAACATCCTGTGGCGATCCTCTTCCTAGCGATTCACGTGATTATCCAGTCACCTTTTATCCAGTATTCATCCCATACAACGAGACTAATTTAGACAAAGCGCGATCGCTTTTTTGTCAAGATGCTCTGAAAGTTCGACGGAAAGATACCCAAGAAATAGCAATTCAAGTTGCATCGTTTACTAACGAAGAAAAATCTAAAGATTTTGCCAATTTTGTTAATTCTGAAATTAGTGATGCTGAAGTTGGTCAGCCTACAGTTAGAACTCTCAATCTTAATGAATAGGTTTTTATATGATGAAAAAGCTATTTATATTTTCAATACTATTAATAATTAGTGGATGCCAAGCATTACAAAAAGTTTCACCACCACCTCAAACTGCTCAAGCATCTACAGGATGCCCTGAAAAACCTAAAACTGCTTTAACTAAACCGGAAGAAATTCAATTAAATAGTCAATCGCTCATTAAATCTGGTCAAGCTAGTGCTGACAAATCTGTTGGATATACATTCACCGCTCAAGCTGGTCAAAAGCTAAGCTATCGCACTAATGATGATATTTGTATCTGGATTTATGCTCCTGATACACAACTTTTAAGTAGTGGAGAGTTGCCACAAACTGGAAAATATGCTCTTCAAGTATCTGCGCCTAAAGGATCTACAACTTTTAACTTAGAAATGAGTTTAGGGACTCTAGAGGCTTCTCAATCTGCTGTAGCTTCTTCAAAGGAAGAGGCTTCTACTTCAAAAACTTCTAGTTCAGAAACTCCAAGTCCTACTATAGAAGATTCTACAACTTCTGCTGATAATTCTACAAGCACTTCTAGTTCAGAAACTCCAAGTCCTACTATAGAAGATTCTACAACTTATACTGATAATTCTACAAACACTTCTACCTCAGAAACTCCTGCTTCTAATTTTTCAACAACAGAAGCAGCTGATTTGAGCCAAGACGAAGCAATTGAATTGGTTCAAAACTGGTATAAAGCCAAACCCTATATTTTTGGTCCTAGTTTTGACCGAAGTTTAGTTGAGAAATACGCAACTGGAAAATTGTACCAGGATAAATTAAAGCCTGGTGGTTCAATTGATTGGCTTAGCAGCCATGATTCTTACTACACTTATAAATTTTCTACAATTAATAAAGTCATTTCATTTTTTTATTCAGGAAGCCGACCAGCAATTATTGTAAATGTTTCTGAAGAATTATACCTTCACGGACCAAAAGCAATTGATCGGAAGAATTCAGGTTTATACACTTCAGACTTTATTTACCTGTTCGAGAAAGACAACGGAGTTTGGAAAATTTATGACTATAAGAAAATAACTCGTTAAATTTGGTAGGAAATTTGATAATTAAGAATAACAAAAATTCTGAATTGTGAACTAGTGAATGGGGAAAGTAGTGAGTCAGTAAAGTGTTGGATGAAGTCAAATCTATAGATGGGATTTGGTTGTTCTATGACAAAATATGCATTAATTCTAAAAACTCAAGATTCTCAAAATGAATACAGATATGTCTTAGACTTAAATCCGATCCAAGAAAATAATCCAGAACAAGTTTTTAACTTAGAAATTCGCGAAAGCCTCCGCAATAACTTACAAAAACAGAGTCTGTGCAAAATCAATGATACTTATCTCAATCGAGCAATCGCCAATTGGATTCAAGATATTAAAGAAGGATATCGAGATAGTTTAATTACTCTGGACTTACCATCATTACTTGCTACAAATCTTTCCAACTTACAAGAAACAGGAAATCAAAAAATACCAGCTTTAATTGAACCAAGCATTTCAGATATAGAACCATGTGGGGGAATGCTACCACTACTGCTTTTTTCATAATAATTAACTAGGAGATAATACAGAATGCTAAATGTAGCGATCGCCTCTCACCGAGAATTCTTACCAGCCGACGCACCAGAGCAAAAGTTATTTTTGATGCTGAAGCTACGACCGACAAAAGAAGTTTCTACCACACGTCCCTCCACCGCCTTTACTTTTGTCATCGATACCAGTGGTTCGATGTATGAAATTGTCACTGGCGTTCCACAACCTACTGGTAGAACCTATCAGGTTGATGGCAATTATTACCATGAAGTGACAGGAGGAGAGTCAAAAATAGATATTGTCATCGAATCTTTACGCCAGCTGATTCATTCAGGAAAATTAGACCGTAGCGATCGCATTTCCATTGTGCAATTTGACGATCGAGCCTCAACCATTATTGGACTAACACCTGCAACCGAAGTCAGTAAATTGGAAAATGCGATCGCCAAACTCCGTAATTTTTCAGGCGGTACGCGCATGGGTTTGGGTATGCATCACGCCTTAAACGCGATCGCAGATCGAGATATGACTTGTCGCCGGACTTTACTTTTTACCGATGGACAGACATTTGATGAAGAACAATGTCGAGATCTAGCTAAACAATTTGCTACCAATAACATCCCCATCACAGCTTTGGGAGTTGGCGAGTATAACGAAGAATTGCTGATCTCGCTAAGCGATACTACTGGCGGTCGCCTCCTACATATAGTTCCAGAAAACGCAACTGGAACTCAAGTTTCAATTGCCGATTTACCAAAAGCGATCGCTGAAGAATTCACTCAAGCACAGCAGGAAGTCATAACTAACCTAGCGATGACGGTCAAGACAGTTAAAGGAGTAAAACTCAGCCGCATTGTCCGCGCTTATCCTTCCCAAGCTGAATTTCCTTTAATTCAGGAACCCTACCCCATTGGTAATGCTGCGGCTAATGATGAAACAGTTTTTATTCTAGAGTTCGCCGTAGAAAGCCGAGCAGCTTCTCGCGTCCGCATTGCACAACTTGGCTTAACCTACGATGTCCCAGGACAAAACAGGCGCGGCGAACTTCCCCCGCAAAATTTAGTCTTGCAATTTGTTGCAGGATCGGATTTTGCCGCTCAAGTCGATCGCGAAGTGATGGACTACGTACAACAATGCAATATTGCTCAACTAGTAAGCGAAGCGACAAAAGTTGCAGAGCAAAATCCTCTACGTGCGGAAGAACTGTTAGAAACAGCACGCCGCATGACTCAAAGAATTGGCAATCAAGCGATGACGGAATCTCTGACAGAAGCTCAAAATGAGTTACGTAAAACCCGCCGCATTTCTTCAGGTACTTCTAAAACAATCAAAATGGGTTCCAAAGGTAAGACCGTCAGAATTGGTGGCGATATAAATGACGTGATTTTAGAAGATCAAATTCGTCAACTCTCAGGGACGTAAATTTCGCGATTTTTTCAATATTCTTCACTCAAAAATCAGGAGATAAATTAATGGCTGCTACTTGTCCTTCTTGTCTGCATGAAAATCCAGTTGGTACAGAATTTTGTGAAGTCTGTGGTTCTGAAATTGGTTGTACATCTATAGAAGCTCCTTTACCTCCTATTCCAGTTCAGATAACGGCTTCAAGTGATGCTACAGTCGCTACAGAGATTCAACCCCCAATACCACAACCCGCACCGCCAGTTCCTCATCCGTCACCCACAATAACTAATTCTTCCAGTGCTACTAATGGAGTAGATAACGCTAAACTCATTTCTAAACAAGCAGGTGCATCTATTTCAGAATTTATTTTAGATGGAAATAATGTAGTTGTGGGACGGTTCGATCCAGATACAGGTCCGGTGGATTTGGATTTAGAAGGATTCAGTGGAGATGAAACAATTTCACGCAATCATGCAGAAATTTATTACGAAGGAAATCAATGGAAAATCAAAGATCTTGGTTCGACCAATGGTGTTTTTATTAAACGTTATGGACAAAGACAATTCGGAGCTAGAATCACTATCCCAGAGATGATGATTTCTAGAGACGAAATTGCATTTGGAAAAATTCGTTTTCTATTTCAAGCTTGATGAAAATAGTAGTGCTTATTCTAGCTTCTAATAATTTTATCCTATGACAACATTGTTAACTGAATCTGCATCTTTATCTGTTCAAGAAAATATTTGCTGCTACATAGCAAATTTTAGAATAGAAATTTTATCTCATCTGGGTCAATTTGCAGATATTCATTATTTCCAAGCCACGATCTATAGTTACGAGACTGAAACAGATGAAGTCAATTCCGAAAAGTTGGGATTACTGCGTGTAGGTTCTACAGATGGTGGACTCAATCGCGAACTACAGCTACGGCAAGCACTTGGAAATTACAAGATGGTGGCTGAATTGCTGGCTGCTGTAACAGAAGATTCAGTTTATGTATCTGCCAAAAAAATAGAAGAGGAAGCGAGCGTTTCGCGAAGCGATCCCTACGAAAATCGCGTAGACGAATTCAGCGATGACAATTTAGTACCAATAATAGAAACAGAATCAGAGTATTTAGAGGAAGAGTTCTATGAAGAAATAGAAATTGGTTCTGAGGTTACAGGACGTAAACTCATACTACTAAGTTATTTACCAAATCCTGAAGAAACATTAGAAGCTTGTTTAACTCAGGATAATTGTTTAGAGCAGATATTATTCCTTTCAAGCCAAATCTGCCAATTCTTCCGCTATACTTCTCAGCAGTCTTGGTGTTTCATTCAAATATTTCCTCAATTCATTCAAACAGGATCGCTAGTTAAATTTTTCGATTTAACAGGTGCTTATTCTGTTGGCGATCGCCTCTCGTCTGGTTTCATAGGAAACTACTGCGCTCCTGAAATTGCCTACGACAGTAATTGTACTATTGATGAGCTAAAGAGTACCTATACAGTAGGTTCATTATTATATCAAGCAATTCATCGCCAGCTTCCATCTCAAGGTCACAGTCCCTCTTTGGACATCAAACCAATTCCTCTCTTACATCAAATTATCAAAACCTGCCTTTCCCCGCTACCTGAAGAAAGATTTCCTTTATCACAATTATTAAATCTACTAGTAAAAAGCCGTCAGTCTATACTTACTCCTCGCCTCCACTGGGAAGCATACGCTCAGTCAACAGTGGGATTGAGCCGCTTACAAAACGAAGATAGTTATGGAATTAGACAGCATTATTTCAGTAATTTAGAGCCACTCATATTAGGAATTGTAGCCGATGGTATGGGAGGTATGACTCAAGGAGATTTAGCAAGCAATCTAGCCGTACAAACGGTACTTGATGCTCCTATACCTGCCGATCTAATGAATCAGAGTCAACGTGCTGAATGGCTAATCTCTTTAGTAGAAAAAGCAAATGAATGCGTAACCGAGCGCGTGCGAGAGGGAGGGACGACTTTAAGTATAGTTTTAGCAACTGGACAAGATTTAGCGATCGCTCATGTGGGAGATAGCCGGATTTACTTATTAAGAAAAAATCGGCTTTGTCAGTTGAGTGAAGATCACTCAATGGTATCTATGCTAATTGCTAGCGGTCAGCTCGCTTATGAAGAAAGTCATACTCATCCAGACCGCAATGTTTTAACTAAGTCTCTTGGCTCAAAACCAAGGTTAAGTGAAGGCTATATTCAAACTTTAAGCCGTTTCGGTACAGTATCAATGCCGCTTGAAGATGGCGATATTCTGATTCTCTGTTCTGATGGAGTTTGGGATTTAGTTCCACCAAACGAGTTAGCTGAAATTTTTACCTGCGATCGCACCATTAACTCTGCTGTGGAATTAACTATCGAGCAAGTGTTGGCGCGGGGAGCGCATGACAACGCAACCATTTTAGCATTAAAGCTTTGCATAAATCATTCATACTAAAATGTCTATTTCCTGCCCAACCTGCTTGACCAGTAATGCTGATACAGCAGCTAATTGTATTAGTTGTGGTACACCTTTGACAGAGGCATCTTATTATTTGCCTGCTGGTACTTTACTTCAGCAAGGAAAATATAGGATAGAAGAAAAAATCGGTGAGGGCGGTTTCGCCATTACTTATAAAGGATTTGACATAACTCATTCTAGATGTATTGCTATTAAAGAAAACTGGCCCGAAAAAGCTAGCAGACAGGGAAAAAGTGTAATTTGGTCCTCTAGTATCACGCCTCAAGAACGGCAAAAACAGCTTCAAGAATTGAGGTATGAAGCAGAGCGAATCAAAAAATGCAATCATTCCAGTATTGTAGAAGTCTATGAATCTTTTGAAGAAAACAATACTGCATACATGATTATGGCTTTTGTTGAAGGTAAAACTTTAGCAAAAATTCTTAAAGAACAAGGGTTTCTTCAGGAAGAACGTGTTAAGCGTTACTTTATTCAGATTGCTGAAGCTTTGCAGATCGTTCATGCTAACCAAATTTTGCATAGAGATATTAAACCAGATAATATTCTGATTAACGATCGCGATTTACCGATTCTGATTGATTTTGGAGCCGCCAGAGAGTTTATTACCGATAAAACCCAGCATCATACTCAAATTGTTAGTGAAGGATATGCTCCATTAGAACAATATAGTTCTCGTGCTAGACGTAGTGCTAGTACTGACTTGTATGCCTTATGTGCTTCAATGTACGAGCTATTAACAGGAAAATTACCTGCCTCGGCAACAGAAAGAATTGCCGCAGAAACGCTGATTTCTCCTCGACAGCTAGCACCTCAAATCAGCTCAACGATGGAGCAAGTCATCTTAACTGGTATGAAAGTGCGAGTTGAGGAACGCTTTCAAACGGCAGATGAATTAATTTATGCTCTAAAGGGTAAGTTTGTTTCTCCAAGCCTAAAGCGATCGCGTCAGCTAGTTCAGCAAAATAAATTAATCGAAGCTATTCAAGCTTATGAAAAATGTTTAGCTAGCGAGCCAAATAACGGTGAAGCAGCCGTTGAGCTTGCATTAGTTCAAATTCATGTCAATGACAGTCAAGCAGAAATTGCTGCCCGAAAAGCTATTCAACTAAAACCAAATGATGGCAGGGGCTATGGAGTTATAGGGCTTGTTAATTGTCGTAAATCAAATTGGTTAGAAGCAGTAAATCAGTTACAGCAAGCAGCCAATCTATCACCCAATGAAGCTTGGATGCAAGCCAATCTAGCATGGGCATTTGGCAAATTGGGTAAGTGGCAACAAGCTGAGACTGCTGTATCCAAAGCACTTCAACTCGATAAGAATTCTGCTTTTGCTTTAGGACTACAAGCATGGATTGCTGTAAATCAACAGCAATGGAAACCAGCCATTCGTGCTGCCAGACTTGCCATCACCAAGTCCAAACAAACTCATACTCATCAATGTCAGGAACTACAAAATTGGGTATATCCTTGCCTAACGATTGCACTAGATCGGGCAGTCACTTCTAAGCAGGCTCATGATGTAGACAGGTGTATTCAAGAGTTTGTAACTCAAGTACCTGACAGTTCGTTTGTTTGGGGTTTCAAAGGTTGGAAGCAAGCATCACTTGGTTTGTGGGCTAATGCCGTACCAAATTTTCAACAAGCAAAATGTCAGGCACAAACACCTAGCTGGGTACTGTTGAATTTAGGAATTGCTTACGAACATCTGCAAAATATTCAAAAAGCGATCGAAGTCTATGAAACTTGCTGCCAGAAATTGCCAAACGATCCCTTGGCTTTGTTTCGTCTAGGTACACTTTTGGGACAACAGGAGCAATGGTCGCAAGCACGCTCATTCTTAGAGAGAGCAATTCAGCTAAAACCAGATTATACAGAGGCACATCATAATCTAGGCTGGGTTTTGCTCAACATTAAGGATCGAGATGGTAATGTCAAAAACTTTCGTGAAATGCGATCGGCTTATCGTAAAGCAGTCGAACTTTATTCACAGCAGCAAAAATACGATTTAGCACAGGCTGTTAAACAAGCCTTTCACGCGGTTGGAGTTGAGATTTAGCTAGAATGTAACTCAGTTTGTAGCCTTGTCCCTACTAGTTCATTGCAGCAAGGGCGTTTGAGCGCGATCGCATCCCCAAAAGAAGAATACAACTATGGCGACTGGTCAGTTACTACCATACCAAGTTTAACTGGCAGTACGACTTTACTACCCATAACTAGGTTCAATTCTTTAGCTCTGCCACCTAGCAGTTCTAGTACTGTATCTACAGCTACTGGAGGGCTATATGTAGGGCAGTAGGTTAAGCCTTGGCAAGGAGGCGCATTGTGGACGATACTTTCAATCCTGCCTTGCTTGATAAATATGATGTCAAGCGGAAAGTTGACGTGCTTCATCCAGATTTTCGGTATATATGGATGAAGCAGGGGAAATAGCATACCAGCATTTCTGGGTAGCGATCGCCTATACATCAACCCTGTTGCTCGATCGCGATCGCTTTGTGCTATCTCTAGTTGAAGTGTCGAGCTGCCTGATGGAAGGGTAACAATAGCTTGTGCCTGCTGTTCCAGTGGGGGCGGCATATGGTAAGCAGCAAGTTCCATCTTCACCCAAAACCAGGCTCCCGCAAAAGCAACGGGAATAACAAAGTCACGGGGGCGAGATCGCAGTGCTGGTCTAGATATAGAGGTCTTCGTCCGTCTTGAGGACATTGCTGTTGGTAGCAGCAACCACTTCACGAACATAGCTGAGGAGACGATCGGGCGTAGAATCGGCTTCATGGGCGTGAAATTGAATGTAGGGGCTTTGGGAGAGCAGGTATTGAGCATCTTGCTCGTTGGCAGAGTAAGCAGATTGCAACACCTGAGAATCGAGAGCTTGTGCCAGCCAGCGATCGCTTGCTATTTGAGATGCAAGCTCGTCATATGTTAGCTGCGGTCTTCCCAGTACGCGCTTGGCGTGTTCTAGGTAGCGCTGTCTTAGTTCTGCTTTTTTACTAATACAATTGGTTGCGTATTCTTGGAGGCGATCGCGCTGTTGAAGTGGCTGCTTGAGGTTGTTGTAGCGTCTGGGATTAGTATTGCTAGCAACCTCGTCGCCGTCGTAGATGCCGTCGCCATCGCTGTCAGGTGCATAGGGGTGAAGACCGTATTTCAGTTCTTCGCGCACTGTCAGCCCGTCGCCATCAAGGTCGAGTTCGAGTTCTCGTTCCTTTTGGCGGCGCACTTTTTGGGCATGAGATGGAGGTAGGAAGCGGTCATTATGAGGAGCCATGATTTTCGAGCCATTGAGTAAAATAGGGATTGGTCAACAAGAGGCGATCGCTCGTACTGTTGCTCGGTAGTTAGCGTTTCCCTGAGCGACTAGGTGGTAGCATTGTCTTTGTCCCGTATAGCCGCAGGATGTAGCACAGTGAGCGTTCGTTACGGCATAGGACTGCATCTGGCAGAAAATTTAGCCCTAATGTTGCACCCAAAGAGAAAATCACGACCGTATAGGTAATCGTCCAAGCCCAGGTATTGAGCAATCGTCCCCAACGCTGGACATTTTTCCAGTATTTCTCCTTCTTTTCCTCTGACAGGGCAAGCTGTTTCTGCTCCAGTTGCAGTCGTCGCGTGTCTTCTTTCAACTCTAGAATGAGTCGCTGTCGGATGATTCCATCAATGATTCGGGCAAGCTCGTTGGAGGTGGGGATGATGGTAACTGTATCGTCTGCCAGTGTGCTTCTACCTCTGACATCAGGGATTGCGGCTCCCCCATCTGCGTCTGCATCTGCTTCCAAACGCTTTCAAACTGAGTTCTCAACTCGCCGCTTTGAATCATTTGCTGGAGGCGGAGGATAGTGGCATGAGGTATGACCTGCTTCATCATCTCGGCTTGCTGAAGTCCAATCTCAAATCCTTGGGCTATTGCCTCTTGGCGTAGCGTTTCTAGCATGGCAGTAAGTTTTGGCTCCACTATTGGCTCTCGATCGCCAGTTTGGCTGTCGTCAGTATCGACAGCAACTCCTTCCTTTTGGAAGTAGGTAGCAATGTCGTCATAAGAGGTGGCAGCCCCTTCCTCAAACAGCTTACGGGCAGTAGCAAACCGCTCTCGTTCGCGATCGCTGTAAACTCGTTTTTTGAGGGATAGCCCGCAGGCGCGTAGCGTCTGGGTTACGTCATCTGAAGCGAGATTAAACTCCGTTTGCAAATCTTCCTTAGAATACGACATACGTTTTCTCAATGTTGGGGAAAGGTTAAAGGGGAAAGGTTAAAGGTTAGATCGCTAGAGCGAATTATTTAGAGCTTGAATTTGATTCGACAACATGCGACTCAACTCTACAGCAGAGTTATACAATTGGTCGTACTTAGATTTATCTAAATAACCAACTTCTAGTGCTACTCTCAGCAGACTTCTAACTTCTCCAGCAGAGCCTTTAGCAATATTCAAAAACTGTACGTACTCTTTACGAGAATAACGTTCAAAGCCTTCAGCAATGTTTGTAGGAATTGACACTGATGCTCGTCTCAACTGATCTCGTAAGCCAAAATCCTTGCTTAGATCGCCCTCTTTTGTGAGCAGATATACTTGCTTAACTAGCTCAATTCCTTTTTGCCATACTCGCAAATCTTCAAAAGTTTCTATTTTCTTCTTTTCCATTCCTTTAACCCTTCCCCTTTAACCTTTCCCCTAACTTAACGCTATTCGGCTCAGTGCCAAGAGGAGACGATATCAGTCTCGGTTTCGCAGTCATCATCTTCTTCCACATAGTTTTCTGCTGCAGGGCGAGATGAATTTCTGACAGGTTTTGTGTTTAAGGCGTAAGCTGGCGGCTCGGTATTTGAAAGTTCAAACGTATCTCTCAAATATTGCACGTGCAGTTGCAACTGATAAATGCTGCTTCGCGCTAGACGTTGCAGTTCTTCTACTGAAATCTCGCCTTGGTGATGATAGGCGAAGGGTAGCCAAAAGGCTGCCAGGGCATTTAATACCCGTTCTCTACGAGTTAACTGAGCGCTGTCTTCGTTGATATAACTCAGCAACACTCCATACTTTGAGTCTCGTTTGGGTTGGCAGCGGAATGAGAAATTTACCTGCTCGGTGCTGCCCTCACCCTGTTTAGCTGACTCTGGCTTCGTCATGATGCGCTTCCTCGGCAGTTTCAACGGTATCTCGCAATCGCGGTAGCGGTCGGTTGTGGAGTTGGAAGAAGAGTCCATATGCATCTAGTAAACGGGACTGGAGGTGTTGTGCCCTCACTAAGTCGCCAAATGTCTTGACCACTCGCTCGTCTAGGGAGCTGCACCAGTTGGTTGCCCCAGCACCCAGACTCTTGAAAAACTGCGTCAGTTCTGGCTGCAAGTAACGGGCAGTGCCACCATTGACGATAATTTCGTCGGGGCGATCGGGCAACCGCTGTTTCAGCCAGTTGGTGAGGATGGCAATATACTCTTGCTTGGCATCCGCGATCGCCGCAGCAATTTCTTGCATCTCCTGCTCTCGTAACTCCACCATGTTGGTGCGTACTAGTCCCGCTACTGCCTTTTTACTGGGTTTGGAACCGGAGCAGATAACTTCCACTAATCGCTCAGCCTTCTGACCGGAAGTAAATTGCTGCACTTTTTCTACCATCCTGGAGAAACCGTAGTTTTCCGTGCAGCCCCAGGAAAGCGCTCCTTTTTCGATGAATAGAATAGAAGCGTTGCGGTAGCCAATCATCAGGACGGCAATGTTCAACTCCCGCGCATTTCGCAAGCGATCGCCTCCCTTGTGCGGTACTCTGCCCCGTGCAAACAACCCCGCTCCCTCTGGCAGGCAGGTAAATGATTCCAGCGTGACAAAATACTCCTTACCGCGAAAGCAGAATCCAGACAATGCTTGTTTGATGTAGGATTCAAACCTGTCTCTGTCGGTATACTCACCCCAAGGCAGGAGGATTCCCAGTGACAGCGAGAATGAATTACCCATCTGCTTGCTCTGGACTATACTCCCTACAATTGCCAGTAGTTGGGGAATTGCAGAGTCAATTTTGAGCGATTCCAGGCAGTGGACGGCGTTGAAATGAGTCTTGGCTAAATGTCCTACTGCATAATAATCGTTTCCCAGTTTCACCCAAGCTGAGTTTTCGGGCATTGAATTTCCCAGCTTGTACTTTTCGTAATTCTCGATACTCTTGGACGGCACTCTTAAAACTTGCGGTGCAATCAGCATTAACTCTGGCTTTAAAGCCTGTGATTGCGAGTTGAGGGAAAAGATTGCTCTGACCAAGGATGCGCCGAAATCAGCGGCTACAGTAACGTCAGACATGACAGTCCTCGATCGCGATTGTCGATCTCAATATTGATAATGAAAACTTTTTTGTCCGACTTGTTGTTTGTGAAATGTCAAAAAAGCTGGATAAGCAACTATTAGCACAAAAAAGCATATGCAAGCAATCGTTCATTTATTTTGGGCAAAAATTCGATTGAATCAAGCCATAGCCTGCTTATTTATTAGCTCTTTTTATTCTAAAAAACAAGACAAGCAAAAACTCTAACACTCCTTGCAAAAGACAAGTAAGTATCCGATATTAATTAGTAATTGCTCGATATGAATAAGCAAATACTTGTCTACTTCACCTCCAGCTTATGCGAAGCTCCTATGACACGCTGGTGCTGCAATTACAGGAGCAAGCCATGTCAGAGGACTACATGAGTTAGGATAAAAGTACAAATTTTCTTGCCAGCTTTTTTAACTAAGAAATAGTAGAGACGATCGTCTTAGTTAAAAGCTTTTGTAATACGATAGCAATAATTTGTATTATAGATTTTGAGGCGAGTGGTGGTAGAAGATACATTACGAAACCAAATAGTTCGCGTTCGACTTACTCCTAAAGAGAAAGCACAAATAGCTACTGCTGCTAAAAAAGCTGGGGATTTAAGTTTGAGCGCATTTATGCGAAATGTAGCGCTTTCTATTCCAGTAATAGAAAAGCAACGCCAGGTTGTACCCCAAGTCAACCGCCAACTTTATTACCAGCTTGGAGAAATCTACAGACTATTAGAAGCCCAGCCTAACCGCGATTTGGCGCTTGTTGGGAGTGAAGTCATAGAGCCATTGAAGCAGCTGCTCGTGCAGGTGAGGCAGGACTTACTCGGCTTTGGAGACGAATTGTGATTGCCAAGCAGGTGTTGGGGAGCAACTTTGCAGGTGTCCTGTCCTATGTTAGTGGCAAGGAAGGGGCGCAACGCATTGGTGGTAATATGGCAGGGCAAAGCCGATCGCAACTGGCAGCAGAGTTTCGGATCTCGCGAGACTTAAACTTTCGAGTCAAGAAATGCGTCTACCACGCCACCTTATCAGTAGCGCCAGATGAGGAGTTGAGCGATCGCCATTGGAATGAAATTGCTGATGCCTACACCAAGGGAATGGGCTTTCATGGCTCTCAGTATGTAGTGTACCGTCACACCGACACTCACCATCACCACATTCACATTATTGCCAGTCGGATTAGGATTACTGACGGCTCTACAGTGAGCGATGCTTGGAATTACCGCCGCAGTGAAGTGCTAGTGCGTCAACTGGAACAGCAGTTTGAGTTAAAACCAGTCGTGCCTAGCTGGAGTAAAAAGGAGCGATCGCCTCATACTGGAGAAGTCCGCAGGTATCGGCGTACTGGTGAGGTGAGCCGACGAGTCAAGTTACAGCAGCTAATTTCTAAAGCATTGCAGGGAAAACCTTGCTTACAGGAATTTATAGCTCGCCTTGAAGCGCAGGAAGTTGAGGTGCAGTTGCGACGGGACGAACGGGGTAAAATTCTAGGGATTTCCTACAAACTTGGCAGCGTGCCGTTTCAAGGAAGGCAGATCGGACGCGGCTATGCTTGGACGCAGATTCAAAATCACCTTTCTGCTCCTGCAAGGGAAACACAACAGCGATCGCCAGATGCAGAAACGCCAGCAATGGCAAGCGATCTCGTTGCCCAAGAGCGCAAATGGCAACTGCGAGAACGGCACTCGGTACTACGAGAGCGGGTGTGCCAGAAAGAGGCATTTAGAGATAGCAATCATAATGATATCGACATTGCTATAGCTATCCTGGCGCTCAAGCAGGGAGAGGCGATTGATGAGGTAGAAGCAATGATGACACAAAGCGATCGCGTGCGGCTATTGAAGGAGACGCTGCCCAAGCAAAAATATCTTGTGTCTGAAGAGCGATTACGTGAGCTACATCTCTCAAACAGCTATTGCAACTGCCCAAGAACTAGAAGAAGTGGCGGAACAACAAGAACAACTGGTGATGTAGATTTGTGATTCGCAAGGCAGGCGATCGCACACCTTGGAGCACTAACGGCAGAGTTGAGCGGCAACGGAGAGAACCAAAACGTAGACAGAAAACTTCTACTTGCCGCTCCAACGCTGTGTTCGACCGCGTGCGCTTCATCCTCACAACGTATTTTGATAAACAAGCCTTGCAACATCTCGACAAAGTTCAATTCCTTGATAGTTTTCGGATAGACCCGTAGTCATGACTACGATGATTACTGTTTCCTCGCGCCCCAACAACACACCAATGTCATGTTCGGTTCCCAGCGTTTCGCCTGTTTTATTTGCCAATCGTGCCCCCTTCGGGATACCAAGATGCAGCTTATTTTTACATTGCTGCCCTTCCAGGATTTTTAGCGGCTCGTCGCCATATTTACTTAGCAGATGCTTATCCTGTATAAAAGCCTCCAGCATCCGAAGCATATCACTGGGAGTTGTCAGATTATCTTGACTTGTGCTGATAGAATCATACATCTTGTATTGCAAGATAGTGTGCGTAAGTCCAATGCGCTGAATTGAATCGTTGATGTTATCAATACCAAGTTTGTCAATCAAGAGATTAGTTGCTGTGTTATCACTAACGACAGTCATTAATACTGCTAAATCGTATAAACACAATTTCAACCCAGGCTTGAGTTGTCGCAGAATCCCAAAACCGATGACCATATCCTCACTTTGCAACTCGATCTCTTCTGCCAAATCGAGCGAACCCGTTGCACATTGGTGAAAGAATTCCCATAGGATAGGAAGCTCGATCAGACTTGCCGCAGGAAATACAAGATTGGGGTTGAACTGAAAGCATGACCCTGAATCGAGCGTTTTAATGATGATCCCTGTAGTGCCTTGAAAATTAGCAACGAGAGGCTGAAAATCAATCTGATTCATATGATGGAGCTTCATCTTGGACATCCCGCCTTAATTATTTTATTTTCGATCCCCTTCCCCTCGCAATCGCTTCAATCTGACTTG
This sequence comes from Chroococcidiopsis thermalis PCC 7203, assembly GCF_000317125.1. Lineage (GTDB taxonomy): Bacteria > Cyanobacteriota > Cyanobacteriia > Cyanobacteriales > Chroococcidiopsidaceae > Chroococcidiopsis > Chroococcidiopsis thermalis. The sequence continues at coordinate 4,461,375 of NC_019695.1, forward strand.
ACTCCATAAATAGCTTTCAAATTAATGCCTTCATCCATAGTTCTTAGCGGTCGAACGTTCCGCTTCACCCGCCGCAAACAGCATCTCGTTCTCAACCAACCACTTCTATACGGTCGGTGTGCAAGCGGATTGTTATGCCATGACCGTAATGCTTTGATAGTTTATCTTAGATAATCTTCTCTAGGCGGAGTGAAAACATCAACCACCTCTCCAGCCTCCAAAACCTCAATGCTATGAAGGACATTCGCAGGAATGGAATAGCTGTCGCCTGTGGTTAAGATATCTTCTCGATCTCCAACATTTAGACGATATTTACCTGAAATGACATAACCGCTCTGCTCATTCGGATGTGAATGAAAAGAAACAAAATTACCAGGTTCATAATGCATCTTTGTGACCATTGTCTCCACCCCAACTGCCAGAACCTCAAAGTTCACACCCTGAAAAACACTATGCTTTGCCTCCTGTGCTTTAACAATCATTCAATTTCCCCTTTTGGTATACACTATGGTCATTGTCCGAGTTCAATTCTAAAGTCATCAAGTACTCGTCGTAAAATTGCCCATCTCTTGAAAAGGTTTCTTGTTCAGTCCCGTAGACATGGAAGCCAAACGACTGATAAAGACCGATGGTTGTGCCTCAGCAAAGTGTGGGATAAACAGCAATATTTCGCCAAGTCCAAGGTTCTGAGGTTAGGTCTGCACGTTGAGCCGCCGTGGTTCCGCGCACGAGAATGCACCCAAATCCAGTTGAAGTAGCCGACGATCAAACGCAAAGTGACTTTCGTCTGCTCCCAAATCTTGCCAAAGAGCGTTTTGTCTTCGATGCCAACGTCCTGTCTGTTGCCGAAGGGAACCATTAGTGCGCTCCAGTTTTTGCGTCAAGGCTTTACTAATGTAGTGCTCTACTTCATAATCGCCTAGCACTCGCTCATAACCTTTCCAACTGTCTGTATGCCATTCGGTACAGTTAGTCAAGCCGAAGGGTACTAGCCACTAACTCAATTGCTAAGGAGTCGCTATGCTTGCCTACACGACCAGATAAAATCAAGCCATTTAGCTGGGCTAAACGAGAGCGCTATCCAGCAGTCTCCGACTTCAAGTTCTTCGGGTAGGCAGTGCTTCTGTTTTTTTGGACAAACGACCACATTTCATCGGCAGCAACGGCATCCGTATCAACAGAAGAGACCTCGGCATTATGAAATGCGTTGAGCTTTTTGACTTGCGGCTCGAACCAGACTGGCTCCTGTGTTGTAGGATAGACCGCTCACCCGACTAATACCACGCAGACTGGTTCCTTCACAATGTGACTGTAAGACAATCCGCACTTTCTCCTCACTGATTTGCCGCCGATAGTAAATCGTGTCAAAGGTATAGCGTGAATGTTTGCTTGCAGTTTGGACAGCGGTATCTTTGACTGCCTTTGCTCGTTAAACCCTTGTTTATGGATCTTATCGTGACTACACAGGGGACAAGGCATGGCTTCGTGGAATAAAAGCAGTTTTCTTCCTAAAACATAATATCAGTCCCACGCTTTCCTGACGCACAACCTTCTGTTTTGGCTTTTTTGAGACTACCATCTTTACTAAATTCTTTACTAAAATCTTGACCGATCGTGATGTTTTTTCGACGGTTGTGTCCGATTTAAGTCGCTGGTGTCGAGAGCGCGTCACGAGCCTATATGCGCCCCTAACTCTGACGAGTACTGGACTAGAGGCTAAAATACTTTTCTAGCAAGGGGCAGAAAAAAAAGCTGGTGACGGGATTTGAACCTGCGACCGGCTGATTACAAATCAGCTGCTCTACCACTGAGCTACACCAGCACAATAAATCACGATAGCAAATTTTGTCAGTCTTTAGCAAGAGTAGTCATGCTTCTTTTGAGCAAATAGCGCGATCGCTGCTAACAAAATTTTGTGCCTGCCACAGAAAATATTCTCCTGTAGAGACGTTAGTAATGTCTCTACAGGAGAAACCGACAGGATTATGTCAGGAGATTCAAGCTAACTAGCCGTGCTATGTGCCAAAAAATCTGCTACTTTCTAAAGAATCAGTACTTTTTTGACACAGCAATAAACCGGAACAAGGCAAGCTGTGTCAATTTTCGTTTAGTACAGTTCTTTACTTACTACAGGCAGCATGGCAGAGTTGAAGGGAAGAGATTTACTAAGTCTTGCCGATTTAACTTCAGAGGAAGTTACAGCATTGCTACAACTGGCAGCGCAGTTAAAATCAGGGCAGCTAAAGCCTCAGTGCAATAAAGTTTTAGGATTGCTATTTTACAAAGCTTCCACTCGCACTCGCGTCAGCTTTACTGTAGCAATGTATCAATTAGGCGGACAGGTAATCGATCTTAACACCACAACAACTCAAGTTAGCCGCGGCGAACCTGTAGAAGATACAGCACGAGTTTTAGATCGATATTTAGATATTCTGTCGATTCGGACTTTTGAGCAGCAACAATTAGAAACTTTTGCCCACTATGCCAAAATTCCTGTGATTAACGCTCTCACCGATCGCGAACATCCTTGTCAAATTTTGGCAGATTTGCTGACGGTAGAAGAATGTTTTGGTAAGTTGAAGGGACTAACTTTGACTTATGTAGGTGATGGTAACAATGTCGCTCATTCTTTGCTGTTGGGCTGTGCTTTGGTAGGTATGAATGTCAGAATTGCCACTCCTGCCGATTTTAAACCTTTAACAGAAATTGTCGAGCAAGCCAAAGCGATCGCCTTACCAGACACTGAAATTACCGTAACAGAAGATCCAGAAGCAGCAGCTAAAGGATCGCACGTCCTTTATACCGATGTTTGGGCGAGTATGGGACAAGAATCAGAAGCTAATTCCCGCATTCCAATCTTTCAACCCTACCAAGTCAACGAACAATTGTTAAGTCTTGCCGATTCAGAGGCGATCGTTTTACACTGTCTCCCAGCCCATCGCGGCGAAGAAATAACCGCCGATGTCATAGAAGGTTCTCACTCTAAAGTCTGGGATCAAGCTGAAAATCGAATGCACGCTCAAAAAGCTTTACTAGCTAGTTTGTTGGGAATTTAGTGAGTGGTGCGTGACAAATCACCAATTACCAATCACCAATTACCAATTACTAACTACCAACTACCAACTACCAACTACCAAACAAAAACTTTTTTTTGCCATTAGGGGCAATTTTGTAGTACGACTGTTCTAAGAGGTCTATATCGCGATTGAAACACACTAAACTATGGAACCCCTAACGGTAGCTCAACAAGAACTATATGACTGGTTAGCAGAATACGTGCGGCAATACCAGCATTCACCTTCAATTCGCCAGATGATGCAAGCGATGAATTTGAAATCGCCTGCACCCGTGCAAAGTCGATTGGAACATTTACGCGCCAAAGGATACATTGAATGGACGGAAGGTAAAGCACGGACGATCCGCATTTTACAATCCCAATCTCCCCAACAAAGTATCCCAGTTCTGGGTGCGATCGCAGCTGGCGGTTTGGTCGAACCGTTTACCGATGCTGTCGAACACCTAGATTTTGAAAAGCTATTTTTACCACCTGCAACTTTTGCGTTGCGGGTGATTGGTGACAGCATGATTGAAGATTTAATTACGGAAGGCGATCTCGCAATCATGCGTCCAGTTGCCAATCCAGAACAGGTAAAAAATGGCACGATCGTTGCAGCTAGAGTAGACGGACACGGTACGACTTTAAAACGCTTTTATCTTCGTGGCGATCGCGTGACGCTCAAACCTGCTAATCCTAAATACAAGCCGATAGAGATCGCCGCCAAGCAAGTCCAACTGCAAGGCGTTCTCTTAGGCGTGTGGCGCGGCTATAACTAAGGAACAGGGAGTAGGCGTACGAGCAGGGGAGCAGGGGAGCAGGGGAGCAGAGGGAGAAATTACTAGCCACTAGCCACTAGCCCACTAGCCACTCTCCCTACTCCCTATTCTGCTCCAAATATCGCTTGAGGCTACTAGCTACAGCTAAGAAAGGCACTAGGAATAGTGCAACTATGACTTTTAAGGAGTAACTACACTTGAGAGCTTCTCGAATTTGAGCTTTTGTAGCGGTTATGTCGCCTCTACTAAGCACTCTGAAAGCATTTCTTAAAGCATATAAAGCGCATTCTTCCATCGCTCGTTTTGCTATGCGCTCGGCTGTGGATTTTGGTAAATACGAGCGGGTAGTTTCAATACTCTGACGCATATTGACAATGTTTTTTCCCGTTCTCACAAAGGCAGAAGTCTGGGACCTAGAGTGAACGCGAAAACAAGCTAGTACTTGTGGCTCGAACCAAATAGGGTAGTGTGCAGCAATTCTCCGCCACATTTCGTGGTCGCAAGCACCATACAATTCTGGACGAAAGCCACCCAAGTGTTCGTAAACACTGCGCTTAACCACCATCGCTGGTGGATCGACAAGCGAGTATACTGCAATGCGTTTTAGAAAGTTAGGAATTATACCAGATGTACTTCTTTCTAATGAAGATAAATAATTTTGCTGCCGATTGTTCTCGTCAATATGTCCGTGCCGACAATACGCTGCACCTATACTTGGTTCTTGGGTCAATGCTGCTTCTAAAGACTGATAAAATCCTGGTAAAACAATATCATCATCGTGCAGAATATGAATTAAATGACCGTGAGCGCGACGAATGCAAGTGTTGAGATTTTCAACCATGCTGACGGTCTGAGGCTGTCTGTAAACAGAAATTCTGTGCTGTTTAGCTAATCGCTGAATCAGAAATTCAATCTCAGGGTTAGTAGAACAATTATCAATCAGTTCAATTTGAATTCGCTCTGCTGCATATTCTCGCATCTGCTCTATAACACTGGCGATCGCTTGCTCCAGATATATTGTGCGGTTGTATATGGGAATCATCACAGACCACATTGGTCTATCTACATCTGGAGGAAGTGGATCGATGGCATTTGAGCTTTTCTTGACTTCGGTTAAACTGCAATCTGTGTTGTTGCTGAGCATCTTTATTTTTAAACTGACTCCGCTTCGGATGAAGCCCACCACTAGAAAAAATAGACTTTACGAAAGTTTATTTGGAAAGCTAAATTTAAGCTTTAACTCTCTTCAAATCAAACATAATTTTATGCGGTCGCTTGTATTTTTTTTATTTTTGATAACCTGTATTAAAATTGAACCTGACTAATTGCATACAAAATCTGTAGCAGCAATCGCTACCAGTATGCAACTAGAACTCGTATAGAATTTATCGATCTCAGCTTTGAAGTCACATGAAATTTTTACGGTTGATCTTGAAATTTGATATGGCAAATTATACTAGAATCCGAGAAAAAAAAACAGCATGGCTAACTCTGATTTTAAGCATAGGCTTTGAGCAGCTACGAACTAACTAATTGAGGATCAAATGATAATGGCTACCAATATCGATCCTGGTAGATTCAATTTGAGTTATTTGTGACAAACTTTTTTGTAGATAGAAAACTATACTACCATAAAGGTATAAATTATGACATTAAAGCTAGTCATGCTTCTGTTCTTCAAGCGCATTGCTTCAGATGGGATTTAAAGTCAATGTATCTTACACAGAGTTCAGTCAAATACCAGCTTGATGCCCGATCGCAGTTAAAATTAGTTGTTGCCAAGGAAGAACGGGGGAAGTACCAACCCCAGACGACACCAAAATCCTTACCGATACCGGGATGTCCGAGAATACCCCGATCGCTACAGTTGCGATCGTATCAGCGCCAAGCCATAACTAATTGGTTTGCCAATCGCGGTAGGGGAACGTTGAAAATGGCAACGGGTAGCGGTAAAACAATTACAGCTTTAGCGATCGCCTGCGAACTCTATCAAACAATTGGCTTGCAAGCTTTAATCGTTGTCTGTCCCTATCGTCATCTCGTCACCCAATGGGCGACAGAAGCCAAAAAATTTGGGATGCAGCCGATTTTAGGCTTTGAAAGTCTTCGACAGTGGCAAAGTCAGCTATCTACAGGACTATATAATGTCCGTGCTGGCAGTCAGCCTTTTGTTACTGTCATCGCGACCAACTCAACTCTAATTGGCGAAGGCTTTCAATCTCAATTGAAATATTTCCCAGAAAAAACTCTAATAATTGGCGATGAGGCGCATAACCTCGGTGCGCCTCGTTTAGAGCAAAGTCTACCCCGCCAAATCGGACTGCGCCTGGGTTTATCTGCTACACCAGAAAGATACTTCGACGAGCAAGGCACGGAATTTATTTTCGACTACTTTGGCACAGTCCTACAACCAGAACTCACTTTAGCTGATGCCATTCAACAAGGGGCATTAGTCCGCTATCTTTACTATCCGATTTTGGTAGATCTGACTGCTACCGAAGCGCAAGCCTATGCAAAACTGACAACGAGAATTGGCTGGGCGATCGCATCCCAAGAAAATGGTACAGAAAGCGATATTACGCCATTATTGATGCAGAGAGCTAGATTAGTTGGCGCAGCAGCCAATAAGATTGATGCTTTACGACAGTTAATGCAAAACCGTCGCGATACATCCCACACCCTATTTTATTGTGGCGATGGAACGACTGAAACTGAAGATGAGCGTAGCTCGGCAAGCGATCGCCAGATTGCAGCTGTCGTCAGAATGTTAGGAGTGGAACTCGGCTATCGCGTCAACACTTACACCGCTGACACCCCTTTAGCAGAACGGACAAAATTGCGCCGTCAATTTGAAACAGGAGAACTGCAAGGTTTAGTAGCAATTCGTTGTTTAGATGAAGGTGTTGATATCCCTGCCATCCAAACCGCCGTGATTCTGGCTAGTAGCAGTAATCCGCGCCAATTCGTACAACGACGCGGCAGAATTTTACGCCCTCATCCAGGTAAGGAACGCGCTACATTATTCGACGCGATCGTTTTGCCCCCAGAATTAGATCGCGATACATGGGAAGTCGAACGCAATCTTCTGCGCAAAGAACTCCGCCGATTTATCGAATTTGCCGATTTAGCTGACAATGCTGGAGAAGCCAGAATGAAATTGCTCGATTTGCAGAAAAAATATGGCTTGCTGGATGTTTGATGGGAATCGGGAGTTGGGAGTCGGAGGACAAGGGAGACAAGGAAGACAAGGGAGACAAGGAAGCAATTTTAGTCACCAGCCACTAGCCACTAGCCACTCTTTACTGATAACTATCAATCCACTCCAAAACTCGATTCCACGCCCACCACGGATCGGGATCGGCAAAATGCTGCTGACAGGTGCGATCGCTCATGTAGTTGACGTGTCCGCCGTAGCGAGTTAACAGTAGATCGAGCTGAGGATTGCGATCGCACGCTGCTTGCAAGTCTGGCACGATTGTTGGATCGAACATTGGATCGTTAGCAGCATAAATAATCAGTGTCGGTTTTTGTAACTGCGGCAATATATGCAAACCGCTACTTGCCTCGTAATAAGCTTCTACCGAAGGAAACCCCAATTTCTCAATTACCAATTCGTTATCGAAGCCCCAAATACTATTAGCTTTTTCTATCGCAGTAGGATCGATCGCGCCTGGATGTGCTTCGTAGATCTGCCATGCCAATTTTTTCAACTGCTTGGCGATCGCTTGTTCCAACTTTCTCCCCAATGGGTGCTTTACCAAATAAGATAGCGACCGATTTGAATCCAAACTCGGACAAATCACCGCCGCCCCAGCAATGTCCTGCGGGATTAGGGAGTGGGGTGAGTGGCTAGTGGCTAGTTGCTGGTGACTGGTGGCTAGAATTGCTTCCTTGTCCTCCTTGTCCTCCTTATCTCCCTTGTCCTCTTCTCCCCGACTCCCGTACGGGCGGGTTTCCAAACCCGCCCCTACTGACTCCTGACTCCCGAATTTTAGAGCCTGCGCTGCTTTCACTCCCCACAAAGCCAATTGCCCGCCGAGGGAAAAGCCTGTAAACCAAAATGGTGCGGGACAACCCATTGCTTTTGCTTGAGCGGCGATGCAAACAAAATCTTCTCCTTCATATAACCCATCAGAAGTTAAAGTTGGCGATAACTGAGCTGTTTTACCGTGCGCCCGCCAGTCAAATAGCACTACAGCATAGCCTTGAGCAAAAGCTTTGCGTCCTAAAAGTCTTAAAAACCACTGATTTTCTAAAGTACCTGTAATACCATAAGTCCCAACGATCGTGGCTTTGGGATTTTCAGGAATTGCTACCCAACCAAAGATTGGTACTTCCCCAGCACCGTGAAAAATAACTGCTTCATAATTCGGCTCTGGGTGGCTAGTCGTTTTTTCCCAGTCTTTGCTTGCCCAAAGCGCAGTGTAAACTGTCATGGCTAAGCCATTGCGCAACCACCAAGGCGGCGTAAAGTTAGAATTCAATTTTCCTCGATGCATTTCAGTTATCAGTGATCGGTTGTCAGTTGTCAGCGAACTCTTACCTCTTGTCTATCGCCTCTTACCTCTCAAACTCGGCGATCGCATTCAATTTTCATCACTTTGTTACAACATTCACCACATGAGCGATAGCTAATCTTTAGAATCATCCGTATAATCAGTACAGCAATCTTTGTATCTGCCCAAGGTTCTTATTGTTCATTAACATTTGTTAATCTGATTTAATAATAATGGCACGAATACTTGTAATTGATGACGATCCAGCAATCTCCGAATTGGTTGCCGTGAACTTAGAAATGGCTGGCTACGATGTCAGTCAAGCAGAAGACGGAATTAAGGGACAGGCTCTCGCACTCCAGTTGCAGCCAGACTTAATTATGCTCGATCTGATGCTACCTAGAGTAGACGGCTTTACAGTTTGCCAGCGTTTGCGGCGCGACGAACGGACGGCTGAAATTCCCGTACTCATGCTCACAGCCCTTAGCCAAACTCAAGATAAGGTTGAAGGTTTCAATGCAGGCGCAGATGACTATTTGACGAAACCATTTGAAGTTGAAGAAATGCTAGCTCGCGTCCGTGCGTTACTTCGGCGTACCGATCGCATCCCTCAAGCAGCCAAGCATAGCGAGATCCTCAACTACGGTCCTCTAACTCTGGTTCCAGAGCGTTTTGAAGCTATCTGGTTTACTGAAACTGTCAAATTGACCCACCTAGAATTTGAGTTACTCCACTGCTTGCTTCAGCGTCACGGACAGACTGTTTCGCCTAGCGACATTCTCAAGGAAGTCTGGGGATACGATCCTGACGATGATATTGAAACTATTCGCGTCCACATTCGCCACCTCCGAACCAAGCTAGAACCAGATCCCCGCCACCCTCGTTATATTAAAACTGTTTATGGTGCGGGCTACTGCTTGGAACTACCTAGCGTAGAGCAAGTAGAGGAAGTAGCTGTAGCTCACGGGAGCAGTCACGAATAAGTCCATATTTTTACAAAAATAGCTAGAGTTAACTTTGATTGTTTGCTCTAGTTTTCAGGAGAAATGCAGTTGTTTTCATCTGCATTTGCTTACTTTTCTGATATTATGTTTTTTATAATAGAAATATAGTCCGATTTTTTAAAACTGATACTACTTTTAATCTTGAATTAAAAAAATAATAACTTAAGAAATAAAAATAAGCAATCCTGCTCAAAGCATTCTCAAAATATTTATCGCCCCATCATATGTAGAGACGTTACATGTAACGTCTCTACAGAAAAATGTTGGTAAATCAATTAGAATTGCTACGCATTGTCTAACGTAAGCAAAAAAAATGTAAGGACGCGCATCTATCTGTACGCCCTTACAAATCAAAAACCGATCGCCCCAATTAAGGAGCCAAAGCATTACCCCGAATTAGACTACCAATCGTTTTAGCAGTAATCTTCAACTGAGTGATGGGATTAGCTGGAACCACAGTTTTGTAGAGATAGCTATCGAACGTTAGCTTTTGTACGTCTAAATCGGCGCACATCTCCACGAATGCCTCGCGAGTTGCATCGGAACGGTAGAAAACAGTTTGCAAAATGTCTAACACCTTGTACGTTATGCCGTACTTCCGATCCCAACGCTTGAGATAAACCTTGAGGTCATCTTCTGTAGGAATGCGGCTACCGCCTTGGGAAAACTCCACAATCGTTTCGGCACACATCCGCCCAGATTTAGCAGCGAAGTAAATTCCTTCACCTGATGATTTCGTGACGTAACCAGCAGCATCGCCAATGAGCGCAATTCTGCCAACAACGCGACGGGGACGGGGATGTTCGGGGATGGGGTGCGCCTCAACTTTAATGATTTGACCCCCAGCCAATTTTCTCGCTGCACGGGCGCGAATACCAGCTTGCAGCTGCTTGATGCTGGCTTTGTTGACCTGCATCGTCCCCGTACCTACGGCTACGTGGTCGTATTTCGGGAATACCCAAGCGTAGAAATCGGTAGAAACGTCGTTACCAACGTACATTTCCGCCATATCTTGGTAATACGCCATTTTATCTTGAGGCAAACGGATGCGCTCTTGAAATGCGATCGCGAAGTTGTAGTCCCCCGCGTCCATTTCTTTAGCAATCCGAGAATTTGCCCCATCCGCACCGATAACCAAATCCACCTTCAAAGTTTTGGCAACACCTTGCGTCCCACCTTCTGAGTGGTCTACATAGTGGATGGTATAGGGTTCTTTACTATTTGTCGGAAAATCAAGTTTATGAACTGTGGCATTAATTAAAATTGCGCCCAACTGCGCCGCCCGATTGCGCAGGAATCCATCCAGCACTTCGCGGCGACACATTCCAATATATTCGTCTTCATTAACCAAATTGATATCCACCTCGCGGTTAGAGGGGGAAATCATCTTCATCCGTCGTACCTGACGGTCAATAATTTCTGGTGGGAGGTCAAACTCGCTCACCATGCATAGAGGAATCGCACCGCCACAAGGCTTGGCATTATCCAGCTTGCGTTCAATTAGGTAAGTCTCGATGCCAGCTTTGGCTAGGACTTCTGCGGCGGAGGAACCTGCTGGACCCGAACCAACGACAGCAACCCGTAGAGTCAAAGTTTTTCTCCCAAACTTCAAATCGCTAAAAATGCATCGTATCACGGTCTTTTGCCCGAATTGGCGACTGTGGCAGCAGATCGGGCAAATTTGCAACAGAGCTTAAAACTTTTGTAAATATATTTAATGTCTTTTGAGCTGGCTTTGTGTATGTCAGTTATTAGGGAGCAGGAAGCAGGGAGCAATTCAAAATTCAAAATTCAAAATTCAAAATTCAAAATTCAAAATTCACACCCCACACCCTACACCCTACACCCCACACCCCTTCTTCACGCACCACGCACCACGTACCACGCATCACTCATCATATTCCACACCAAGTGCGATCGCGCACTACTGTTGCAAGAGCGGGTAGTCGTGCGCCGCGATCGCTGATTAAGCTAAACTTAAGAATTTAAACAAATCCAGAAACCTAGTATAGTTTGAGTCTGAACACTTAATATCGAAGTCTAAAAATCGCCTAAATGCCTTGAAATGAACGCATAATGGAATTTTTTACGATTCTTCTGTCTGGCATACTTGGTTTAGTGACTCCGGCAGGGTTAGTTGTAGATCGAACGGCAGAAAATGCTATTCGCTCTCAATTGCAACACGCAGAGCGGCTAGAAGTGCGAGTAGACAATGCGCCTAGTTACCAACTTCTACAAGGTAAGGTGGAAAGGGTGCGCTTAGCTGGACGAGGCTTAAGGCTAAAGCAGCAGAATATCCGTATTGCTGGGTTAGAACTAGAAACCGATCCGATTGATGTCGAGCCGCGCAGTCTAGGAAAGCAAAAGCTCAAATTACGGCGATCGCTCCATGCAGGAGTGCATTTGCTGCTAGAGCAATCAGACCTCAACCAAGCCTTACCCACCTTGATTGCGCAAATTCAGGCATTTGTGATTCCAGAGTTGGGGGGCGATCGCTCTGAGTCTACCTCTAACTATAAGTTTGTCAATCCACGACTAGAACTACTAGCCAACAATCGTTTGCGCTTTCAAGTCCAACTAGCCGCAGAGGATGACGACGAGCCACTGGCAATTGTAGCTGAGTCAGGATTAGCGGTAAAAGGGGGGCGACAAATTCAACTAGTTCAACCAACAGTTACCGTCGATCGAGAAGCAGTCGCTCAGAATATCGTAGACGAAATCGCCATGAATCTCAGCCAAGAACTCGATTTCCGTCGCCTGGAAGTGTACGGACTGCAAGTGAGAATCTTACAATTAAAAGTAGCAGCCCAAAAATTAGATCTGGTGACTTTTGTGCGCGTCGATCCGTCTTCCTCTTTGTTGCAGAATCCTTCATTGCAGAATTCTAAGTTATAGACTCAGCTAATATATAATTTGCTAATTTGCCTCCTCATCTCACCGATCTCGCGTCCACCCAAGGAGAACTATCCCTATGGTTAAACAACAACAAAATCGCCGAATTCCAGTTAGCGGCTTAGTTGCAGGAATTGCGGCAGTAGCAGTGACAGCAGGAGGCGGCGCAGCTTGGTGGCACTGGCAATCGAACCAAAAACCAACTCGACCAATTGCGCCACCAATTAGCGGGATTCAAGAAGCGCCAAAGCAGCAAACTCCACCAGTCGCACAACAACAGGTAGAAGTCTTTTGGCTCAAGGGAAGTGGAGTACGACAGCAGCTGGTTGCGACTACAGCCACCACAACGGCTGACATTAAAAAACAGCCTACGGCTGCTCTAAAAACTGCTTTTGATAACTTACTCTCTGGTCCAAAAGATGGATCTGTCAGTACTACCATTCCCCGAGGAACAACACTGCGGGATCTAAAGGTGGAGAAAGATGGAATTCACGTCAATTTATCAGAAGATTTCACCGCTGGTGGCGGTAGTACTGCTATGACAGGGCGAGTAGCACAGGTGATTTACACGGCAACAAGTCTCGATCCAAGTGCCAAAGTTTGGATTGAGGTGGAAGGAGAGCCGCTGGAAGTTTTAGGCGGCGAAGGCTTAGAGTTAGAGCAACCGCTGACGCGCCAAAGTTTAGGAGAAAACTTTACACTTTAGCCTGCTACATTTGATAAGAATTATGAAATTAGCAGCGATCGAGAGATCGAGCGATCGCTGGCAGCAAACTGTGGCATAGTTAACCCCTCAACGTTTTCCATTTCCATTGAGTACCCGAAATTGGCGGGCTTGATGTTCGACTCGGGTAGCAAGTCGATGACAGACAAGATTCCATAATTGGAAGATCATGTCATCCTCAACGCGGTAGTAGGCGGAAGTGCCTTCACTACGGCGACTGAGAATGCCTGCCTGCCACATGATTTTTAAATGTTTGGAAACGTTGGCTTGGCTAGTCTGAGTTGCATCCACCAATTCTTGAACGCACTTTTCACCATCGCGTAACAGGCTGAGCAGCCGTAGGCGCATTGGTTCGCTTAACAAGCTGAAATACTCTGCTACTTGTTGCATAACCTCTGGAGGTACAGGCTTGGTTAATTTCATTAGAACTGACCCGTAGAAAGATGTCGCAAGATAGTTGGCAGTGATGCCAAATAGTTAACTGGTAATTAAAGTAGTTAACCATTAATCGGGGTTTATGCGCATCAGTGGCTGTCCGTATTCCACTGGTTCGCCATTTTGTACCAAAATTTCCATGACTTGTCCAGATACTTCGGCTTCAATTTCGTTCATCAGCTTCATCGCCTCGATAATACAGACAGTTTGACCGGATCTAATGCGATCGCCAACTTCTACAAATGGCGGTTCGCCTGGAGCAGGAGCGCGATAAAAAGTTCCTACCATAGGAGAAGGAATTTCTGCAAACTTTTGTTCTACGGGTGCTGACGCAGCCATCGAGACTGTGGTGGAATTAATCGCAGTAGAATCAACTCGGCGAGAAACTGAATCCATGCCAGCAGGCATTTTAGCAGAATCGAAGTGTAACTCCGTTGTACTTAGGTTACTGCTGTCTCCTGCTACAGCGGATGCAGGTGCAGCACTTTGACTACCCGTACCCTTACGTACTGTCAGTTCAAATTCCTGAGTTTTTAGGGTGAGTTCCTCAATTTCAGTTCGATCCAACGCCAACAAGAGTTGACGTATTTCATTTAAATCCAGTGACACAGCAAATCCCTCTTCAATGTCATTTGTCATCAGTCATCAGTCATTTGTTGTCATTCCACTCATGACACATGACAAATGACAAATGACTCCTAAAAGCAATCATTCTCCCCGACCGAGATAAGTATCGTTACGGGTATCGATCCGAATGCGTTCCCCTTGAGAAATAAATAAAGGAACCATAACAGTAGCGCCAGTCTCGACAACAGCAGGCTTAGTACCACCCGTAGCCGTGTCACCGCGCACGCCAGGATCGGTTTGCACGACTTCTAGCACGACAGAATTAGGCAATTCTACTTCCAACACTTGCTCGTCCCAGCGGACGACATTCACTTCCATGCCATCTTTGAGGTACTTGACGCGATCGCCAATTTGTGCTGCCGTCAATCGCGCTTCCTCGTAGGTTTCCATCTCCATAAAGACGAAATCATCGCCGTCTTTATAGGTATGTTGCATCGTACTCTTTTCTAGAGTGGCTTGGGGAACTGTTTCACCAGCACGGAAGGTTCGTTCCACTACGCTACCAGACTGGACGTTTTTTAACTTTGTCCGCACAAAAGCCGAGCCTTTCCCTGGCTTTACATGAAGGAATTCCACCACCCGCCAAACAGATCCATCTAGGACAATACTTACGCCTGGTCGAAAGTCATTACTAGAAATCATGGAACAATAGACTCACTCATCGTGCAGGACAATCGGCAATCTATTTTACCTCCTTTGTGTCGGGTTAGAGATTAGGGGTGAGGGATTAGGCATTTCACGCACCACTCTGTATGGCAAAATGACGATCGGGTCTCACTAAGTTATGCGCGAAGTTATGCGCGAAGATCGCGTTGCGCGTATCCGCGCCCTGCCATCGCCGCAGTGCGATGGAGAGCAAAAATTCCTCGCAGCATACCCCTTATCAGAGCTAGATCATGACAAAATTTTGCCAACGCTGGCTAAAAAATATTTCGATCGCAATTAGTATGATTGCGTTTTGTTGGAGCCTAAGTGCAGCAGCCTGGACTCCTACCTCCTACGCTGCACTACCAGCAGGAAATGCCATCACTGATGGTAAAGCTCTGTTGCGTTACGCCTTGCCAATTGACAACCAACCCGTCAGGCAACTGCAAGCAAGTTTAGAAGATATTGCCAATCAACTGCGAGCCAACCGCCGTTGGGGTGCGATCGCTAACGACCTCAAAGGCGCTTCTAGGGCAATCTCTAATCCTGAAAAAATTCTGAGTAGCGTTCCCGCAGAGCGCCAGCCTCAAGCAGAAAAGATAATTGCTCAAATTAAAGATGGCATTCCCAAACTTCAAGCAGCAACAGATAAGAAAGATAAAGAAAATATCTGGGTCGAACGCGCTAACATACTCAATTTAGTTAGCGAGTTAGAAGAGTTGATGGTCAAAGAATTTCCCTATGAAGTCCCCGCTCAATACTCTAACTTGCCTCAACTCAAAGGACGGGCAACAATCGCATTTAAAACCAATAAAGGTGACATTACTGTGGTTGTAGACGGCTACAGCGCCCCCGTCACCGCAGGTAATTTTGTCGATCTCGTTCAACGGGGCTTCTACAACGGATTAGAATTCATCCGTGCTGAAGATTCCTACGTTTTGCAAACAGGCGATCCCCCTGGTAAAGATCAAGGATTTATCGACCCCAATACGGGTAAGTACCGCGCCGTTCCTTTAGAAATTCTAGTCAAAGGCGATTCGGAACCTACATACGGCGTAACATTAGAGCAAGCCGGTCGTTACACTGACGAACCAGTATTGCCCTTTTCTGCCTACGGTGCAGTCGCAATGGCAAGACCGGAATTTGAGCCTGACGGTGGTTCTTCCCAATTTTTCTTCTTTTTGTTTGAGCCAGAACTAACTCCAGCCGGACGTAACTTACTAGACGGGCGCTACTCTGTCTTTGGTTATGTCACCGAGGGTAAAGAAGTCCTAGAAAAGCTGAAAGCAGGTGACAAAATCGAATCAGCTAAAGTCATCCAGGGTGCAGACAAATTAGTTCAACCCCAAGTAGCATAACTAGGGAGTAGGGATTTGTAGGGGCGGGTTTAACAGATATGCCTAAAGACAAACAAAAAATTCAGCTAAACCCGCCCGCAGAAGAGCCAGTGGAAAAGAGGGCTGAGGGGGCTGAGGGAGCTGAGGGAGCTGAGGAAGCCCAAGGAGCCCAGGGAGCTGAGGGAGAAAAAACACTTACCACGTACCACGACGCGGCTCCAATGCGGAGGAAACCTCCGCTTCCGCCCGCTTCACCACGCACCGCTCTTTCCCGACTCCCGACTCCCGACTCCCGTACGGGCGGGTTTGGCAACCCGCCCCTACCGACTCCCGACTCCCGACTCCCGACTTCCCACAAACTATCAACCCAAATCGAAGCAATTCTTTACTTAAAAGGCAAACCGCTATCAGTCGCAGAAATTGCCGAATACGCCCAGTGCGATCGCCCTACGGCTGAAGAAGGACTGATCGAACTGATTGAAGACTACGCCCGTCGCGACAGCGCCTTAGAGGTTGTCGAAACACCTACAGGTTACAGCCTGCAACTGCGCTCTGGTTTTCAAAACTTGGTACAGAGGTTAATTCCTCTCGAACTTGGAGTCGGGGCTTTACGCACGTTAGCAGCGATCGCCCTTCACAGCCCAATTGCTCAAAATCAACTCGTCGAGCTGCGCGGCTCTAGTGCTTACCAACACGTTCAAGAATTGGTAGAACAAGGATTCGTCCGCAAACGCCGCCAGTCAGATTCTCGCTCCTCCCTACTTCAATTAACCGAAAAATTTCATCAATACTTCCAAGTCGAACAACTACCGCAACTTCTGGGGCAGGAACGCAAGCAATCTAAGTATCAGCAGCTAGAGTTGGCTGACGATTTAGAAGATAGCTGAGGGGATTGAAAGTAATTTATCTCGTTGAGCAAACATCAGGACTAGGGCAAATATCTCTTTTCTCTAGCTTGTTTCAGGTAAAATCGCTCGATTCTGCGGTTGTTAATCTCATTTTGCCGATTGTTACTAGTTTTTTACTATCTTGCTCTATTCTGAGGACGTAAACTCTCTATTCGATCCTCAAAACATCTGATACAATTTATTTAATGAATCAGTAAAAAAAATTAATATTTTAGTCCGCAAGGTTTGCCTGCAACAGGTCTAGCTCTAGCTGAGAAAACACCGAAACGCGAGTGTTGGATCTAGAGATCGGGATTAGTTGACGTACCAAAAATGGTTCTAGCTCTTACCCAGGCAGGAAAGTTTGACCGAGCGGTAAAGCAAACCGCATTCCCAGCGCAGGTAAAGAAAATGAGTTGCCATAGCGTGAAAGCTACAATAGCTAAATGTTAGCACTTAGTTATTAGTTTTTAGTATAGAAAAATCCTCAATCCCATAGATTCGATACTACAGCAACAAGACACTGCTTATGACCTTTAATCCTGACTTTTTGAGCGATCGCGAAGAAACGCAAGCTAACTCATTGTTGAAATATCTCCAACAGCAATCGCCGGAAATTCTAGCCCGCGTTGCTAAGTCTGTCAGCCCAGACATTCAACAAATCATCTCCCAAAACGTCCAAGGGCTGGTAGGAATGTTACCTTCAGAGCAATTCAACGTGAAAATCGTGACCGATCGCGAGAATCTAGCAGGAATTTTAGCATCAGCCATGATGACAGGATATTTTCTGCGGCAAATGGAACAAAGAATGCAGCTAGAAAATTTAGCTGATGCCGCTACCTCGCCTCAAGAGTCTAATGGTGGAGATTAAGCGCTGATAGCCTAACTGAGTTCGTCGGCGGGATAAGCGCCTGGTTTGACATGAAAAGTCTGAATCGCACCCTGGCGATTGACTTCTAGTGTCAAAGTTGTTCCCAAGGTCGTTGATTCCACCTGTTCTTGAACTTGTAACGATTTAGCTACCGTCTTGCCGTTGATTTTTTGAATCACGTCTCCCGCCCGCAGCCCAGCTTGAGCCGCCGGAGATTTAGCGATCGCGCGCACGATGAGTACGCCAGAATCGATTTCAACCTTTAAATCGGTTTCCTGAGCGATTTCAGTTTTTGATGCGGGGGTTAAATCGATCATTTGAATCCCCAAAAAAGGATGGCTAATGCGTCCTTTGCTAAATAACTGATTGGCAACGCGGGCAGCAGTTTCAATGGGAATGGCAAAACCGAGTCCTTGAGCATCGGTACGAATTGCCGTGTTGACACCCACGATCTCCCCTTCAGTATTTAATAAGGGTCCGCCAGAATTACCAGGATTGATTGCCGCATCAGTTTGAATAAATGTAACGCGCTTATCCGGTACGCCAACTTGGGCGCTCGTGCGGTCGGTAGCGCTGATAATGCCAATCGTGACGGTGTTATCCAAGCCTAAAGGATTGCCGATCGCGATCGCCCACTGCCCGGGAATTAAATTTTTTGAGTTACCGAGCTTGACTCGCGGCAAATTACGAGCGTTAATTTTGACAACAGCAACATCCGTGACCGGATCGACACCGACAACTTTGCCCTCAAATGTGCGACCGTCTTTCAACGTGACTTGAACCGTTCTTGCCTCGGAGACGACATGGGCATTGGTCAATAACCGACCGTCAGGACTGAGAATAAATCCAGAACCAGTCCCGCGTTCGATTCTTTCGTCGGGGATCGGTTTCTGTCCGCCAAAAAAGCGGCGGAATAGAGGATTGTTAAATGCTTCGGGTAATTGATTGGCAACTTTACGGGTCGCATTAATTCTCACGACAGCTGGTCCCACTTGCTGGACGGCAGTAGCGATAAAATTGCGATCGCTTGCGACTGCTAATCCTCCCACTGACGGTGTTTGTCCTCCTGAAGTAGTTGGTGGTACGGCAACAGAAATCGTGTTTGGTTGGGGAGAGAAGTGCAAATCGACATAGCGACTGCCCCAAAAACCAGCACTGCCACCCAAGACAAGTAAAGTAGAAGAGAAAGCCAGTGTTTTTAACGACAAACCCATAAATTTTGCGCCTATAGCCAGAAACGTAGATGCTAATTACTAAGTGCGATCGAGCAATAGCCTTACACGCCTTCCACCTTAAGATTTCGTGCTGGAGGCTACTCCTACTAGCAACACTTTTAGAATGTGTTATTCCAATAATGGCTCAAGCCAATCCGAACGGCACTAGTCAGACGACAACTTGTCCCCCAGCTGCTTTATCTCGCCTAATTCGCCATTCAGTCAAACCAGGCGATACTTTAGACAGCATAGCTCGACAATACAATCTTATTCCAGCTACTCTGATCGGAATGAATCCCATTTTGCAAAGTCGTAATCTGCCAAAGGGAAAGTTGCCAGTTGGCAGTAAGATAGTTATTCCTCCCTATAACGGCATCAAAGTCAATGCCACGCCAGGAGAAACATGGCAGCAGCTAGCCGAAAGGTATCAAGTTCGTTCTGATGTCTTGTTTGAAGCCAACGGCTGTCAACCAGTTGCCAAAGAGGTTTTCGTTCCTGGGGTGAACTGGTCGCCCCAGCCGCCTTCTAATACTGCCAAAGGGATTCTAACAGAGTATCCTTTGCCAAAAGCAGCGACAGTAGCTTTGGCTTATGGCTGGCAGTTGAATGCCAGTACGGGAAAAGTTTTCTTTCACAGTGGTTTAGACTTAGAAGCTGCTGTTGGAACCCCCGTGAAAGCAGTAGGGGCGGGAACTGTGGCTTTTGCTGGCGAACAAGGGGCTTATGGCAATTTAGTCGTCATTAACCACCAAGAGGGTAAACAAAGCCGTTACGCTCAACTGAGAGATCTAAAAGTTAAAGCTGGTCAAACTGTAAAATCGGGGCAGGTAATAGGGGCAGTAGGGACTACAGGTAGTCCTACATCTACTCAACCTCACCTACATTTTGAAATCCGCTACGCTTCTGATTTAGGCTGGGTAGCAGAAGATCCGACAGCGTATTTAAAGGTAGCAAAACGTTAAGTAAGTCAAAAGTCAAAAGTTAAAAGTTAAAACGAAACAAACTCAATAATTTTGCAGTGAAGGCGATCGGTTTATTTTTAATTTTGCGGTAATCTCAGAAATATTTAAGAAGCATTCCGACCAGCAATTTTGGTACTTTCTAGAACCTAACCAATACATTTTTATATGTTAAACGCTTTGAAGCGGTGGGATTCAGTTCTAACCCTAAAATAGAAACCGTAGCATATTCAAATGGCGATCGCGTTCAAAACTTTATTCTAATTCTGCACGCTACCGAGTGGGAGGGAAGTCTAGCTTGTTTGGATGGGGAATCGTTGGCATTAGATTTTTTTGATTTGAAGCATTTGCCTCCTTTAATGTTAACAGATATGCCCATATTCAAAAAATTTCAAGAATACAAGCGCAGTGGCAAATTTCAATTATTTTAAGCAATTTATTTTCCAACCGATCGCATGTGTTGTAGCACCTGGCGAACTGGATCTGCTGTCACTTTATCGGTAATCTCAACCGCACCAATTTGGGTAGGTAAAATAAACCTTACTTTCCCGTCTTTCACTTTTTTGTCAGTTTGCAAAGCATCTATAATTGCTTCAATATCTATCCCTGTTGGTAACTGTGTAGGCAAACCAGCTTTCTGAATCAATGCATCTTGACGAATAGCATCTTCAGAGGAAAGCATTCCTAGTGCTACAGCAATTTGAGCAGCGGCTACCATTCCTATCGCTACAGCTTCCCCGTGATTGACGACACGATAACCAGTCAAACTTTCTACAGCATGACCGATAGTATGACCGTAATTAAGAATTGCTCGCAGTCCTGCTTCTTTTTCGTCCTTGCTCACCACATCAGCTTTTGCTTGACAAGAACGGTTGAGAATATTCTGAAGTAAATCTGCACCCAAATAGCGCATTTGATCTAGGCGCTTACTCTGTTCCATTTGGACAAATAACTCTGCATCCCAAATCACACCATATTTGATTACCTCTGCCATTCCCGCGCGAAATTCTCTTGCAGGGAGAGTTTGCAGGACTTGCGGATCGATGAGAACCAATCTTGGTTGATGAAATGCCCCAATCAAATTTTTGCCTTGAGGGTGATTCACGCCAGTTTTCCCGCCAATGGCTGCATCTACCATTGCTAGTAGAGAAGTAGGAACTTGAACGAAATTAACTCCTCGCAGCCACGTAGCAGCGGCAAAACCCGTCATATCGCCAATCACACCACCACCCAAAGCTACCAAGGTTGAAGACCGTTCTAAGCGCTTTTCTAGGGCTGCATTGTAGATTTTTTGAACTGAAGTGAGAGTTTTATATTGTTCTCCAGCTGGAAGAATACAGCTAGTGGCATCAAAACCAGCCGCTTGCAAAGAAGCGATCGCCCTTTCCCCATACTGTTTGAAAATCGCTGGGTTAGAAACCAGCAAAACCTTTTTCCCCAGGTTGAGTTCGCTCATCAACTCACCTAGACGATCCAATCCTGGCGCTGCGATCGCGATCTTATAAGCCTGCTGGGGAATATTTACGTCAATTACATGCATATCAGTTATGAGGGAGCAGGGAAGCAGAGGGGCGGAGGGGCAACTACCAATTACCAATTACCAATTACCAACTACCAATCGTCTGTAGGCTGTATTCTATCTCAATAAATGTTTCAATAGTTTTAGTTATTTTTGGGAAAATTACAGAAATGTTGGGAGTTATTGCTTACATCGGCTTTTTAGGTGGATTCTTCGCTCTGGCTGTAGGTTTATTATTCGGTCTGCGAGCTGCCAAGATCATCTAAATCTAAATCCATGACCATAAAGCGATCGCCTCTTTACTCAAGATAGTAAAGAGGCGATCGCATAGTGGTGTATTGAAGTTATTAGCTTTCTGGTTTTTGCTGTGCTGGGGCAACTTGGGCATTAACGCTCACTTGCTGTACCCCTTTAATCTCCCTCGCCAATGGCTCAATGCGATCGAGTTGCTCTTGAGTCGGTACTGTACCTGAAACTTTCACGGCTCCGTCTTCAGCTTCAACCGCTAATTGACTTGCAGGTAAATTTGCCTCTAACTTGCTACGGACTTCGCTTTCCAAATCTGCGTCAGCTCGTTGAGCATCTCCCCCAGTAGCGTTGTTGCGCTGCTCTCTAGCTCTAATATCAGCGTCTAACTGCTTTCTGCGAATTTCATCAGTGGCATCCTCTTGATTCTGCTTAGCAGTTTCGGTGTCAGCTACCTCACCAGTTTGATTAGCTGAATTAGGAGCTTCGGTACTGGTTTTTTCTACACCCGCTTCACACCCAAATGCACCAAGGGCAATAAAGCCACCTAGTAATAATGGAAATAATCTTTTCATTTCTCAGTCTCTCAATGGAAAGTAGTTCAAACAATTTGATTGAGTAACTGTTGACAGTTAACGGTTAACATTCAGCCGTCAACTGTCAACCGCAACGCTTATAGAGTCGAGTCGCGTTTATCAACGATGATGACTTTAGGGTCGTTAGGATCGACTACACCTGAATCGTAATTGGTACGCCGAGTATCGGAGTCAATGACATCATCCCCACGAACGGTGTCGCGGGTGTCTGTGGCAGCATATTCGCTCCGGCGAGGAGTATCGGCATCGGGTGCATCGTAAATCCCCCATTCTTGAATCCCACGATGATGCAGAACTGACTCAGCTCGACGAATTTCGTCTTCCGTACCGTCTACGAAAATTAGGTAATCTCCTCGGGAGAGTCTATCGTTGTAAACTTTGGCGCGTTCTTCAGGAATGCCTAAACCAACCAACGCACCCGCAAGACCTCCTGCTGCTGCACCAATAGCACCACCTGAAAGTGCGGTAGCTATGGTTGTTGCTGTTGCACCCGCAAGCATAACTGGACCAATTCCAGGGATCGCTAAAGCGCCTAAACCAACTAAAAGACCGCCAATTCCCCCAATAGCGCCACCAGTTAATGCTCCGGCAGCTGCGCCTTCGTCAGCTTTATTGCCAACATTCTTCTTTACATCTGCACCAGCAATATTATCGATCCGGTCTGCGTTCTTGGATACTACGTTCACGTTATCCATCGGAAAACCAGATTCCCGTAATTGATTAAGTGCGGTTTCTGCATCGTGACGGCTGGTAAATGCACCTACAGCACGCTTTCTACGATATAGCGATCTATCTGCCGTAGGCGTGACAGTTCCGGGCGCGACCGTACCTGGTGCATAATCTGCGGTTGGAGTCATCCCTGGCATATATCCAGCACTGTAACCAACTGGCATTCCTGTAGCGGCAGGAGTATAGTCGGCAGTTGTGCCTGTAGAGCTGCTCCCCATAGACATAGCAGAGGGCGTTGTATCGACATCGCGAGCGTCGTACACGCCATATTCCTCAATCCCACGATGGTTGAGAATTGCTTCTGCTCTGGCAATTTCTTCATCGGAGCCTTTGACAATCACGAGATAATCGCCTCGATCGACGCGATCGCTATAAACTTGAGCGCGTTCTTCTGGAATTCCCAAACCGATTAAAGCACCAACAAGACCACCCGCAGCCGCACCGATCGCACCACCTGCTACTGTAGTCGTCAAAACTGTAGCTAACTCCCCAGCTACCATAATGGGACCGACTCCAGGAATTGCCAAAGCTCCTAGACCCACGAGTAAACCGGTTATACCTCCCAAAGTTCCACCCGTGAGCGCTCCGGCGGTTGCACCTTCATCGGCTTTGTTGCCAGCTTGGTTTTTATCTTGAACGTTTACGCCAGCAACATCGGCTTTGCGGTCTGCATCTTGGGCAATAATCGTAACTTTGTGCATGGGAAATCCCGCACTTTTTAGCTCCCCGATCGCAGTTTCCGCATCGTGGCGATTGGCAAACACACCGACAGCTCGCTTGTGTTGACCTACTGCCATTTTCTTACCCCCTATTTTTAGGTATCAACAATATTTCTGGCACAAACACAAATTTTTGTTATTTTTGGTATTCGTGCTATGTATTTATATTTTTCACTTTTATAGCTGTTTTTTCCTCAGTCCGAAGTTGGAATCATGGCTCTATCAATGGGGAGGTTATATTAGAGTCTACTTATATAACTAAAGATGGGGACGATCGCTGCTAAACTTACTTTTTAATAAAAACAACCTGGGCGATCTTAACAACTTTGTTTATTGCAGATTTTAGCTAAAAAGCTTCGACCAAAATTATTTGTCTTCAAAATTATCATTTTGACTTTTTTCTACCTGATTTATTTAACTTTTTTAAAAATGGATGTCGCAATCTTTTCGATTGCGTGTATTTTTAGAAATAGACTTATCTAAAAATCGTGTAATTTTTTTGTGGCTTAACTACAGGCAAATAATATTTTTTCTGGCGTAATGCTGGTTTTAAATGAACTCGATCTTCTGAACAATCCTTTGAGAGTCAAAAGTGAATTTCTACTGTTTGGAAAAACGCGATCGCGACCCGCGTGCGAAGCCTTGCGAGTTAAGTGTCAATCTGCTCCTGTCACTCATAGTTTTCAACTTCACTCCCTGAGCTGGAGCATTCGCATTTAATTTCAGATTTAGTCTTCGAGCGAATTCGTTGAGTATCGTATTTAAATATACCAAGTCTAACAATCTAGACAACTGCGCCTCAAGTAGTAGCTGTCTTTACTGCATCAATTTTCTTTTTAACTAGCATCTCTGCACTCAAACTGTGACAAGTGTTACTAGACTAGTGTTACTAGACTATAGATAAATAAAATAGCAGTAGTTGAAAATTAATTAGTTTGGCAATATAAAAAAAGAATTGTAAATTTTACTTTCACCAACGATCTCCAACTAACAGTTAATTACCGCTCGTTAATACCTAACCGTGGTTAAATGAATCCCTCTCTAGATAGGTATTTTTTAGAGAGAAAGTCCATTATCTTCAGAATGAATTTTCACTCGCTGGCAGGGTAGGATATAATTCCCTGTCATTTATTTACTATCCTGGCGCGATCGCTGCCTGCTCGAACAGACATGGTACACATGGAACGGCTACTACACTTATTTGCTGCTGCGCCAGCCGCTGAAAGCATTACTAAAGAACCGATAGTTCCATTTTTAATTCTGCTGTTAGTCATCTTATTCGTACCGCTGCTATTTGAGCGCTTCTTGAAAGTGCCAGGATTAGTCGGATTGCTAGCAGCAGGGGTAGTGCTGGGTCCCCAAGGGTTACGGGTACTAGAGCGGGGAGCGCCACCAATGGATTTGCTGCCAGAAATCGGGTTAGTTTATCTGATGTTTGTGGCAGGCTTAGAAATTGACATGGAGCAATTTCGGCAAACACGGAATCGCTCGTTAACTTTTGGTAGCTTTACTTTCTTAGTTCCCCTAATTATGGGCACAGTAGTAGGGCTAATTTTCTTTCCTGGTAAATGGAACACTTCTATCCTCATTGGTTCCCTGTTTGCTTCTCACACCTTGCTGGCATATCCGATCGTCAGCCGCTTGGGAGTCGTGAAAAATGAAGCTGTCACCGTTACGATTGGGGCGACTATCTTCACCGATATTGGTGCGTTGTTAGTACTAGCCATTTGTGTAGCTATTCATCAGGGCGATTTCTCTGCTACCCGATTAGCCACTTTAATTGGCTCTTTGGTCATCTATTCAGTCGTAGTTTTGTTTGGATTCGATCGCGCAGGTAAAGAATTTTTCAAGCGTTCGGGCGACGATCAGGGCAATCAGTTTTTATTTGTCTTATTAGCAGTGTTTCTTGCCGCAGTGGGCGCTCAATTAATTGGCGTAGAAAAGATTGTCGGCGCTTTCCTGGCTGGCTTGGCGGTGAACGATGCTGTTGGAGAAGGACCAGTCAAAGAAAAAGTGCTGTTTGTCGGCAGCGTCTTGTTTATTCCAATTTTCTTTGTCAGCCTTGGATTGCTGATTGATATTCCCGCTTTCATTGCCAGCATTAACTCCATCACGCTAACTTTAGCTATTGTCACTGGTCTGATCGTTAGTAAGTTTTTAGCAGCATATTTTGCCAAACTGATTTATCGCTACAAGTGGAATGAAATGCTGACCATGTGGTCTTTATCAGTGCCACAGGTAGGAGCAACTCTAGCAGCTACGCTAGTAGGTTACGAGGCAGGATTGTTGACTAAAGAGGTGTTAAACAGCGTCATCGTATTGTTACTCGTAACCGCAACTCTCGGACCACTAGTCACGAGTCGGGTAGCCCCTACCTTGATCGATGCTTCCCAAGAATTAGAACCAGAGCCAGTATCGCCTTATTGGAGTACAGGAGAAACGGCAACACACCCATTTGGTGTCTTGGTTCCCGTTTATAACCCGAAGACAGAGCAATACTTAATTGAAATGGCAGCTTTACTCGCTCGCCAAGCTCAGGGTAGAATCCTTCCTCTAGCAATCGCCAAAGCTACCGCTCATATGGATGCACCCCAATTAGAAGCAGCCTTTAAACGCGGCGATACCCTACTAGAAAATGCCACCAACTTAAGCCGCGAACTAGGAGTAGAAGCAGAACCTTTATTAAGGATTGACGATGCGATCGCTCAAGGAATTAGTCGCGCTGCCAAAGAGCAACACGCTAGTTTAATTGTCATGGGCTGGGGACAACGCACTGGTTTACGCGCCCGCTTATTTGGTAATGTCATCGATAGCGTTTTATGGGCAGCTCACTGTCCGGTAGCTGTCAGCCGCTTACTCAAATCGCCCAAAGAATTTAGACAAATCTTAGTCCCAGTAGAGAATATTACACCGCAAGCGGTTAGCGTCCTGAGATTTGTCAGTTTGTTAGCCGCAGCAAATGGAGCGCATATTGTTTTGTTACACATCTGCGATCGCAATACAACTCCAGGCAGAGTCGCTTGGATCCGATCGCAACTCTCTCTGTTGGTTGATAAGCTGGCTTTACCAGACCACCCAGAAATTCGCATTAAACCTCACCCTAACGTCACTCAAGCAATTCTAGAAGTAGCCAAAGACTGCGATCTCGTCGTCATACGTTCCACTAGGCGACGAACGAGTGCTGGCGGTTTAACAATCGCCGACACGACAACCCAGTTGATCGGAGCGATCGCTTGTTCGTTGATCATGCTAGGCGAACCACAACCAGCCAGCTTTTCAGCGAGTAGCGAGCAGCAAGCAGTGAGGGGCTAGTGGCTGGTGGCTGGTGGATAGTCGATAGTTGGATTGACACATGACATTAGCCGAACTCGATCCTCTGCCCAAAGGCATTTGAGCAGCAGAATCTTGAACTAACCTTGTGTATCATTACAGCTAGTGGCTAGTAGTAGAATTCTTCATCTAGTCACTAGTCACCAGCCACTAGTCACTCTCTTGCTGATACCTGACAACTGGTAGCGTATAGCACATAAATACCACAAATTTTATAAAGATTATTTTTAGATTTCGTGAATTTTGTCCTACTATCATGGTTTTTGTAACTAGCGATCGTTAGTTTTTGTTTAACTTAGGGAATAATCAACTAAGCATGTGTGTTGGTATGCTCGACTTTTCCGTTCGGCACTGCCAATCGAACTTCTGTATGCACGATTGCATCACAGATCGTTTGTCACAGAAGCACAGTTCTGATAAAAATACTTAACGAGTCTAGTTAAGACTGCTGTAACTAACAAGAAAATCTATGAGAATTTTGGTCACTGGCGGCGCTGGATTTATAGGTTCTCACCTGATCGACCGATTAATGGCACAGGGACATGAAGTTATCTGCCTAGACAACTTCTACACCGGACACAAGCGTAACATCTTGAAATGGATGGATCATCCCTATTTTGAATTAATCCGTCACGACATCACCGAACCAATTCGCCTAGAAGTTGACCAAGTTTATCACCTGGCTTGTCCTGCGTCTCCCGTTCACTACCAATTCAACCCAGTTAAAACCGTCAAAACTAATGTGATGGGAACGTTGAATATGCTAGGACTGGCAAAGCGGGTCAAAGCAAGATTTCTGCTAGCTTCTACATCAGAAGTCTATGGCGATCCAGAAATCCACCCGCAAACCGAAGAGTATCGCGGGAACGTCAATCCAATTGGCATTCGCTCTTGTTATGACGAAGGCAAGCGCATTGCTGAAACTCTCGCCTTTGATTACCATCGACAAAACGATGTCGATATTCGCGTGGCACGGATCTTTAACACCTACGGTCCCCGCATGTTAGAAAACGATGGACGAGTTGTGAGTAACCTAGTCGTACAAGCCTTGAAGAATATGCCGATGACGGTGTATGGTGATGGTTCTCAAACTCGCAGTTTTTGCTACGTGTCTGACTTGGTAGAAGGATTAATGCGATTGATGAATGGAGAGCAAATTGGTCCTGTCAATCTAGGCAATCCAGACGAGTATACCATTCTAGAACTAGCTGAAGCAGTTCGCCATCTGGTAAACCCTCAAGCAGAAATTAAATTTGCGCCCCTTCCACAAGACGATCCGCGCCGTCGCCGCCCAGATATTACCCGTGCTAAAACCTGGCTGGGCTGGGAACCAACTTTGCCTCTATCAGAAGGATTAAAACTGACAGTAGAAGATTTTCGGCAGCGCTTGCAGCAACCCCAGCCAACAACTTACAGCGAGGCGGGAATTGCTAGTAATTCCTAGTAACTATTTGTCTAGCTAGGAGAAGGGGCGATCGCTCATATCTGCATCGTTCGCACTCCATACCCAAGCTCACATCTTAAACTTCTATCACCCATACACCGTTGAGGACAAAAGTATATGCGTGTTTGCGTCATTGGTACAGGCTATGTCGGTTTAGTTACGGGTGCTTGCTTAGCTCACATCGGACACCATGTCATCTGCGTGGACAACAATGAAGAGAAAGTCAAGCTCATGAAAGCCGGACAGTCTCCGATTTTTGAACCAGGGCTGTCCGAGATCATGACAGGAGCAATGCAGGCAGGGACGTTAGAGTTTACCACAGACATCGGTGGCGGAGTGGCACATGGGGAGATCTTATTTATTGCCGTAGGCACTCCACCGCTACCAACTGGAGAAAGCGATACTCGCTATGTTGAGGCTGTAGCCCGCAGCATTGGCGCTCATTTGGATGGTGGTTATAAAGTAATTGTCAACAAGTCTACAGTGCCAATCGGCTCTGGTGACTGGGTACGAATGATCGTTCTCGATGGCATTGTCGAACGCCAGAAGGTGTTAGTTGGCGCTGGTGGTGGCGAAGTCACGACTTTGGAAAGCGTCCCTGCATTTGATGTCGTAAGCAATCCTGAGTTTTTGCGTGAAGGTTGCGCCGTATACGATACTTTTAACCCCGATCGCATTGTTTTGGGTGGTAGCAGCTCCAAAGCGATCGCCATGATGCAAGAGCTGTACGCTCCAATTATCGAGCGCCAGTACGCCGAAGACAAGTCTTTACCCCCCGTACCAGTTCTCGCCACCGATATTAGTTCGGCAGAGATGATTAAGTATGCAGCAAACGCATTTTTAGCCACTAAAATTAGCTTTATTAACGAAGTTGCCAATATTTGCGATCGCGTCGGTGCAGATGTGACCCAAGTTGCTAAAGGTATCGGTTTAGATTCCCGCATTGGTAATAAGTTCTTGCAAGCAGGCATTGGTTGGGGTGGTTCCTGCTTTCCCAAAGATGTTTCAGCGCTGATTCATACTGCTGATGACTACGGCTACGATACTCATCTGCTCAAAGCTGCTGTGAGCGTTAACCAGCGCCAGCGTTTAATTGCAGTAGAAAAACTCCAGCAGGTACTCAAGATCC
This sequence comes from Chroococcidiopsis thermalis PCC 7203, assembly GCF_000317125.1. Taxonomy (GTDB): domain Bacteria; phylum Cyanobacteriota; class Cyanobacteriia; order Cyanobacteriales; family Chroococcidiopsidaceae; genus Chroococcidiopsis; species Chroococcidiopsis thermalis. Next base: position 4,491,012 of record NC_019695.1, read on the forward strand.
TCAAAGGGAAAACAGTCGGACTATTGGGACTGACATTTAAACCCGATACTGATGATATGCGCGATGCTCCTGCTCTCAATTTAATCGAGCATCTCAACCGCTTAGGAGCAAAGGTAAAAGCCTACGATCCCATTGTTGCCCAATCTGGAATGCGTCACGGGCTAACGGGTGTTTTGGTTGAAACAGATCCCGAACGCCTTGCCGATGGCTGCGATGCTCTAGTCCTCGTCACTGATTGGCAGCAATTCCGCAATCTCGACTACAACAAGATGGCATCGTTGATGACTAACCCCGTCATGATTGACGGTCGTAACTACCTCGATCGCGAAGCTCTACAACAAGCTGGATTCTACTACGTTGGCGTAGGACGCTAAAACAATAGAGCGTGTAGAGCTAGTCTACACGCTCTATTGTTTTCCTGGTACGCGCTCGATCTGAGCGTAGCCGCTAAAAACTAACAACTTGCCTTTAGTTTCTAGGCGGTTTAGCCGCATGGTAACGCCATCTAAGTCGAAGCGATCGAGATCGACCATATTATTCAGAATTTCTGCCAAAGCTCGTGCTAAAGCCAGAGAAGTCTCTCGTTGAGATTCTGGTAGCGTTTCTACTTCAAATTTAGGGTTTTGAAATTGTACTCGTCGCCGCCGTTCAATACCTAAAGTTGCTGTGAGGCTAACTGGTACTAATTCCTCTTGAGATAAGTCTGCCTTAGCCCAGATCTTAATTTCATTCTCCGGCAATAACTCTACCCGAACTTCCTGAAACGAGACTGGCTTGCCACCAGATAATTCAGTCAAACTAGGTAAAGTCAAATTGAGCAGGCGTTTTTTCACCAGTTCTGCTTCAAACGCCCTGTTAATTCCTTCTTCTGATAGCGTCACTTGAGCTACAGCTTGAGTCGGTTGTTTGAGGGCAAGTTTACCACCTAGAACAGAGCTGAAATCTATCGCTACAGCATCCGTCTCAAACGACATCTCCTCTGCCCAAAATTCACGCCGGATCAGCAAACCGCGACCGCTCATCTTGAAGCTATCAATGCTACCTTGCAAGAGTTTACTCGAAGGATAACAACGAACGGCAACTTCTACCGACTCACTTTGTGTAAATAAGTGACGAATTGTCTTGCTGGCAACAGTGTTGAGCATTTGCTCGCCCCAATCAGTGCCAGTAGGATTAGTAAAACCAGTTAATCCGCCAAACATAAGTTTACGCGATTGTAGAAGTTATCCATACTCTCCTTTTGTAACAAAATGTGAACGAGCTAGCAAGGTTTGCACCATAGGTAATACTAATCATTTGAGGAAAGTAAACTAATCATTCCCGCAGCCAGTATAAGTTACAGCGATTTTATGCTACTCTAAAATAGAGAGTAGATTCGGTAGTTGTGTTTGTGTTTGCTAATTCAGATGCTCCTCCGAACCGTCATCTCGACAACGATTCGGACTCAGGAGAGAGTAGGAATGTCCATATATGTAGGTAACTTGTCATATGACGTTACCCAAGAAGATTTGACTAAGGTATTTGCCGATTACGGCACTGTGACACGAGTACAGCTACCTATAGACCGAGAAAGCGGTCGTCCGCGTGGCTTTGGTTTCGTTGAAATGGAAACAGAAGACGCAGAAGAAGCTGCTATTTCGGAGCTAGATGGTGCTAGATGGATGGGACGAGTGCTGAAGGTAAATAAAGCCAAGCCACGCGAGGAAGGTGGTAGTAGAACTAGCAACAGTAGAGGTAGCTATAACCGCCGCGAATCTTCTAGAAGCTACTAGAAAAAGTCAAAAGTTAAAAGTCAAAAGTCAAAACTGAAGGGATAGAAGTATGGTAAGGTGGGCAATACCGACTCGCTGCTTAGACTTCTAGTATCTATTCTTTTGAGTCAAGACAAGATACGCAAGTTAGTTTGCATTTCAGAAGCTGAAGGAGAGAAATATCTTCCCTTCAGTCTTTTGTATTGGTTTTTTTTGTAGGAATTGGCGATCGCTGCTCCTATCTTCACCATCAGACAGAAGAAATTCACGTAGTGGACTGCCATTGTGAAAAGAACTGTCGCAGAGGACTGAAAATGGAAGCGAAACAACTTCGCACGCAGCGCAACCCTTTAATTGCATCTGGAATTATCCTTGGGTTGGGAACTGGCGGACTATTTGATGGTATATTGCTCCATCAAATCTTGCAATGGCATCATATGCTCAGCAGCGTTCGACCGACTGTCACTGTTGCAGAAATGAAAGTTAACATGGTGTGGGATGGCTTTTTCGATGCTGCTACGTGGATATTAACTTTACTAGGAATATTTTTACTCTGGCGGGCAGGCGAACAAAAAGACGTGTTTTGGTCGGGCAAAACTTTTTTTGGTGCTTTGTTGCTAGGCGTAGGATTGTTCGACTTCTTTGAGGGATTAATCGACCATCAAATTCTCGGCATTCACCATGTCAAACCAGGGACTAATGAGTTAATTTGGGATATCAGTTTTCTCGTTCTAGGCGCTATCTTAGCGATCGCAGGGTGGATACTGATAAAGTCTGAAGAAAAGGTAATTGGTAATGGGTAATGGGTAAGTCAAAAGTCAAAAATTACTCTTTCCTCTCACCTCCCCGACTCCCGACTCCCAACTCCCGACTCCCAACTCCCGACTCCCAATGAAAGAAGGCGAATTTGAAAAAAGCAACATAGGTTGGCAGTTATCTCAGCTACAGCAACAGGTAGGGGAATGGCTCGAACTCCAAACGATGAGGCTAAATAAAAATATTCCCCAGTTGCCAGAAGGAATTCCTTCATGGGTAGTTGAGGGATTAAAAGCGATCGCCTGGATAGTAGCAATTGCCTTGTTGCTGTGGCTAGTGAGGTATGTATGGCGACGCTTGGAGCCTTATTTTATAGAATTAAGGACTAGGCGTGCTGTTGGTAGAAAGACGACTTCTAAAACCAGTGAAATGCCAGTCGAAGCTTGGCTAAAGCGATCGCAAGCTTATTTCCATCAAGGTGACTATCGCGAAGCTTGTCGCTGTTTGTATATGGCAACGTTACATCTGTTGCACGAACGAGCGATCGCTCGCCATCAACCCAGCCGCACAGATCGAGAATACTTGCAATTAGTTCAACAACTACCCCAGTTTCAGTCTTACCGCACGCTGATTACCACCCACGAGCAATTATGCTTTAGCGATGGTGAGGTCTTATCAGAAACATTTGAACGATGTCAGCAGGCATATCGAGATATTGCCAGACAAGAATAGATCTATTGCACAAATTCAATTAGGCGCACAGACTAGAATGGCACTACACAAACGTCCGCCGGGGCAGACTGAGTTTGTATAGCTGCGAATTCTTTTCCTGGTAGGTGGAGCGTGAAAAATCTACATCGTCGATGGTGGATAGGGGCGATCGCGATCGCGGCAATCGTCTTTCTCAGTCTAGTTACTGCACCCAATAATCCTTCGCGTCTTGGCTCTACCTATAGCCGCAGTCCCGATGGATATGGAGCTTGGTATGCATACATGCAAAACCGAGGCACGCCTGTCAAGCGCTGGCAAAAGCCATCCAGCGAGTTAAGCAAACAAAATCAAATAACATTGCTGCGCGTCCTCAGCCAACCAAATTCTGGCTTGAATTACGTAGAAAAGCAGTGGGTAGAACGAGGCAACACTTTGATAATTTTGGGCGTACCCCAGCCAGTCACACCAGCTGAGTTCAGCACCAAGCAACAAAACAACGAGTTAATTAACATTAAAATCGATACGCGGCGCAGAGCAGGGATAAACCAGCAACAGCGATCGCTATTGGGCGATCGCTATGGTGCAGTTGTATGGCAAGAAAAAATTGGTGAAGGACAGGTCATATTCTGTGTCACCCCTTATTTAGCAGCAAATGCCTACCAAGACTATCCCAATAACTATAAATACTTAGCTCAACTTGTGACTCAAGGCGATCGATCGCTCTGGGTAGACGAATACATTCACGGCTACCGAGATAAAGAGGTAAGAGAACCGGGTGAAAGAGATTTTCTATCTTATTTAGCACAAAGACCCTTAGCTGCTGCCCTGTTTCAAACCGCGATCGTGCTATTTGTGTTTATTCTGGCTAGCAATCGTCGTTTCGGGCAACCAGCTACTCTCAAAACAGCGATCGCAGACAATAGCACTGCTTATATTGAAGCTTTAGCAGGAGTGCTGCAAAAAGCCCAAGCCAGCAATTTTGTCATAGATACAGTTGGTAACGCCGAGCAACAACAACTCCAGCAAGCCTTGGGACTCGGACAAATTCCCTTAGAACGGCAAGCACTGATTCAAGCATGGGTACAGCAAACGGGGCGATCGCCTACTGAACTCGAACAATTGCTGCGGCTGCATGGGCAAAAGCGCCGCCCCAGTGACAAAGACCTATTAAATTGGTTAAAACAATGGCGCACCATCCGCAGTTATGTTAAACCTGATTAGTTATCACGTTTCTTTCAGTAGGGGCGCACAGTTGTGCGCCCCTACTCTAATCCCTACTTACCCCTTCTCATGCCCGAACTCCGCGCTGAATTAAATCGCCTCAGTGAAGCCCTCAACCAAGTTGTTGTCGGTCAATCTCAATTAGTACAACAATTATTGGTGGCAATGCTAGCGGGAGGACACGTCATTTTAGAAGGCGTACCAGGTACGGGAAAAACTCTGCTGGTGAAAGTGATGGCGCAACTTATTCAAGCAGAATTTCGCCGCGTGCAACTGACACCAGATGTCTTACCTGCCGATATCACAGGTACGAATATTCTCGACCTTAACAGTCGCAGTTTTACGCTGAAAAAGGGACCCGTATTTACTGAAGTTTTGTTGGCAGATGAAATAAACCGCACGCCACCCAAAACACAAGCCGCCTTATTAGAAGCAATGGCAGAACAGCAAGTGACTTTGGATGGTGAAAGCTTGCCGCTACCAGAATTATTTTGGGCGATCGCCACGCAAAATCCTTTGGAATTTGAGGGAACTTATCCTTTACCAGAAGCCCAACTAGACAGATTTTTATTCAAATTAACGGTAGAATATCCCGATCGCCAGCATGAAAAGCAAATGCTGCTGAACAGCCAAAAGGGTTTTCAATCTCGACGGCTAGATATTGCTCAAATCGAACCCGTTGCTAACGTGAAGTTGGTTTTACAAGCGCGTCAGAAAGTCAAATCGGTACAAGTAGCAGAGCCAATTGTAGACTATCTCCTTGCTCTGGTGCAGCGATCGCGCCAACATCCCGATTTAACTTTGGGTGCTTCCCCTCGTTGTGCCGTAGCTTGGCTGCAAACCAGTCAAGCCGCCGCATGGCTTGCCGGACGAGATTACGTCACCCCCGATGATGTCAAAGCTGTAGCTCCACCTCTGCTGCGTCACCGCCTCATCCTCAAACCAGAAAGTTTACTCGATGGCATTCAAATTGAAACATTAATTACTAATTTATTAAATCAAGTTCCTGTTCCAAGATAATTCGGAATTCGGAATTTGGAATTCGGAATTTGGAATTCAAGACGAATCTAAATATATAGTATAAAATTATACCTTAAGTTTAGATTTAGACATGAATAACTATACTCCTATTACTGAGAGAACACAGAAATTTGCAATTAGAGTGATTAAGGCTTGTAGCTTTTTAGACGAAAAGCCAGGAGTATGTAGAACTTTATCTAGGCAGCTGTTGAGGAGCGGTACAAGTGTTGGTGCAAATGTCCGCGAAGCGCAATCGGCACAATCAGACAAAGATTTTTTGAGCAAGTTAGAAACTGGAGTTTAGACTAAATCAAGAAAAAAAGCGGTCAGTCCTGTTGAGGCGACCACTTTTTGGTCAATGCTGAGATTTAGAGAAAAAACTTAGCTTGACCAAGATGACTATCGATCAGCTTAAACAATTTCGGCAAGGTACTTACACAATTTTGGGGAACGGCAAGGATGTCTTATTTGACTTGATGGATGCAGTACTAATCACACGTAGTGTAAAATCATTCGTTGAATTATCATTGGCTCCTGTGTTTCGACGAAAGTGGTCTAGCATCTACGAAGGATTGTCAGACAGCAAGCCAGCGCGAGAAAAGTTGATGGAGTCTTACATCAAACAAATTCCGCATACACAGCAAATTGTTTTAGCGGGAGACCACACGGCTTGGTCAAGACTAGAAGCATTCACTCTCAAAGAACGTACCTACGAACATCAAGCACAACCCATGTCCGGTTCAAAACCAGTAACCTTAGGACAAGGATATAGTACTATAGCTTGGATTCCAGAAGTAGAAGGAAGTTGGGCATTACCCCTATTACATGAACGCATTACCAGCTTTACTAACCCAATTGAAAAAGCGGCTTCCCAATTAAAACAAGTGTGTGAAGAACTGCCAACACGCCCATTATCGTTGTGGGATGCAGAGTACGGTTGTGCCAGCTTCGTCACGCAAACAGCAGATATTGCCGCCGATAAATTGTTCCGTTTGCGCTCCAATCGTCTACTTTATGGTGAGCCAGGAGCTTATACAGGAGTGGGTCGTCCTCGGATTCACGGCGCTAAATTTAAGCTGAACGATAGCGAAACTTGGTGGAGAGCCGACCAGTTCGTAGAGGTCAAAGATCCAAAGTTGGGGTGGCTACGGTTGTGTTTGTGGCTTAATCTTCACTTTCAACAATCTCACAAGATAAAAATGCACTTAATTCAAGTACAACGATTGAATGAAGATGCAGCCAATCCCGCTAAACCTTTATGGCTTGTATGGCTTGGACTCTCCATGCCTCAATTGTCTGAATTTTGGCAACTGTACCTGCGGCGTTTTGCTATTGACCACTGGTATCGTTTTACCAAGCAGCGCTTACATTGGACTCTTCCAAAGCTAAATACTCCACAACAGTGCGAGTCTTGGAGTGACTTATTACCACTGATGACCTGGCAACTTTGGTTAGCCCGTGATATTGTGACTGACAACCCTTTACCTTGGCAACAGCCCCAAGCTAAACTCACCCCAGGACGGGTTGCTCAGGCTATGGGCGGAGTTTTAGGGGTGATTGGTACACCTGCCGTTGTACCCAAACCTCGTGGAAAGTCTCCAGGCTGGGCTAGTGGCAAACCACGACTGCGTAGAATTCGTTATCCTACAGTTAAAAAGACTACTTCCAAACGCCAAAAGTCACCAGCAAAGTCAGCTTGACCTTTGAGTTTTTGTATTTTTAGCTGGGTAGCTTGTCAACTCAGTACTGCTGAGTCATTTTGTCATTGGTTAGTCTAAACTCCAGTAGAAATTGCACTCAAAGAAGCCCGTGAAACTGAGTACTGGTTAGAAATCCTCATTGAATCTGGTATGGTTAAACTCAACAAATTTCAGCCTTTACTGACTGAAGCATCAGAAATTGTTGGTATTCTCGTCACCTCCACCCGAAAACTAAAACAGAAATAATTCCGAATTCCGAATTCCAAATTCCGAATTCTCCCCAAACAGATCGCTTTTGGCAAAATTTGGGGAACCTTTATAGTATGTTCACCATCTCTTAACAAAACTATAGGTAGAGTAAGCAGTATACTGCTTGCGATCGCTAAGTGCATAAGTGTGAGGAATAACGAAGTTAGTATGACAGCAATGTATATAGGTACGACGCTCGGTCAGACAGAGCAAACAGCTTTGATGCGGGGGGAAATTTTAGTTCAAACGCGCCCTCATTCGACATGGGGCGGGGCTGTGACAGCATGTATGTATCTACCAATGCAGCGATCGCAAGTTTGGCAGCAGCTTACCGATTATCCTCGTTGGGTACAATATTTTCCCGACGTGATCCAGAGCGAAGTCTTGCAGCGAGGTGAGGTGAAGCGCTTATATCAAGTTGCCCGCAAAGCGTTTCTCATTTTCACTGCTCAAGTTGAAATCTATTTAAACGTGTTTGAGGAAGTCCAGCAGCGCATTCAGTTTCGCATGGAAAAAGGTACTTTCACCGACTTTACAGCAGATTTAAACCTGCAAGATTGCGGAATTGGCACTTTACTCACTTATGCCGTACAAGCTACGCCTAACGTTCCAATTCCATCGATTTTTATTCAACAAGCGATGCAATTTGAATTACCAGAAAATATGCGGAAAATGAGGCAAGCGATTTGTAAGAATCAATAGAGTTGTTTGTCAGCCATGTCATCAGAACAGGCAAAAAGAATTTTAGATTTTTGGTTTGGTACTCCCGAACAGGCTAGTTATGGAAAACCAAGACAGATTTGGTTCATTAAAAAGCCTGAATTCGATCGAGAAGTGGAAGCCCGCTTTCTGAGCGATTACGAACAAGCCGCAGCAGGGAATTTAGACACCTGGAAAAGTTCTCCCCTCAGCTGTCTGGCTTTGATCTTGCTGCTCGATCAGTTTCCTCGCAATATGTTTCGCGGTAAACCTCAAGCTTTCGCGACTGACTGGCAAGCCCTATCTACCGCACAGTATGCCGTAGCCCAAGGCTACGATCGCGAATTATTACCCGTACAACGCTGGTTTATTTACTGTCCTTTTGAACACAGCGAAAATCTAGAGGATCAAAATCGTTCTGTAGCTCTATTTCAACAGCTGAGCGACGATCCTGATAGTGCTGATGCAATTACCTATGCCTTGCGTCACCGCGAAGTCATTTTAAGATTCGGACGCTTTCCCCACCGCAACAAAATTTTAGAGCGAGTCTCTACCCCAGAAGAAGAAGAGTTTTTGCAACAGCCAGGTTCGTCTTTTTAGACTGATTATTTTGTTGCCACAACTGCCAAATTCCAAGCATATCTTTTCATGCCAGGGATTTTTTTCAGCAGCTTATCCCACTTTTCTAAACGTAAATAGGCTGGAGCTAATCTCTGATGTTCGATAATTATTTTTTTCCAGTAACGTTCTTTATTTGGATCGACTCTTTCTATTAAATAAAACTGCAAAAATATCCAGAGTGTGGCAATCCAAAAAGTATCGTAATTGGTATGAGAAAAATTACGTTCGATAAACTTAACGATCGCAATATCGAGCGGCATTTCATCTTCCGTACGAACTTTAGTAGCGATGCGACGGTAAACGTTGATAATGGGATTGTGTTTTAACGGCTCCCAAAAGCAAGCTTTTCCGCCAGGCTTAAGAACTCGATGCATTTCCAATATAGCAGCGCGAGGATCGGGAAGATGGTGTAGTAAATTGGCAGCATAAACAAAATCAAAAGAATTATCGGGACAATCTAGAGCAGATGCATCCATCGTTCGTCCCTCGATTTTTACACCATTTTTAGCTGCTAAATCTAAAGCAACTTCTACCATACCTGGAGAATAATCAGATGCCATGCATAGCGCCCCTTTTTTAGCAAAATAAACGCTGTTTTCGCCTGCACCACAACCTAAATCTAAGATTTTTTTTCCTTGCACGTCTCCCATCTGTCTGAGAATAAATCTATTTTCTGGAGCCGTGCAAGCTTCAAAATAGTCTGCTACCCGAATTCCCTCAACATCAATTGCCGCAGCCCAAGCATCGTGAAATTGTTTTTCTCTTTCTAATCTTTGATTTTCCATAAGAGGGAAGTCCGGAGTCAGAAGTTAGATATTTTTAAAGAATTGATGTCTACAATACAACTTTTAATTAAATCATTTTTATCACTCGTTTGAACGTTTAATAATAAATAAGCTGGCTCTGGATTGTGACTAGCCAATGATACTTGAAGTTTGTGAGACTTATGGGTGAAAGATTGCGATGCGATCGCGCTGACGAGTTGACCTTGGCGATCGCGCATTTCTATAGTGAGCGTAGCACCATTACAGGTTTTGCCAAATAGAGTCACTTTACCTGTGACTTGGGTGCGGTTAGTTAAAGTTCCCAAATACAAAAATGATATTGGTTGCGTTCCTCTTCCTGGGACGGAATACGCTAATAATCTATAGCTACGGGTGATGTTTTTAGTCACTTTGTTGTCTTGCCATAGATGACTCAAACTCATCCAATCCAACTGTCCCCCTGGACGCTGCCCAATTCTCTGTTGCATGGTGGCGAGGGTGTGGATTGCTGTTTCTATGGAAGTAGGACGCAAACGCCGATAAATACTCACAACAGCACCATCAGCTAAGCGAAACTGTATCGGTAAAAGCTGAAAATCTTTGGCTATTTCCCAATTTTGCCGGAAAGCATTAGAGACAACTGTAACAACATCATGCTCTCTCAGAGGTAGCCACTCCCCTACCACTGGAACTTTAGTAAAGTCACTCTCAAAATTTGGTAATGGGTGAGGGATAACGACATACTCTGCTTGTAAAAGTCTTTCTACAGGATAAAAATCTTGAGAATCAACTTGAGGCACGCCTAGCAACAGTAAATTATCTCGCTCGTTTTGTTTGTATACACTACGTTCGACTGCCCGCACCATACCACTGTTGAGCTGCAACCGCTGGAAACCAACAATATAAATTGGCTTTTTATTAGTCGCAATTTGACGTAAGTAAGCGACTAACCGAATCACCTCATCGTAATCTGCCCGGACTAAGGGAGGAATATTCAACGTCCATAGGGAACGAAGTGAATGCTGGAAATTGCCAATGGGAGTTAGGGCGATCGCTAAATTACTCGCGAGGTAACAAACAACTATGCCCAGAGCGAGATGACGAAAATTTCCCTTGAGTTTCAAGTAAGCCGTCCAAACACCGCTAGCTAACCCTAGTACCACAATTGGGGACAAATGGAGGCAATAAAACACATTGGCATAGCGCAAGAGAATCAACCATTCTACTACTGAGACTACGCCAAACAGCCAGATGAAACTAAATGCTGGAAGATACAGAGTACGAGTCACAATTCCAACTAGAAATCCGAGTGCGGCAAGTATGAGCGTTGCCCAGCCAAAATAAGCAGCATAGAGTTCGACAATTGTATCAATTGGGAAACTCCAAGAAGCATACAGCCCTCGATAATCTGTAACTAGCGCGTTATAAGTAAACTGCCAAGCGATCGCCGCAAGAGTAATAAAACAGATGATAGCAATTAGCCCAATCTTTACTGCAACTTGCCGCAATTTCTGCCACGCTAATTGTGGTTTTATACGTTTAGCAGTCCAGAAAAATATCGATGCTTGCAGAGACATTGCAACTAAAACAGCGATCGCCCCGTAAGCAAAATGACGACGAAATAGAATCGCCGCTCCTAATAAGACACCAATCGCTGGCACGCGCCACCAACGTTTGAGCCTCATATTTTGCAAGTAAATCCAAACTGCTAGCCCAATTAATACAGCCCCTCCCGTATCTGGAATGCCAAGAAAAGTTGGTATCCAATTGATAGGAATTAATAAACTAAAAATTGCCGTTGACCAAAAAACAGCTATAGAATTGGCTGCAATCAATCGCGTCCCCAAACCTCCCATTACCAGGGAAAAGGGTAGTAAATAAACGAGTGCTAAACCAATTTGATAGACTAATCGCGACTCGCCAAATAGTAGGATAAATGGCACTAATGGCAGAGTGTAAATTTTATTTCGTTCTGCTCCTAGCGACTGCAAAAAGTTGCTAATGCCTGCGATGGGAGATTGACGAAAGGCGCTAGCAACCTCGATAGTTTTGTAATACCAATCGATCCACCAATGAAAGTTACGTTCGCTAGATGTATATAGTACTGTGGCGATCGCAATTAGCAGTACTAACAAGGCAAACAAACTCAAATTGACCGAATACCAATTGACTGAATGTCGCAGTCGGACAGTGGGCATATTTTATCGAACGCAATCTTCAACCTACAGTAAAGGTGGGCAACGCCCACCCTACTTACTATTAGCCCCCCTTGTGAAGGGGGGTTGGGGGGATCGTGTTGCCCCCCTTGTGAAGGGGGGTTGGGGGGATCTAAAACTATGCTAACGAGCGATCGCGTTGCTGTTGATGCTGCAATGCCGCATAAAGCCGATTCAAGGCGTTGACGTATGCCTGGGCAGAAGCAACGATAATGTCTGTATTTGCTGCATGACCGGAATAGACTTTATCTTCGTAGCGCAGTCGGATCGTGACTTCCCCGATTGCATCAATTCCCGCCGTCACGGACTGGACGGAAAATTCGATTAACTGATTGGGGACGTTTACCACCCGATTGATCGCCTTATATATAGCATCCACGGGTCCCGTGCCGATCGCTGCATCGGTCAGTTCTTCACCATCTTGAGTCCGTAAGGTGACAGTTGCTGTCGGACGAGTGCAATCGCCACAAGATACTTGGACTAATTCTAAATGAAAAACTTCTGGAGTCGTTTTGATCTCGTCGTTGACAATCGCCTCTAAATCCCAGTCGGAAATATCTTTTTTCTTATCCGCTAAGTCTTTAAATCGTAAGAAAGCTTTATTTAATTCTGTTTCTGACAGGTTAAAGCCCAATTCTTGCAAGCGCGAACTAAAAGCATGGCGACCGGAGTGTTTGCCTAAGACGATTTGGTTATTTGTTAAACCAATCGACTCAGCATCCATAATCTCATAGGTGAGCTTATTTTTGAGAATACCATCTTGGTGAATGCCAGACTCGTGAGCGAAAGCATTTGCTCCGACAATTGCCTTATTTGGCTGTACTAGCATTCCTGTCAGGTTAGAAACTAGGCGAGAAGTGCGGTAAATTTCCCGCGTATCAATATTAGTTAGCGGTGCTTCTGACTCTGCCGGACGACCTAAAAAGGGGTTGAAGTATTGCCTGCGGACGTGCAGCGCCATCACAATTTCTTCTAACGCTGTATTTCCAGCCCGTTCGCCAATGCCATTAACGGCACATTCTAGCTGTCTTGCCCCATTTTTTACGGCTTCGAGAAAGTTAGCAACGGCTAAACCGATATCATTATGACCGTGGACGGAAATAATGGCGCGATCGATGTTGGGAACATTTTCTTTAATACCTTTAATTAATGCCCCAAATTCGCTCGGAGTCGTGTAACCGACAGTATCGGGTATGTTGATTGTTGTTGCTCCAGCCGCGATCGCCCGTTCCAAAACTTGATACAAGTATTCTGGATCGGTGCGGGTAGCATCCATAGTTGAGAATTCCACATCGTCCATAAAAGACTTAGCGTAAGCCACCATTTCCTCAGCGATCGCTAAGACTTCGGCTTTCGATTTTTTCAACTGATATTCTAAGTGAATATCTGATGTGGAAATAAATGTATGAATTCTGCCTTTAGCGGCTGGCTTTAAGGCTTCGGCTGCGGCTTTAATGTCAGCTTTGATTGCTCTTGCCAAACTGCAAACGATCGGTCCGTCAATCGTTCCGACTTCTTTAGCAACTCTTGTCACTGCCTCAAAATCGCCAGGACTAGCAAAAGCAAAGCCTGCCTCGATCACATCTACTCCCAAGCGAGCTAGTTGACGGGCGATCGCTAATTTTTCATCGACGTTCAACGTTGCCCCAGGACACTGTTCGCCATCCCGCAACGTAGTATCGAAAATTATGACCCGCTCTGTTCCCCATTGATTGTCCATAGATTTACCAGACATTTATCCCTGTTTTAGCTATTAGTAATCGTATAAAAAACACGCACCACGCACCACGCACCACGCACCACTTATCTAATAATCAGCTTTTTCAATGGATTCTCTAATATCATTTAAATCGATGTAGCGATCGGTAGCATTCCGTAACTCTCTTGCAATCATTCCTTCTGTAGATACAACTGTAATATGAGTATTTTTTGACCTTAATAATTCTATAGCTCTCTCAAAATCTCCATCACCACTAAATAAAACTACGCGATCGTACTGATCTACTGTATTAAACATATCTACTACAATTTCTATATCTAAATTCGCTTTTTGCGAATAGCGACCCGAGGTATCGTCGTAGTACTCTTTTAAAATTTTAGTACGAACGGTGTATCCCAGACTAATGAGTGCATCCCGAAAACCCCTTTGATCTTGAGGATCTTTCAATCCAGTGTACCAAAAGGCGTTAATTAGTACTGTATCTGGTTGCTCTTTCCTAAAGTACTCCAGCACCCTTCGCGGGTCGAAAAACCAACCATTTTTCTGTTGTGCGTAGAACATATTGTTCCCGTCTACAAATATAGACAGACGGTTCATCATAGAACAAGGCATAGAAATTTAATACCTAGAAATTTTCCAAAAACTATTTAACGTCGAATTCTCAATTATAACAATTTTTTATGCATCATTTTATGAATTGTATGTTATGGATCTCAATCGATTTTACATTCACCCTTCCTAAGTTTTAGTGAGCCTCTCGTCTTAAAGGTTAAACCATGCTTGCTAAACCTTTACCAGGTTAGCTTAAGCGCAACACCTATTTTTAACATCTACCCTTAAATTAACTAAATTCGCAGTTAATTTTATCAGTTGGTTGGTAGTTTCCACAGTTCAGACCGAACGTAGTTGCCAAGATCGACAGTTAGCGATCGCAGAAATTGCCAGATCGTGCTTAAAATTCTCATAAATTCCGATTGGATGAGACAGGTTTTCTTCCTAGATAGGGAACTCTAAACTAGTAGGGTCAGGCAGTCAAAAAAGAAACTAGGGCGATCGGTAGAGTTAAGTTGGGCTGTCTAGTGTATGGTAACTAGTCGCAACTTGAAAGTTACCAAATCAGAAGCCCCCTGCTGACTGTCCCTATCCTCTAACTCCCAGTCTGACATAACTATATGGGACAAGATCGTACACTGTCCGATGTACAAAAGATACCATCGCTGCTTCAGAAGAGTAAGTCTTTACGATCTTTCCAGTGGGATCGACTCATATCTGGATTTTGGGGAGTGGCTGCGGCAGTAGCTACAGCCACTAATGGGACATTAGTACAAATGACGGAGTACCAAACCCAGGCGCTATTTTTTGAAATTCGGGGCGCTGTTGTACCACCAGAGGATATTGTTATCCTGACAATTGACGAGCAATCTTTATCAATTCCTCAACAATACTATCAAACTAACCCTCAACAATATGCCGCTCTCAAGCCCTTGCAAGCTTGGCCCTGGCAGCGACTTGCTTATGCTCAAGCGATCGATCGATTAATGATAGCAGGAGCGCGTGCTGTTGCTTTAGACATAGTATTCGCATCTCCCAGCAGTTATGGAAGTACAGACGATCGCGAATTTGCAAGAGTGTTACAACGCTACGCTGGTAAAGTCACCTTAGCAGCGGAGTACGAGCAATCGCAATTGCGCCAAGGTAATATCATTCAACTAACCAAGCCAGTTCGTTTTTTGTGGACGAAGCCAATGTCAGTTGGTTTTGTCAATTTCCCCCTAGAGTTAGATGGCAAAATTCACAGATTTTCTAGCGAATTTCCTTTAAGTTTGGCAACAAAATATCAACAGCAATTTGATAATTATGCGGCTATGGGGGTAGAAATGCCCTCTTTTGAGCAAGCGGTGGCATCTTCGATTCGTAATTGTAGGGGCGCACAGCTGTGCGCCCCTACTTCCTCTAAAGGCGATCGCATTTATTTCTATGGACCTGCGGGGACGTTTGAATATATCCCTTTTTGGCACGTCCTCGATACCGAGAATTGGAACACATACCTGGAACAGGGGCGTTATTTTCAGAATAAGATTGTGATTGTTGGCGCAACAGCTGCTTCGCTGCAAGACTTTCACAAAACACCTTTTTCCTACAGCTGGCTGTATCCCAAGCCGATGCCAGGGGTAGAGATTCAAGCGAATGCGATCGCCACGCGGTTACAACAAAAAGCGCTCGCCTTGGCAATTCCCAATCCTTTTTTCCAGGGGTTGTTGGTGTTGCTATTAGCCGCTGGAACGACAATTGTGCTAGCAAAAACTCAGTGCTTCAGCTCTCAACTAGGATGGACAATCGGAATTGCGATCGCGTGGGGTGGTATCAGTTACGCCGTCTTTACATATCAGTACTCGATCTTACCCACTGCCGTGCCGATGTTAACAATTGTGTTGTGTGGTGGTTCTTACTTGACGATCGCAACGATGAGCGATCGCCGCCAGACAATTCAACTCAAACCTGCTGTTACAGAAAATACCACTGTTTTAGAATCCCCAGAGGTAGACAACCAACAAGACGAGATCCAAAAATTACTGCCACACGAATTAGTTACGGCGGGAAAAATTCTCAGCGGACGCTACCAAGTTACCAAAGTTTTAGCTTCTGGTGGGTTTAGTGAAACTTACATTGCAGAAGATTTACAACGTCCCGGCAAACCTCTCTGTGTTGTGAAGCGAATGAAACCTTCTAGCAATCATCCCCAGCATTTACAAATGGCTAGCAGGTTGTTTCAACTTGAAGCAGAAACCTTAGAAATTGTAGGGAAACACGACCGAATTCCCCAGTTGCTTGCCTATTTTGCAGAAGGTGAAGAATTCTTTTTAGTTCAAGAGTTGATCGACGGACATCCCCTCAGTTGGGAACTCAAACCTGGCAAGCCTGTGAGCGAAATCGCCGCGATCGCGATTCTGCAAGATTTACTGCCAATCCTGGCATTCGTTCACAGGTGCAAGACAATTCACCGCGATATCAAGCCTAGCAACATCATGCGACGGCACTCCGATGGCAAGCTCGTCATCATTGATTTTGGCGCGGTTAAGCAAGTTAGCAATCAAATGCTAACAACTGGGCAAACTAACTTGACAGTTAGCATTGGCACTTTAGGTTATGCTCCTGCCGAACAAACCGCAGGTCGTGCTTTCTACAGCAGCGATATTTATGCAGTCGGCATGTTATTAATTAAAGCCTTAACGGGATTTGCACCTCACGAACTTCAACTCGACCCGCAAACGGGTGAGGTACTGTGGTTAGATAAAGCTGAAGTGAGCCAGGAGTTAGCAACTTTTATCGGTAAAATGGTACGGTACGATTATACGCAGCGCTATCAATCAGCCTCAGAAGCTTTAGTTGCGCTACAAAATTTAACTGGTACTGATAGTACTAATAATGATAACTTTGGCGATCGCGATGACTTACTAGCTGTTGCCACCCCCGCAGAAGTTGACTCAGAAGATTTAGAAGCAAGTACGGTATTTTGGCGGGAATCAACTAATACAGTAGAAATTGTAGAAGAAGTTGATTCAGAAGAGAAAGTGTAAGTCTTTCTCTGGCGATCTTTCGTCTCTTTTGATTTAATTCTCAATCGCCAATAATCTCTTTGAGATTTAAGATTTATTTTCGAGATTTATCGTTCTTGTCAGGGTTATTATTTCTGCCACCGCCATTCCCATCACCGATCCCATTATTATCTTTATCGGGATGACGATCTCTGCCACCGCCATTCCCATCACCAATCCCATTATTATTTTTATCGGGATGACGATCTCTGCCACCGCCATTCCCATCACCAATCCCATTATTATTTTTATCGAGATGACGATCTTCATCTTTGGTAGAACCATCGCGATCGCCTATCGGACTTGAATCATTATCTGAAGCAGATTCAGAATTGTCGGGTAAAATTTCCAAGCGATCGAGAATGACTGTACCGTTGTCAATCAAGTCTGTAGTCGAATCAGAAGTGTTAATCCGTAAATTATGACTATTTTGTTGTAAAGGTGGTGACGGCGAGTCTGAACTACGGACAAAGCTAGGATTAACAATAGTGTTTTCACCCGTTAGCGGTGACTGCGCGGCAACGGCGGCACTCGTTTCAGCTTGTACTTGGGCGATCGCAATATCAGTGGCAGTCACGCTTTTTTTATTGAGATTCAATCCACTTACTAAGTCGCTTGATTCATAAAATGTTTTTAGATCGAAGTTGTAAAGCGCTGTAATTTTACCTTTAACAACGACTGCTATTTGACCTGCTTTCAATACCTGTCGCTGAGAGTTTTTTTGATTAACGACTTCAATCTGGCTATTTGTTAATGCGCCGACTACGGTAGTCTTACTATTGGAAATATGACGAATAAATAATGCAGAACCGCGAATTGCTGCTGTTGCGTTTGGTGTCCATACTTCTGTCGTACCTCGACCGGGAGGAATCAGCAGTAATGCAGTACCATTTGATAGTTTTAAATTCCGATTTTGAGCAGAAAATTGAAATAGGGCTTGTTCGCCAATTCTTGCTAAAGAGCCATCATTAAAACGTAGCTCTGCTAGTGCCTCTCGACCCGTAGATAATGCATCTCCTGGAACTATCCCATCAGCCACCTTTGCTGGACGAGCAGTTTGGCTTTGAGGCATTAATTGTACGAGATTGCGTAGGCTTTTAATTTCAGCGCGGGTTAAAACTGTATCTGCTTGGGCTGCTTTTGGTAGTGCAGAAGCACTCCATAGCAAAATTGAGATGAAAAGAATGAATCGGTGAGACATGTAATTAGGAATTGGTAGTCAATATCTAATGGTTAACGGTTAAGTATCGAAGTACTTCAATTATTTAGAATGCCCAAATTGCAAGCAAATAAAAACAGGATTTATACGGTAACCGTTAGTTTTACACCAAGTTTCCGTGTAGAGACGTTACATGTAACGTCTCTACACGGACAATCGATTTCACGATTCATTTATGATTGCTATAGGATTAGCCTATGAATTGCTATTGAGTATTTTTTCTGAGTTGAAAGTTTAACTTAATTTCATGAATCCCGTAATTTTGCGGTTATAGATTGATATTTTTTTCAACTAATCTTGATGTGCGATCTAGGAGCTTAAGGATTAACTGAGAGCTAGATAAATAATTGCGATCGCAATTATGTGTATTATTAATTTTTGTTTCTACCGTGTTCAAACTTAAATTTACAATTCAACAACCTAAGCGGAGTGAATTCCCACTGACACAAGCGAAGTTCACCTGTGGAAACTCAAAAACTAACAACGGCGGGATTGACCCACTTAGCTGTGATTTTCATCGATCGGTACTAGCTAGCTTGATCTTAAGTATGGCAAGTAGCACTATTTGCTTTTTTTTTCTTCAAATCCAATAATTGCTGCCCCTCTAAAGGATGAAAAAGCACCATCACCAGCAACAACATTAAGCGATCGCGCTTCAGTCAAAAACGAACAAATAGGAGATCCAGAACTAGGAGTTCTGCGTTTACAAGAGCAACAATTACAGTCTCCTCCTGACGAACCCATCGCACATTTACTAGGGCAGGTTGGCTATTTCCAAGGAACTAATATTTTTTCCGCAGTTGATGCAATTGATGATGGATTATTTTCCACTAACTTAACTTTTGCGATCGCGCCCAAGCTAGGAGCGAAAACAAGTTTGTTTACGGCAATTGATGGTGGTTTAGTTCGGTATAGAGAACACGACCGAGCTGATTACAATAAATTAAGGTTAAGGGCAATTTTACGCCAAAAACTTACACCACGGATGTTTGGTGAAATTGGCTGGAACAATCAATATTTATTTGATGCCAAGACAGGCGATCGCTTTTTGAACGAACACGCTCTACGTCTAGCCCTCCAGCGCCAAGATAAAATAACAAATAAATTGTGGTTAAATTCAGTCTATGAATTTCGTCTAGGATTTGCCGAACCAGACACCCGCAGTCGCGCGATCAATTCTTTATCTACAGAACTAGCTTACTATATCAGCCCTCGCCTCCAGCTCAGTTTAGAATATCTACTCGCTTTATCAAAGTTCACGCAACGCGATCGCGATGATACCTACCACCTAATTCTCGGTAGCATAATTTATGCCGTATCCCGTGGAAGCCAAATCAGCTTTCAAAGTGGTGTGAGTTTTGGCAATTCCTCCGATCCAAATATTGGTTTTGATAATTCATTTTTTAGCGTGAATTATACATTTGATATCGGGAATTGGTAATGGGTAATTGGTAGTTGATGATTTTTCTCCCTCAGCTCCCTCAGCCCCCTCAGCTCTCTTTTCCTACTCCCTACTCCCTACTCCCTCAGAATAACTAATCCAATCGCTCCAACTGCCTGCATAAAGTTTACCTATGGAAATTCCTGCCAATTCTAGCGAGAGTAAATCGACGCAAGCAGTCACGCCAGAACCACAGTAGACAATAATTTCTGATGATGAATCTAGATCCTTCCAGCGCTGCTGTTGTTCTGTGACAGGCTTGAGGTAGCCGCGATCGTCTGTTACCTCTTGCCAGGGATAATTGACTGCGCCTGGGATATGACCCGCAACTGGATCTATCGGTTCTCGTTCGCCACGATAGCGATCGCCTTCTCGCGCATCGACTAATGCTACTCCTGGCGAGTTCTTGCGTGCTTTTACCGCTTCTCTGTCCACAACTTGCCCTGATTGCATTTTGGGGATGAACTCACCAGCTTTTGCTATGGGAACATCGGACGTCGCCGGATAACCAGCCGCTAGCCACCCTTGAAACCCTCCATCTAACACGGCAACTCGTTCGTGTCCTAAATAGCGTAGCAGCCACCA